>CAZJDB010000170.1:0-29044 GCA_964544695.1 uncultured Chitinophagaceae bacterium
GAAGTTTATGAAGAACAAGGAATGGATCACGATCAAATCGGTGAAGGGTCGCCCGATCTGGATCTACGCCAACCTGCCCCTGGATAACGACAAAAACCTCGACTCCCTTGCGCAGGTGCACCTATGCAGGTACCTGGAGGATGAAAACCTGAACCCCACCATCGTGATCCACCGGGGCCACAGCTACCACGTCAAATACACCATCGCCCAGATCCCATCTTCGGCGCGCATCATTATCCTGGGATCCTGCGGTGGCTACAATAACCTGAAGGATGTACTGACCGTTTGTCCTGACGCCCACATCATCTCCAGTAAGCAAACGGGCACCCAGACCGTGAACGAGCCCATCATCCGCGCCATCAACAATACCCTCCTGGAGGGCCGCGATATCGAGTGGATACCGCTTTGGGCCGGGCTTGAAAAACAGCTCAAAGGGAATGCGCAGGCGATGGACCGGTTCAGCGATTATATTCCGCCGCACAAAAACCTCGGCGCCCTCTTTATCAAAGCTTACAAGATCAGAATGGGCGACAACTGAGCCGGCCACGCCGGCAGGGGGCCGTGGCGGTCGCCCGAAATCCGTTACCTTTGTGTCCATAGCTATGGATTCGAAAAAACCCGCTCGCAAGATTTTTGATTTCAGTGTGCTCAGAAGGGTATTCACTTTCGTAGCGCCTTACCGCAAACGCTTTTATCTATCCATTTTCCTGGCTATTGCCCTGGCCGCCATTGCCCCATTAAGACCCTACCTGATCGAGATCACGGTCAACGACTATATCCAGGGGGACAAGCTGAAACTCCTCATAGCCATTACGGAATGGCAGGTAGCCCTGATCATCCTGGAAACGGCCCTGCGCTTTTACTTTACATTCATCACCGCGTGGCTGGGCCAGTCTGTGGTGAAAGACCTGAGGGTGACCATCTTCAACAAGATTCTCCGGTTGAACCTCGCCCAATTCGATACGACACCCATAGGAACCCTGACGACCCGCACCATCAATGACATTGAAACCATCAACGATATTTTTGCCGAGGGCCTGATCCCCATCGTAGCAGACCTCCTGTCCATCGTGGCGGTACTGGTGTCCATGTTCTGGATGAACTGGCGACTGACCCTGGTGTGCCTGATCCCTTTCCCGGTACTCGTTATCGCGACCTATTATTTTAAGGAAACCGTGAACCGTTCCTTCATACGGGTCCGCAATGCAGTGGCGGCCCTGAACGCCTTCGTGCAGGAACACATCACGGGGATGCAGGTCGTCCAGGCTTTCGCCGCCGAAGAGCGCGAGTTCGGGCGCTTTCGGCGCATCAATAAGGAGCATCGCAACGCCAATATCCGGTCCATTTTCGCGTATTCCATTTTTTTCCCAATCGTGGAAATCATCCTGGCCTTGTCGCTTGGGTTGCTGGTTTGGTACGGTGCTCACCAATCCCTCGATCCCCTTTTCCCCGATAAAGCACGCCTGGCGGGACAGATCGTGGCTTTCGTTCTCTTGCTGAACCTGCTGTTCCGTCCGTTACGCGTCATTGCCGATAAATTCAACGTCTTGCAAATGGGTATGATATCGAGCGATCGCGTGTTCAAGGTGCTCGACAACCCGGATACCCTTCCCGACAACGGAACATTTGCCCCGGCCAGGATGGCGGGACGGATTGCCTTCGAGCACGTTTGGTTTGCCTACGTGCAGGACCAGTATGTATTGAAAGATGTCGATTTTGCGGTTGCTCCTGGTGAAACCATAGCCATCGTCGGGCATACGGGGAGCGGAAAAACCTCGATCATCAGCCTGCTCAACCGCCTGTATACGATTCAAAAAGGAGCCATAAAGATCGACGATGTAGCTATAGAGGACTACAAATTGGATGCCCTGCGCTCCCGGATCGGGATCGTCCTCCAGGACGTCTTCCTTTTTTCGGGGTCCATTTTGGAAAATGTAACCCTACGTAACCCCGGAATCAGCCGGGAACAGGTGATCGAGGCCGCCCGCCTGATCGGCGTGGATGAGTTCATAACCCAACTGCCCGGAGGATACGATTACAACGTGATGGAAAGGGGGAATACCCTTTCCCTGGGCCAAAGACAGCTCCTGTCCTTCTTAAGGGCCCTCCTCTTCGATCCCGATATCCTGGTCCTGGACGAAGCCACCTCCTCCGTGGACACCGAGTCCGAGGCGCTGATCCAACAAGCCATCGATACCCTGATTTCCGGCCGTACGGCTATCGTCATCGCGCATCGCCTCTTTACGATCCGGAAGGCGGATAAGATCATCGTTCTGGACAAGGGGGTTATCCGCGAAATAGGTTCCCATGAGGAATTGATGGAGCGGGGTGGCTTCTATGCACGCCTGCATCGACTGCAGTTCGAGAAGGAAAATGTGTCTCTCTAATTTCCGATTTTACCCCCGGAGGCTTATCTTTGCACGAAATTTGACCGCAGGTATGGTATCTGGGACCTTCAAGTCTTTATTGGTATTGGCTTTTAGCCTAATCATTATATTTTTTTCCAATACATCTTTTGCACAAGAAAAAGGGGCTCCTGCGGGAAAAGAAGCACCTTCCGCCTTCGATGCGGAAAGGGATCTCCTGTCTCACGTGAAAGATGCTTACGAATTTCATTTTTTCGAAACGGGCAAGATCAAAGCCGTCCTCCCACTTCCGGTGATCGTGTATTCACCCGGCAAGGGTCTTTCCTTTTTTTCTTCGGCGAAATTGGAAGAAGGAAAAGAATACGATGGATACCGGATCGCCGACAATAAGATCGTCGCGGTCGATCCTTCCGTCAAGGTCTATGATTTTTCCCTGACGCGAAACGTCGTGCAGATGTTCCTCGCTCTGATCCTCCTGGTCTGGCTCTTCGTCAGCGTAGGTCAAAAATATGCCCGTAACGGATACAAGGTGGCCCCCTCAGGTGCCCAGGGATTGCTTGAGCCCATCATCATCTTCATTCGTGACGAGGTGGGTGTTCCCAACCTGGGAAAGAATACCGATAAGTACATGCCCTACCTGCTGACCGTTTTTTTCTTCATCCTGTTGAACGTACTCTTTGCGCTGCTCCCCGGATCTGCCAATGTGGTGGGTAATATTGCCTTTACGGGGTCGCTTGCGCTCATCGCATTCCTTGTGATCCTGTTTAGCAGCAAGGGTGGCTATTGGAAGCACATGCTCTGGCCTCCCGGTGTTCCCTTCCTGGTCAAGGTGATCCTGATCCCCATCGAGATCGTGAGTAACCTGATCGTCAAGCCGGGCGCCCTGATGATTCGTCTTTTTGCCAACATGATCGCGGGTCACATCGTCATCCTGGCCCTGATCGCCCTGATCTTCATCTTTGGAGAAATGAGCAGTACCGTGGGTTGGATATTTTCACCGGTATCCATCGCCTTCAGCGTATTCATCTACCTGATCGAGCTCCTGGTGGCCTTCATTCAGTCCTTTATCTTTACGACCCTTACCGCCGTATTTATCAGCCAGGCCCTGGAGGATTCGCACGGTCACGACGAACACGCACCCGCAGTTATTTGATATTCATCACTTATATAAACCAAAAGAAATGTTACACTTGTTGTTAGACTTGGGAACGGCTAAGGGCGGAGGCGCCATCGGTGCAGGCCTGGCAGCCATTGGCGCAGGGATTGGAATCGGCTTGATCGGTAAGGGAGCTGTCGAATCCATCGCCCGCCAACCGGAGGCCGTAGGTGACATCCGTACGAACATGCTGCTGACCGCGGCATTGATCGAAGGAGTTGCCCTCTTTGCGGTAATCGCCGGTCTGCTGGCTGTCGTTGCCAAGTAAAGGATTTACCGCACCCAAAGCACAGGGCGGAGGGTGCGGTACTCTAATTTTCTAAAAATCGAAATATATGGACCTCTTACTACCTGGTCTTGGTTTTTTTGTCTGGACGTTCCTGGCCTTCATCGTGGTATTCCTCATCCTTAGGAAATTCGCCTGGGGGCCCATCCTGAGTTCATTGCATGAACGCGAAAAACATATTGCCGATTCCATTGCTACTGCTGACAAGGTCAGGGCCGAAATGGCCCAGTTGAAGAGCGAGAACGAAGCCCTCATGGCCCAGGCCCGGGAAGAAAGGTCCAAGATGCTCAAGGAAGCCAAGGAAAACGGGGACCGCCTTATCAACGAAGCCAGGGATAAAGCCAAGTCCGAAGCGGCCAAGATCCTCTCAGACGCCGCCGCGGCCCTGGAAACCCAGAAGATGGCGGCCCTGACCGAGGTAAAGAATACCATCGGGAATTTCGTGGTGGACATTGCGGAAAAGGTCCTGCGCCGGGAGCTTTCGGATAAGCCCGGGCAGGAAAAATACATCAAGGATCTTTCCGGAAATATCAAATTGAATTAATGAGCAAAGTAGACCCCAGATATGCCAAAGCCCTGATCGACCTGGCGCTTGAAAAGGACAGCCTCGACCAGGTCTGGCAGGACATGACTTTCCTGAAAATGGTCTGCGACCAAAGCCGCGCCTTTGTGAACATACTGCGCAGTCCGATCATAAGCGCGGATAAAAAAATAAACATACTGGATACCGTGGGTCAGGATGGTAAGGTGAGCGACCTGACCCTGTCCTTTGCCCACCTCCTGGTGAAGAAAGGCAGGGAGGGGGATTTACCCGACATCATTTCTGCCTTCATCGACCAATACAATCAACTCAAGGACATACACACCTTGAAACTGACCACGGCCGTGCCCGTGGGTAGTGGCGTCGAGGATGCGTTGAAGGCCAGACTCCGGACCGACCTGGGCATCGACAAGGTGATCATGGAGACCTCCGTGGATGCGGACCTGATCGGCGGGTTCACCCTGGAATTCGACGGGAAGATGGTGGACGTCAGCATTGCCCGCGACCTGAGGCAGATCCGTCAGGATTTTACTCAAAATATTTATGTGCCAAAATTGTTTAAATAACGGAATATGGTATCAATTAAACCAGATGAAATATCCGCGATACTGCGCGAGCAACTGAGCAACTTCAACGTCGATACGGAGCTTGAGGAAATAGGGACCGTATTGCAGGTGGGGGATGGCATTGCGCGCGTATACGGACTGAACAATGTCCGCTCGGGTGAGCTGGTCACCTTCGAGAACGGCGTGGAAGCTATTGCCCTGAACCTGGAAGAAGACAACGTAGGCGTGGTGTTGATGGGAGCATCCTCCGGGATCAGGGAAGGCGAGAAAGTGCGCCGTACCGGGAAGATCGCTTCCATTAAAGTTGGTGAAGGCGTCCTGGGCAGGGTGATCAATACCCTGGGCAACCCCATCGACGGGAAAGGACCCCTTACCGGTCAGCTCTACGAAATGCCCCTGGAAAGGAAAGCCCCCGGCGTTATTTTCCGGGAGCCCGTAAAGGAGCCCCTGCAGACGGGTCTCAAAGCCATCGACGCGATGATCCCCATCGGGCGAGGCCAGCGCGAATTGATCATCGGGGACAGGCAAACGGGGAAGACCGCCATTGCTATCGATACCATCATCAATCAAAAGGAATTTGCAAAGGCCGGTAAACCGGTGTATTGCATTTACGTAGCCATAGGCCAGAAAGCATCCACGGTAGCCGGGGTGATGAAAACCCTGGAAGAGTACGGAGCCATGGAATATACCGTGATCGTTGCCGCACCCGCCGCAGACCCCGCACCCCTGCAGTTTTACGCGCCTTTCGCCGGAGCCTGCATCGGGGAATTTTTCAGGGATACCGGCCGGCCGGCCCTGATCATCTACGATGACCTGTCCAAGCAAGCCGTAGCTTATCGTGAGGTTTCCCTTCTCCTCCGCCGTCCCCCAGGACGCGAGGCTTACCCCGGCGACGTCTTCTATCTTCATAGCCGCTTGCTGGAGCGTGCAGCCAAGATCATCAGCAACGACCAGATCGCTTCCCAGATGAACGATCTGCCTGAATCCATTCGTCCTATGGTCAAGGGAGGAGGATCCCTGACTGCCCTGCCCATCATCGAAACGCAAGCCGGGGACGTATCCGCCTATATTCCAACGAATGTCATTTCAATTACCGACGGACAAATATTTTTGGAATCCAATTTATTCAACGCGGGTATCCGGCCGGCCATCAACGTAGGTATTTCGGTTAGCCGTGTGGGAGGAAATGCCCAGATCAAATCCATGAAAAAGGTAGCCGGGACCCTGAAACTGGACCAGGCCCTTTACCGCGAAATGGAAGCCTTCTCCAAATTCGGGGGTGACCTGGATGCTGCCACCAAACTGGTTCTGGACAAGGGCGCCCGGAACGTAGAAATCCTCAAGCAGGGTCAATTCCAACCCTTTCCCGTGGAAAAGCAGGTGGCGATCATCTACCTGGGGACCCAGGGTCTGCTCAGGGATGTCCCCGTGAAGAGGATTAAAGAGTTTGAAGATCAATTCCTTCTGGAAATGGAAAATAAATTGCCCGAAGTCCTGGCGGCCTTCAAAAAGGGCAACCTCGACGAGGAAGGGGTCAAAAAAATGGTGGACTTATCAAACCACTTAATCCCTCAATTTAAATAAACGCCGTAAAAATACGGTGCGTTCCATTGAGGCTTTCGTATAACTACTCCATAACAAAATAAATTAATGCGACCAGGGTGCTCTGGTCGCATTTTTTCGTACCTTACCTCCGAATTAGGTCGAATCTAAATCCGTCTATATGAAACCAATTGTACACTCATTGCTGTACGTGCTTACCTTTCTGGATCGAATCCTTCCCGGTTTTAACCACCGGCGAACCTTATCCCAATCGTTAGCGTATCTACCGTTGAGCAGGCACTAGGCCTGAGGTTCTGATTTTTGTGAAGTTTTCAATCCTGTCCTTATGAAACCGAGCATTACAGCATTTTTCACCATAGGCATGCTCCTGGCAACAGGTGCTGAGGCCCAAACTACCACCACGGCAACGGTCAGTTACGTGCTTGGTCTGGGTCCCAATATGACCTGTACTACGGTCACCAGTCACGGCCATACGACCACCACCAAGACCGAAAAAGACGGGTTTGACTACCTGGAATACACGTCTGGGAACAACACGTTGATTCAGCCCCCATCCGTTAGCTACGAACCCTGTTATCCCTCCTTTCCCGCTTATGCCCAGACCGGCGTCACCACCGGCCCTGACCAGGTATACAATTCATCGTTGGACTATAATCCTGCGGACCAAAAGCTGTACTACTTCAGCTACGTCGATACCACCATCGGTGGCGTGAGCACCTGGAATACCTATATGTTCTCCTGGAATGTAGGGACTTGTCCCACTTCTGCGGTTCCCGTCGCTGAATTTAAAAATACCTTCCTTTATGCGACCCATGACCCCAACGGTACCCTGTGGGCGGTCAACTTTGTCTCCAACGGCAGCGGTGGCTATAATTTATTCCTCCAACAAATTACTGTCGTAGGAAGTACCGTAACCCTGGGCCCGGATGATCCCATCGTCCTGTCGGCCGGTACGCCCAATATAACGACCACCAACGGGGACATCATCTTCACCCCACAGGGGCAGATGTTCGTCGTGGTGAATAACGAGGAAATCGCCATTGCTACCAGCTCGTACAGTACTTCATCCACCCTTAATATCGCCGGGACTTATGTATCCACCATTGCAGAACCCGCCGGGACCTATGTGGTGGGGCTCGCCTTCGCCGAAGGCACTATGATTGGTGCCCTGGGCAATGGAACGGCTCAATGTACGGGCTCGTACGTGGACATCAATATGGTAAACGGATCTACCACCCCCGCAACGTATACCGGTGGATTCAACTCCAACGACAATACCAGCGTGACCAGTGGGGTGGGAGCGGCCAAATCCCTGGTTTCTGTGACGTCAACCGGGAACCCCAACGAGGTCAACGTGGTCTATGACGTTACGGTAAAAATTTACGGGAACTATCCTGCCGCCTACGTGCAGGCTACCGATAACCTTGGAAGTATCAACGGTCCAGGCAATGTCAAGAGCGTATCCCTGTCCTGGGTTACCGCACCCCCGGCTGCCGACGGCATCAATCTGAACCCCAGCTTTAACGGAACTACGAACGATAGTCTCCTGGTAGCGGGAGGCACCTTATATAACTTCCCGGTAGCCACCGACTACTTTATTATACAAGTCAGTGCTACGCTGGAAGGGATCAACCTTGGCACCATATATTATAATACTGCCGTCGCCTATGGTGTCGGTTTTAACGGGGACCGCCTCACCGATACGTCTACGAATGGGAACAATCCCAACCCGAACAACGACGGTAAACCGGACGATCCGGGGGAAGACATACCCACGCCCTTCCTCCTGCAGATCACCCCTTCCTCGGCTCCCTGTACCACCCTGCCCACCCTGATCTTCCAGGAGACCTTCGGTGCGGGTAGCAGCAGCCTGACCACGGCATTGCCCGCGGGGGGAACCACCCAATACACCGGGGTGACCGCTGCCCCGATCGGGGTAAATGATTATACCGTCACCAACAATGCCAACCACGGTAATACGTCCAACTTTGTTTCCCTGACCGACCATACGACGGGCACGGGTGATATGATGCTGGTTTCCGCAAACGCAATCCAGAACCTGGTTTACCAGGCCACCGTGTCCAACCTTTGCTCGGGCATCAAGTATTCCTTGAATGCTTATGTGGCCAATATCGACGATACCGCCCACGTTGCATTCTGTAACGCCGTAGGGGGATACTCGCCTCCCAACCTGACCTTCCAGATCTATGACCCATCGGATATGGTCACCGTTGCAAACCTGACCACGGGACCTATCTGGAACCATACCTGGGCAAGCTTCGGCATGCGCGTGCCCCTGCCCACCCAGGTTACGAGTGGATCGGTAGAGATCCAGATCTTTAATAACGGCGGCGGTGGTTGCGGTAACGACTTTGCCATCGACGACATATCTTTCGGACGTTGCGACCCCCAACCCCAGGTATCCGTGAACCAACCTTCCGCAGGTTGCCTTGGTTCTACGACGACCCTCATTGCAACGCTGACCGACACTACCGTATTCAGCGGAGACACCGTTGTATACGTATGGCAGGATTCCATCCCGGGCAGCGGCGTCTGGTCCAGTACCTTACCACCCAACGTGACTCAAAACACCAGTGCGGGTACCATGACCATAAGCCCGGTTAATACAGGCAACTCCAATATTTATTATAGGGTCAACGTGGCCAACTCGGGAAATAACTTCAAGTCCTGCAGCTATTATTCGCCTGGCTACCTGATCGCTACCAAAGCGCCCTCCACGGCGCCCGTCTCCGTAAGCGCGAGCCCGGGCACGTCGGAAACGTGTTCGCTGGTGCCCATTACCCTGACGGAAGTCGGTGGCGTATTGGGTGACGGAGCCGTTTACCAATGGTATACCAATGGTTGCGGAACGGGTACATCGATCGGTGCGGGCACCTCCATCGTGGTCGAACCCAGTGTGACCACGGCCTACTTCGTCCAGGCGGTCGGTGCTTGTAACACGACTACGTGCGCAGGTGTGACCATTAATAATATATGCGTACTGCCTACCAACCTCCTGTACTTCCAGGGAAGCCTATCCTCTTCCAATGACCTGGTCACCCTTTCCTGGGCGGTCACGGACAACAGCAACCTTACCCAGTTCTATGTGGAAAGGTCCCTGGATGGCGTCACCTTTACCCGGATCGATTCCGTGCAGACGGTGAACGAGGACGGTAACGCGACCTACGCCTGGAATGATAATGTAGCCTCTTTGCATACCGAAACCATAACTTACCGGATCATCCTCGTCTTCAAATCGGGCGATACCCAACCCAGCAACGTGGTGGCCATCAACAAGCCCATCACCTTCTCGGGAGACCTGATCGTGTATCCGAACCCTGCGAACACCCAGCTAACCATAGGCGTCAATTCAAACATCCAGCAGACCCTAACCTACACCATGTATAATATGCTGGGTCAGCTCCTTGTTACGGGTAGCCAAGTTCTTTCCCGTGGAGTCAATTCCGTGAATGTCAATGGCTTGTCGAATGTGCCCAGCGGGGCTTACATCCTGAAGATCCAAATGCAGGATGGGGTGGTGCAGAAAAAGATCATCATTCAGAAGTAGTACTTATCTAACATTCATTCTTGATAAATCGAACGCCGGGTGTCCACCTGGCGTTTTTTCTTTTATCGTTACGCCTTTGCCACTTCTTAGCGCTTAGCCTCGAGGATTGGGGGGGCCTGTGTACAGCGCCTGCGTGCCGCAGAAGCGCTGTACACAGGCCCCCCCAATCCTCGGGCCATCATATCGGGCCTGCGCCGACCCTCGTGTAGCTGACCAGTGGCGATTTTCCAATAGCGCAGCGCCGGGTCGGGTGGTCCTGTGGAGAGCGCTTCTGCGGCACGCAGGCGCTCTCCACAGGACTACCCGAACCCGGCGCGGTAGGTAAAAAGGATCAGGGAGCATGGAGTCGAAAAGGGCCACGAAAAATTATAAGAAATAATTATGTTTATAAAATAAACTACTTTACATTTGGAATAAATTTACAGAAAATGAACCGGCTGCTTTTCTTGTCCTTTTCACTAATGATGTGCCTTCAGTGCGCGGCCCAAATAACAATTAGGGGGAAGGTATTGAATAAGAAGAAAAGGCCGATTCCGGGCGCCAGTATTACGCTCAAGGATACTTATGACGGAGCCACTTCCGATTCCACGGGACAATTCCACTTCACCACGGCCGAAAAGGGCAGGCAGGTCCTGGAAATTACAGGGACGGGCTTCAAGACGGCGGATATTACGCTAAATATCGGAGCAGACTCCATAGTTCAGCAGGTCATCCTCCAGGATAACATAACGGAGATGGGTGCCGTGGTGATCAATGCGGGCAGCTTCGCGGCCGGGGACAAGCAAAGGGGCACGGTGCTCAGCGCCCTGGACATTTATACCACGGCGGGTGCGGGTGCGGATATAACGAGCGCGATCAAGACCCTCCCGGGGGCCCAACAGATCGGAGAACAAACAGGATTGTTCGTCCGGGGGGGCACGGCCGAGGAAACCAAGATATTCATAGACGGCTCCCTGGTCAACAACTATTTCTACTCTGGAACCACGAATATCGCTTCCAGGGGACGCTTTTCCCCCGCCCTTTTCCAGGGCACCGTCTTCAGCTCGGGGGGATACTCGGCGCTTTATGGGCAAGCCCTTTCCTCCGCCCTTATCCTGGAATCGGTGGACTTGCCCGATCAAAGCCAGGGAAGCGTGGGCATCTCCTCCGTGGGGGTGAACGCAGGATACAACGAGTTGGCGAAGGATAAGAAATCCAGTTGGGGCCTGGATGCCAATTACGTCAACCTTTGGCCTTCCTTCCAGATCGTCCCCCAGACCCCCGACTATTTCCAGGTACCCGTTTCTCCAACCATCGAAGGAAACTTCAGGATCAAGACAGGGGCGTCTGGCATTCTGAAGTTCTACGCGTATTATTCCGGAGAGCAGTTTGGGTTGAGCCGTCCCGATATTGATTCGGCCAATCTGAAGGATGCCTTTACGCTGGGCAATGGGGATTTCTTCAGTACCCTCAGTTGGAAACAGAAATTTGGAAAATGGAGGCTGACCCTGACAGGATCCTACAGCAACAACCTGGACAAAATTCAAAATGTACTGGAAGATCAAACGAACCAGAAGGTGACCATCCCCGAATACCCCTACGATGCCAAAAGCTTCTGGGCGCATAATCTGGCCCAGCTCGGCCAGGGGAAGGTCATACTTGAATACAAGCTAAAAGGCCTTAGTGCGATCCGGGGCGGCGCCGAATATCAATACACTACATACAAGAGCCAGTTCTACAACGATACCATCCCCAACATAACCACGGGCTGGTTCGACAATTACACGGCCGCTTTCGCGGAAGCGGACATCTACATTACGCCGTTATTGGCCCTGAAACTGGGCGGCAGGGCGGAATATTCGTCCCTGCTGAATAAAGAAGACCTCGCGCCGAGGCTCTCGGCGGCCTACAAGATCGGCCCGGGGCAGGTTTCCATGGCCTATGGGACCTTTTATCAAAAACCCGACAATGGTTACCTCCTCTTCGGAAACGACAAGAGCTACCAAAAGGCGACCCATTATATCGCCAACTACCAGATCATGAATACGGACCATACTTTCCGCCTGGAAGGGTTCTACAAAAAATATAACTACCTGACGAAGACCTTTCCGGATACGACCGGCAACGGATATGGCTATGCGCGGGGCGTGGAGTTGTTCTGGAGGGACAAGAAGAGCTTCAAGGGGATCGACTACTGGGTCTCCTATTCCTACCTGGATACGAAGCGCGATTACCTAAATTTCCCTTATGAAATGCAGCCCAATTTCGCAGCCACGCATACCTTTTCGCTGGTGGTCAAAAAATTCGTCCAGGAATGGAAGACGGGGTTCAATGCATCGTACAGCTTCGCCTCGGGCAGGCCATACTACAACATCTCCGATTATGGTAAGGATACCTATTATATATCCGATCAGGGGAATACCATTCCTTACAATAACCTTAGCCTTAGCCTGAATTATATTCCTACACTCGGAAAACCCAACACCAGGCATTTTACGGTATGGGTGCTCTCGGTGACGAATGTGTTCAACATTAAAGAGGTGGACGGATACAATTATTCGAACAACAACCTCATCAAGCAACCCATCGAGCCCCCCGCCGGGCGTTTTATTTTCCTGGGTTGCTTCATCAGCTTCGGCGTGGATCGGACCCAGGATGCCATCAATAACAACTTATAAAACCAAAAACATGTTTAAAACCTTTATCGTTACTACCGTCGCATTTTCCGGCGCTCTCGCGGTCCAGGCGCAAAGCCCGAAGTACCTGGCCGCCATGAAGCAAAACGTAGCCCAGGTAGATACGGCGCACACCCTGGATGCCCTGGTGGACCTGGGGAACCGCTTCGAACGTATTGGGGAAGCCGAAAAGACCCAAAGCCTTCCGTATTACTATGCCGCTTATTGCCAGGTCATGACGACCTTCCTGGGCGCCGATAAATCCAAAGCCGATGAAATCGCGAACAAGGCCGAAGACCTGATCACCAAGGCTGAAAGCTTGGACAAGGCAACCAGCGAAACCTGGGTCATCCGGAGCATGATCGCCACGGCCCACATGATGGTGGATCCGCAGAACCGTTATATGCAATATGGGCCCCCTCAAATGGAGGCCATCAAAAAGGCGGAAGCCCTGGATTCGACGAATCCCCGCCCTATTTACCTGGAGGGCCAGAACAAGTTCTATACGCCCGAGGCTTTTGGAGGTGGAAAAGCGATTGCCAAACCCCTGTTCGAAAAAGCCCTGGCCATGTTTGCCACCTTTAAACCCGCTTCGGAAATTGCACCATCCTGGGGCATGCACGCAACGGAATATTTCCTATCTATGTGCAATCAATAACCCTTATGACTGAGGAACCACTGAGTAGCGCCGAAAGCCTGCGCCTGATCGAAAGCATGATCCAAAGGGCCAAGAACCAGTTCAACGAAGATGGTTTCCTGTACCTGTTTTGGGGCTGGCTGATCCTGTTCTGCTGCATCGCGGAGTTTATCCTGGAACGCATGCATTTTGCGTACCCCTGGTTGATCTGGCTGTTGACGTGGGTGGCGCTGGCCTACCACATCATTTATATCCGGCGTAAAAGACGCAAGCGGGTAGTGACGACCCAGTCCGACCACTTCCTGGGTATGGTATGGATCGCCTATATCATTGCTTTGTTCCTGATGGTAGTGCTGGGGAACATATACGAGGCCAGGGGTCAGCATTTTTGGGAATTCGGCAACTCCCTGCTCTTGCTGCTGTATGGGATTCCCACGTTCACTACCGGCATGGTCCTGAAGTTCAAACCGCTATGGATTGGGGCCCTGGGTTGCTGGACGCTTGCGATGATCGCTCCCTTCCTGCCCCCCGATTACCACGACTTACCCCTGGCCCTGGCAATGATTATCGCCTGGATCATACCGGGCTACCTGCTCAAGGTTCAGCATAGAAAACAGACATGGACTTCAAACAGCTAGATCCCATATTGCACTCTCAGTTGAGGCTGGCCATCATGTCCCTGCTGATCAGTGTATCGGAGGCCGAGTTTACCTTCCTGAAGGAAAAAACCAGCGCCACCGCGGGGAACCTGAGTGTCCAACTGAACAAGCTGAAGGAAGCCGGGTACGTAGAGATCGTCAAGCAGTTCAAGAACAACTATCCGCAGACCATGTGCAGGATCACCCCCCTGGGCATCAAAGCTTTTGAAGAATACGTGAAAGCGTTGCAGACCTATCTGCCCAAGTGAGTATCTTTACGCCCTATGGCGTGCATCGCGCAGGTCAGTCACCTGACCAAACGATTCGATTCCCTTACGGCAGTGGATGACCTTTCTTTCTCCGTGGAAGAAGGGGACGTGTACGGATTCCTGGGCCAGAACGGGGCCGGAAAATCCACCACTTTGCGCATCCTTTTGTCCCTGGTCCGGCCTACCTCCGGGCGTGTCGAAATATTCGGCCTGGACCTGGCCAGACACCGGAAGGACATCCTTCGGCGCGTGGGCGCGGTCATTGAACAGCCCGACCTATATCCTTTCTTTTCGGGATTGGAAAACCTGGATATTTTCGCGCGCCTCAGTGGTAAAAAGCAGCCACGCACCACCTTGTTGGAGCAGTTGGATATGGTCGGCCTCGCGTCCAGGGCGGATGACAAGGTGGGGACCTATTCGATGGGGATGAAGCAGCGCCTGGGGTTGGCCGTAGCCCTGGTCAGTGATCCCGCCCTCCTGATCCTGGACGAGCCCACCAACGGACTTGATCCCCAGGGTATTGCCGATATCCGCAACCTCATCCTTCACCTCAGCAGGGAGCGTAAGAAGACCTTGATCGTCTCGTCCCACCTCCTGGCCGAAGTCCAGCTCATTGCCACGCGGATGTTGATCATCGACAAGGGTCGCAAAGTGGTGGAGGGCACCGCGGGAGATTTGCTGAATCCTGCGGATACATTGGTATTCCTGGAAACCGAGGACAACGCGGCGGCCCGGGCTTTCCTCCAAAACAGCACCTGGGCAAGCGCACTAAAACAAGGTCTGACCTTGCACTTGGACCGCCGCGAAGTGCCGCAGCTCAATGCCGACCTGGTCGCCGCGGGCATCCGCGTCACCCGCCTGGAGCCCCGGCATTCCCTGGAAGATTATTTTTTACGACTCACTACATCCGCTCAACATGTGGCCCCTTTTGCGCATTGAAATCCGGAAGATATTCCGCAAACCGAGGACCTATATCAGTTTCGTGGCGATCGCCGCCATGGTTTGGCTCATCCAACTTGGGTTGTATGCCGACGGCGAAAGTTACATCCGGTTTGGGATGCAATCCCTCAGCGCTTCCTTCGATTTGGGTGGGAAGATCCTGAACGGTTACCTCGTTTGCTATATCATTTTACAGACCTTCCTCATGCAGGTTCCCCTGCTGATCGCCCTGGTCGCAGGGGACATGATCGCCGGTGAAGCCGGCATGGGCACCCTCCGCCTCTTGTTGACCAAACCGGCGGGAAGGGGTGAACTCCTGGGCGCCAAATTCGGAGCCACCTTCGTATACACGGTCACACTCCTGATATGGATGGCCCTGCTCGCCCTTGCGGGCTCCGTGCTTTTATTCGGAGCGGGCGATCTGATGATCATGCGAAACCAGGAAGTAGATTTACTCCTATCCGGTGACGTCCTCTGGCGTTATATGTTCGCTTTCGCGTTTGCCATCGTAGCCATGACCACGGTGGCGTCATTGGCCTTCTTTCTGTCCGTCTGGGCCCGGAATGCCATAGGCCCCATCGTGGCAACCGTCAGCATCGTGATTGTCCTGACCATCCTGAGCACCATGGATATCCCATTTTTCGACCGCCTGAAACCCTACCTGTTCACCACGCACATGATCGGGTGGAAGGGATTTTTCTATAACCCGGTGCCCTGGAGGGACATCGGCGTTTCGGCCGCTATCCTGATCGGCCATATTTTGGTTTTCCTCGGAGCTACCTGGTACGTATTTAAAAGGAAAGATATTCTCAGTTGATGTATACCATCCATATAACCCAACCGCGCGATGCTCAAAGCCTGCTGACTGCCGTCCGTCAAAAGATCGAAACGGTCCGAAAATACGAGGCGAAGGCCCTCCTGACTATAGACGTATCCTTCATGAAGGTGCCCCCCTCCGAAGTACAGGTTTCTTTTAACCAGCCCGACCAATTCAGCATCACCAGGCAGAGCGGCGTATCCATCCTTCCCAAAGGGGGCCTGCACCTGAGCCTCGGCACCCTACTGCAACCGGGAGAATTCGCCATAGTCGATGCCGGCTCCGCCGGAGGTTTGCGCGTAATAAAACTGATTCCGTTGAAAGAAAGCGGCGACATCGTTTTGTCCACCTTGTACATAGACGAAAAATCCCTCCTGGTAAGGAAGGCCATCACCAGCACGCGCGAAAACGGTACCTACGAGCTGGACCTCGATTACGGCAAATATGCCGCCTATGCGCTGCCCGACAAGGCCGTCTTCCTGTTCAATACCAATGGTTACAAGATGCCCAAGGGTCTGTCCCTGGACTACGATCCGCACGGGTCGGATGCGAAAGCCCCACCGCCTGGCGAGGCCAAGGGCAGCGTGACGCTGGCGTACAAAAGCTATACGATCAATTAAAGGTTATTCCTCCGCGCCGCGTTCGTCTTCCGCATTCCCCACCACCTGGGCGGAAATTTTCTTGAGGGGATTGCGGTGATTGTCCGCATATTCCCGACGCTGGCGGATGATGTCCACGCAGGCAAACAGGGCAGCTCTCAGGGAAGAGGCATCGGCCTTGTTTTTCCCGGCAATATCGAAGGCGGTTCCGTGATCCGGGGAGGTGCGCACGCCCCTGAGACCGGCAGTAAAATTGACGCCTTCGCCCGTGGCCAGGGTTTTGAAGGGGATGAGCCCCTGGTCATGGTACATAGCCAGGACTGCGTCGAACTTTTCGAATTGGTGGCGGGCGAAGAAGGCGTCCGCGCTATAGGGCCCGAATACCAGGAGGTTATGGTGCTTGAGGTCCTTGATGGTTGGTTTGATGATGGTTTCTTCTTCTTTCCCGATCAGACCCTCGTCTCCCGCGTGGGGGTTTAGTCCCAGTACCGCGATCCGGGGTTTGTCGATCCCGAAATCCCTGCGCAGGGATTCGTGCAGCAGTTGGATTTTGCTGGAGATGTTTTCCCGGGTAATGTATTGGGCGACATCCTTGAGTGAAACGTGCTCCGTAACCAGGCCCACCCGCAGGTTGGGAGCGGCCATGAGCATCAGGGCGTCCGAGGCCTGGAAGGCGGCTCTTAGGTAAGGGGTATGTCCGGTATAGGGAAAATCGGCGGATTGTACATTGCCTTTATGGATCGGGGCGGTGACCAGCCCGTCGATCTGCTGATCCTGCAGGGCCTTGACCGCGATGTGCAGGGATTTGACGGCATAGCGCCCTCCCACGTCGGTCAGTTGACCGGGGGTGACGTTCACGTCTTCTTCCCAACAATTCAACACATTGACCATTTTGGGATTGATGTGCGAAAGGTCCTTGAGGTTATGGTAGTTGAAATTGGTTTCGGGTATGCTTTTCCGGTAGAAGTTGAGGACCTTCCCCGACAGGAACACCACGGGGGTGAACACCTCCAGGATACGCGTATCGCTGAGCGTCTTGATGATCACCTCAGGCCCTATACCATTGAGATCCCCCGAGCTCAACCCAATGACGGGCTTCTTGATTTCTGCACTCATCTCTCGTGAAATTTGGCGTGAAGATAGGCATATATAGGCGTATTTTTATGCCCATGTACACCTTAAAAAAATCGCTTGGGCAGCACTTTTTGACCGATAGCAGCGTGAGCGAAAGGATCGCAGCGGCCCTGCAGAATCCGCAACGTTTGCTGGAAGTAGGGCCAGGCGGCGGGGCCCTAACGCGGCACCTCCTGAAGCTACCTGTGGATTTGCGAACCGTTGAGCTTGACACGGAAAAAGTTGCCTACCTGAGAAAAACGTATCCCGGACTGACCGTCATCGAAGGCGACATCCTGGAAATAGATCCCCCTTTTGAAGGGCCCTTCACCCTCGTGGGCAATTTCCCATACAACATCTCCTCCCAGATCGTATTCCGCGTCCTGGAATGGAAGGACCGCGTGGCAGCCATGGTCGGGATGTTCCAAAAGGAAGTCGCACAAAGGATCGCCGCGGGCCCGGGCAGCAGGACATACGGGATTCTGAGTGTACTCGTTCAAACCTATTTTACGGTGGACTATCTATTCGAGATAGGCCCCGAGGCATTCAATCCTCCACCCAAGGTGAGGAGCGCGGTGATCCGCTTTCTGCCGCGCGCCGAAAAGCCAAACATAAGGAGCGAAGCCCACCTTTTCCGCCTCGTGAAAGCAGCTTTCAATCAACGCCGCAAGATGCTCCGCAATGCGGTGCGCGGATTGTTCCCACCCGATACACTCACCGATCCCATCTTCGACAAACGCGCCGAACAATTGTCGCCTGAGGACTTTGCTGCCCTGACGTTCAAGATGTCTTAATTTTGCACCATGCCGAAAGTGATCATCACCGCCAAGAGCCACCCCATCCTTAGAGAACGACTCAGTGCTTACGGATTTACCGTGGAATACAAGCCCGACATCGACTATGCGACGCTCAAAGGATCATTACAGGACGTAGCGGGGCTGATCGTCTCCACCCGCGTCCCCATCGACCGACCCTTACTGGAAGCAGCGCCCGACTTGAAATGGATCGGAAGGCTGGGCAGCGGCATGGAATTGATCGATGTGGTTTACGCCGCGTCCAGGGATATCCGTGTCGTCAGCAGTCCCGAGGGGAATTGCGATGCAGTTGGAGAACACGCCCTCGGAATGCTCCTTTGCCTGATGAACCGGATTGCCTGGAGCTTTCGGGAAGTGGGCGAAAACCTTTGGAAAAGGGATGCCAACCGTGGTTGGGAGTTGAATGGGAAGACGGTGGGCATTGTCGGTTTCGGCCACACGGGTGCGGCGTTTGCCCATAAGTTGCAGGGATTCGATGTGACGATCCTGGCCTACGACAAATACAAATCGGGCTTCGCCAGGGGCAACATCCGGGAAGCCAGCCTGGAGCAGGTTTGCCGGTATTCGGACGTCCTAAGCTTTCACGTCCCCCTGACAGCGGAAACGAGGCATATGGCGGATCGGCCCTTTTTTCATACCCTTTCCCAAAAGCCCTGGGTGCTCAACACCTCACGGGGAGAAGTCATCCATACACCCGCGCTGGTATCGGCGCTAAAGGAAGGCCTGATTGCCGGGGCCGGATTGGACGTACTCGAAAACGAAAGGCTGGACTCCTATACTCCCCTTGAAACAGAACAGCTTCGATGGTTAACTACCCAAGCCAATGTGGTCATTACCCCCCATATTGCGGGCTATAGCCACGAGTCCTTTTACAAGATGAGCCATGTCATATTGGAAAAATTAGGGTTTGGATAAATGCTCAAATTTCAGTAATTTGGAATAATAAGGTATATTTGCGGTATCTGCAACGCTGCACCCCGAGAGTGGCGTTGTATTTTTTTTCACTAATCGGGAGGGAGAAATATGAGCGGGATCAATTATCTGACCAGGGATACCCTCGTCAATATGAAAGAAGAACTGGTGCGTTTAAAAACCGCCGGGAGGGCCGAAATCGCCAGGGCGATCGCGGAGGCCAGGGAAAAGGGAGACCTTCGGGAAAACGCGGAATATGATGCGGCCAAGGAGGCACAGGGGCATCATGAGGCAAAAATAGCGGAATTGGAAAACGCCATCGCCAACGCGCGCATAGTGGATACGGAGACCATCGATACATCCAAAGTGTCCATCCTGACCAAGGTCACCATGACCAATATGGCTACTAAAAAAACGGTGACCTACCAGATCGTGTCCGAAAAGGAAGCCGATTTGAAATCGGGGAAGATATCGGTCACTTCTCCCATCGGGAAAGGCCTCCTGGGCAAGTCCGTGGGCGAGGTCGCCGAAGTCAGAACCCCCACCGGGGTCTTTCAATTCAGGGTCGAAAACATCGGATTGTAGGTGACACTTTTTTCCAGGATCATCGCCGGGGAGATTCCCAGTTACGCAGTTGCAGAGAATGAGCATTTCTTCGCGTTCCTTGATATATTTCCTTTGGTGGAGGGACACGTGCTTGTCGTTCCCAAGATCGAGGTCGATAAGTTCTTCGACCTGCCGGGAGACTATTTGTCGGGCATTTTACGTTTCGCACAGCCTATCGCCAAAGCGATCGAGCGCACCTTCCCCTGCAATCGCTGCGGCATCAGCGTGGTGGGGTTGGAAGTCCCGCATGCCCACCTGCACCTTATTCCCATTAACTCCGCGGATGATTTGAATTTCACCAGGGGCAAATTAAGCATGGCCCCGGAGGAATTGCGCCGGGCCCAGGCGAAAATTATCGAGGCCCTATCCGGCCAGGATTCCCGGCAATGAAATCGACCCAATCCGTCTTCTTCTGCCGCGCCAGGGTCTTTTTTCCAATGGCGGTCCCCGGTATCGCCGTCGCCTGGAAGTGATGGCACAGCGCCACAGCGAGTCCGTCAGTGGCATCCCAATACGTAGGTTCCGCCTGGAATCCCAGAATATGTTGCAACATTTTCCAGACTTGTTCCTTGTCGGCATTCCCTTTGCCTGTAATGACTTGTTTGACCGTTTTCGGAGGGTATTCCCGAACCGTGAGTCCCGCGTGCATGGCAGCGGCGATGGCCACCCCCTGGGCCCTACCCAACTTTAACATGCTTTGCACGTTCTTACCAAAGAAGGGGGCTTCGATGGCGAAGGAAGTGGGTTTGTATTCGGCGATGAGGCGGTTGACCTGCAGGTGGATAAGGTGAAGGCGTTCATAACTGTCCATTTTAGGGGACAGCTTGAGGACATCCATGGCAATCAACCTTACAGATCGTCCCTCCACCGCAATCAGCCCGTATCCCATAACCAGGGTGCCCGGGTCGATGCCCAGTATGATGGTTTCCATTACCCGAAAGATACGTACGTTTGAAAAATATTTATGCCCCTTAACCGAAAGCTGAGAATATTCCTGAACTACGCCTTGGGCCTGGTGATATTCGCGTGGGTATCGTACATGATCTACCGGAGCATCCTCCACCAACCCCACCTCGGGGAGCGTTGGCGGGATATCCGCAATTCCCTGGTTTGGCCCCGTTCCGGATTGCTCCTGGCCACGATCGGCCTGATGCTGGTAAATTGGGGTATCGAAGCCCGTAAGTGGCAGTTGGTGGTCCGTCAACTCGAACCCATAAGCTTCCGCAGGGCATATTATTCCGTACTTACGGGAGTGTCTATTTCCCTGAACACACCTAACAGGGTTGGAGAATACGGGGGCAGGATCCTCTACCTCCAACCCGCCAACCGTCTCCGGGGCATTTCCCTGAACATGGTGACCAGCGTGAGCCAACTGATCGTTACCATGGTCATGGGCATCGCGGGCCTGTGCTACCTGCTGACCGTTTTCACGACCGGTATGCTGGGAAGTCACGGCCTGACGCCTTTCTGGATGCACGTCATCTTATACGGAGGAACGGCTTTTTGCACGGTCACCATTGTCCTCTATTTCCGGTTATCCTGGCTGGTGAGGATACTGGAATCCATACCCGGGATGCAAAGGCTAAAACCCTACATCAATGTCCTGGATCACTATGAATGGCCTCTCCTGGCCCGGATGCTGCTGCTGTCTGCTGTCCGCTTCGTCGTTTTCGTGACCCAGTACATCCTGATGTTCCGGTTATTGCACGTGGAGGTGACCTGGGTGCAGGGTTTTTGGGCGGTAAGCGTTCTCATGCTGATCCTTGCCCTGATCCCCACCATAGCCATCGCCGAATTGCCGATCCGGCTCGAGGCCTCCAAGGCTTTTCTGAACCTGTTCAGCCCAAACGATTTGGGCATCGATGCGGCTTCATTTGGCATTTGGATCATAAATTTGATAATACCCGCCTTGTTGGGTAGTTTGTTAATTTTAGGTATAAAAATCATCAAAGAGTAAATGATGTGGCTAAGGATTACGCTTTTGCTGGCACTGATGGGTTTTACGGCTCCTCAAAACGGGGGGGATAACTTTTGCGGCATACACAATACCTCCTTCGTGGCTGGAGAAACGGTGACCTTCAGTATCTATTATACCTGGCTGGGTGCGTACATTTGGGGTGGAGACGCAACCTTCACCGTTGACCTGGATCATATGAGCGGCAAAACCGTTTACCATGTCGTCGGGGAGGGCAAGACGAGTTCATTTTTCGACGGAATATTCAAGGTAAGGGATCGATACGAATCGTATATCGACACAGAGAGCCTCAAACCCATGCGCTTTATCCGGAACGTGGATGAAGGGGGTTACAAGGTATACGAGAACGTTTCCTTCAACGCGTCGGCGGGCACGGCCACTACGACCAAGGGGCTGTATACCATCACCCCATGCGTGCAGGATGTATTGAGCTCCATTTATTACGCCCGCAACCTCGACTTCAATTCGTATAAAGTAGGGGATAAGATACCCTTCGATATGTTCCTGGACAACCAGACCTACAACCTTTACCTGCGTTACCTGGGGAAGGAAGTAATAAAGACGCGTTATGGTAAGTTCCACGCCATCAAATTTAAACCGCTCCTCATCAAAGGGACCATCTTCCAGGGCGGGGAAGGCATGACGGTCTGGGTCAGCGACGACAGGAACCACATCCCCTTACGGATCGAGAGCCCCATATCGGTGGGCAGCATCAAAGTGGACATGATGAAGTATCATGGGTTGCGGTATACCCTCACCTCTTTTATGGATTTGCGCTAGAGTTCGGTAAGCTTGAACCTGTCGCGCACGCGTATCCCCTTTTCCGTTTGTTGCAGGGTGCAACATTCGTTGACTGGGTCGTGCTCGAAGAAGAGGACGTAATCTCCGGCCACGGCTTCTTCCAGGAAAGCTTTCTTTTCGGTCAGGGTCGTTAGGGGAAACATATCATAGGCCATCACATATGGCAGAGGTAGGTGACCTACCGAAGGCAGGAGGTCGGCCATGTAGACCAGCGTCCGGCCTTTGTATTGGATTTGCGGCAGCATCATCGATGCCGTGTGGCCTTCGGCCAGGCGTACGCCGATGCCGGGCGCGAATTCGATGCCGGCCGCCACGAACCCCAACCGTCCGCTTTCCGCGATCGGTAATATATTTTCCTTGAGAAAGGACGCCTTCTCCCGGTCGTTCGGATGTGTTGCCCAGTCCCAGTGCCGTTCATTGCTCCAGTAATTCGCATTCGGGAAAGCGGGCTTTCCATCCTTTCCGATGGCCCCTCCGCAGTGATCGAAATGCAAATGCGTCAAGAATACATCGGTAATATCTTCCCGACCGAATCCATGCGCGCGCAGCGATCCATCAAGTGTCTCCGGCCCATGTAGATAATAGTGGGCAAAGAATTTATCATCCTGTTTGTCGCCGATCCCTGTGTCGATCAATATCAACCTATCGCCAGTGTTGACCAGCAGCAGCCGCATCGCCCAGGTGCAAAGATTGCGTTCATCCGGGAGATTCGTTTTCTCCCAGATACTGCGCGGCACGACGCCGAACATGGCGCCCCCGTCCAATTTGAAAAAGCCCGTATCAATGCTGTAGAGTTCCATTCTTGCGTACAAAACTAAGTAGAATTAAGCCTATGATGAAATAACCCATCAGGGCCAGGACCGAATTGCGCATACCCCCCAGGGATTCGGAAATGTATCCGAAGGATAGGGTCCCCACCACCGTCCCGATCTTGTCGCACACGTCGTAAAAACTGAAATAGCTGGCCGTGTCCTTCGTTTCAGGAAGGAATTTGGAATAGGTAGACCGTGACATCGATTGGATCCCGCCCATAACGAGACCTACCAGGAAAGCCAAAATCAGGAACTCCAACGTAGTCCTTGTGTAGTACGCAAACACGCATATGCCGATCCAAATGACGATCAGGCAACCCAGGGCGAAAATATTGCTCGTCCGGGCGCTGACGAGTGAAAACAAGTAGGCGCCTCCGATGGCGACCAATTGAATAATGAGTATCGAGCCAATCAGCACCTCGGTCGGCAGTTTGAGCTCATCGGAGGCAAAATAAGTGGCCATGAACATGACCGTCTGTACGCCCATATTGTAAAAGAAGAAACTGCGCAGGTAGCGCTTCAGGAGCGGATAATGGACTAGCTGGTCCCATACCTTCTTCAACTCATAGAACCCGTTGGTCAGGATGGAATGCTCCGGATGCTGCTCGGAGGCGCGACTGGGAGGCAGCACGCGGAAGGTCATCTGGGCCCAGCCCGCCCACCACAATCCGACAGCAGGGAAGGATAACCTGGCCGGCCACGCGCCCCAGCCCAACTTCAACGAGTCGTTTGCCATGATAAATGCCAGGCAGATCAACATCAGCAGGACGCTGCCCACATAACCCAAGGCAAAGCCCTTCGCACTGACCCTGTCCTGGTCCGCTTCGGCCGCGATTTCAGGGAGATAGGCGTTGTAGAAAACGATGCTCCCGGAGTAACCTATGGAAGCCAATATGCTGACTGCAACTCCAAGTATGATATGGGCTTTATCCATGAATACCAGGGATACGCAAGCCAGCGACCCCAGGTAGCAAAAAAATTTCATGAAGGTTTTCTTATTACCCTTGTAATCCGCGATCGAGGATAAGATAGGGGAGAGAAAGGCAATAATTAGGAAGGAAAGGGCAATGGCATAACTGGCAAAGGCTGCCCTGCCGAACGAACGCCCCAGGATGATCATCGGTTCGGGGGCAACGCTGGTATAATACATCGGGAAAATCGTGGAAGTGATGACCAGGGCATAGGCGGAATTCGCCCAGTCATACATGGCCCACCCATTGATAACCTTTATTGGAGCAGTCCTTTCCATACGAGGAAAAGCACCAACAGGCCTGCGATGATCCGGTAGTAGCCGAAAATTCTGAAGCCGTGCTTCTTCAGGTAGTCCACGAGGAATTTCATGGCCAGGATGGCCACGATGAAGGCAATGACGTTACCCAGCGCCAGGAACTTGATTTCGGGGGCGGCGATTGTCCCGTGGGCCTTATGATAATCCCACAAGTCTTTGGCCGTGGCGGCGCACATGGTGGGTACCGCCAGGAAGAAGGAAAATTCAGCGGCCACGCTGCGCGTGATTTTCTGCTGCATCCCCCCGATGATGGAGGCAGCGCTGCGGCTCACCCCCGGGATCATGGCCAGGCACTGCCATATGCCGATGACGAAAGCGTTCTTGAATGATATCTTTTCTTCGTCATCGATGACGGGTTTTTTGAACACGTTATCGATGAAGAGGAGCACGATACCCCCAACGAGGAAACTGACCCCCACTACGGCGGGCTCCTTTAAAAGTTCCTTGATTTTATGGGCGAAAATCACCCCCAGGATCAGCGCAGGGATCACTGCTACGATGAGCTTTCCATAAAAGCGCAGGCGCCCACGGTCGAAGAATTTTTTCCAATACAAGACGACGACCGCCAGGATCGCCCCCAGTTGTATGCAGATTTCGAAAAGCTCCAGGAAATCGTCCTTGGGCAAGCCCATCAGGGAACTGGTGACGATCATATGCCCAGTCGAAGACACGGGCAGGAACTCGGTGATCCCTTCCACGATGGCCAGGACGATCACATGAAAGATGGTCATGCCTTGGGCTTGGGCTTTTTCATGATGGCGAAAATCTCAATGATCAGGCCGCCTACAACCAGAATGGGGGCCAGGGTCACCCGCCTCCAACTGTACACCTCGTTATAATTGAATACGTTGGGATCCTTTGATTTCCCGCCTGCCATGAGAAGCAGGCCGAGCACCAGCACTGCCACGCCAATGATCATCCATTTGATGTTTTCCGCCTCGAACAGGGCGGGTTTGGGTTGTTTTACTGCCTGTGCTTTGACCGCAGGCTTAACCGCGGGGCCCTTAGCGCCCTGAGGGTTGGGTTTTTTATCCATGGCTCAAAAGTAGGGGGATTTGTGCGCGTAACCTAATACAGGTCATCCAGCTTCATTTTTAGGTATTTAATGACGGAACGGTGGGTGCTGATGAAGGTGATGCTGACTCCGATGACCAACATTCCCCCGAACAAAGCGCTCAATAATAAATTGTCTCTCAGTGCTTTAAGATCGGGCAAGGCTTGCTCCGCCCAGAAGATCGTCAGGACGATAGCGGCGATGGCGATCACCGCGCTGAAGAACCCGTTCATGATGGCCTTCAGGTCGAAAGGACGGGCAATGAACACGCGGGTGGCACCCACCATTTGCATGGTTTTGATCAGAAAGCGGTTGCTGAACATCGCCAGCTTGATCGTAGTATCGATGAGCACGATCACCACGATGCCCAGTAGAACGATAATGCCCAGCAGGATCAACTCCACCCTGCGTACGTTGTTGTTCAGGTTGTCCACCACGGCCACCGGGTATTTCACCTCTTTGACGATAAGGTTTTGCTGGAGGTCCTTGGAAATGGCGCTCAGGCTGTCCTTTTCCACGTAAGCCGACTTCACCTTGAAATCCACGCTGGCCGGGAGCGGGTTGTAGTCCAATACCCTGGACCAGTCGTCGTTTCCGTCCTTCAGGAAGCGATCCTTTGCCATATCCTTAGAAACGAACTCCACCTGGCGGGCATAAGGTTGAGCAGCGATATAGTTCTTCAGGCTGTCGATCTCGTTTTGGGGCACGTCTTCCCTGATAAAGGCCTGGATCTCCACGCTTTCCCGAAAATACTGCTCTAACTTACTTGCGTTGATGACGATCCACCCGAGAATCCCCAAGATGAATAATACCAGGGCGACCCCCAGAATGGAAAAGAAATAATTGGGTCTGGAACGTTTCGCGGAGAACTTGCTCGTCGTCATGCCTTCAAAAATAAGTAATTTTGTTGTCCTTCTAACGTAACATGCGCCTCAATTATTATGGAGTACAATTTCAGAGATATTGAAAAGAAATGGCAGCAACGCTGGGCTGAGACCGGAGCCTACACGGTAAAGAATGACTTCAGCCGCCCCAAATGCTACGTCCTCGACATGTTCCCCTACCCCAGCGGAGCCGGCCTTCACGTGGGCCATCCCCTGGGATACATCGCTTCGGATATATATGCCCGTTATAAACGTCTGAAGGGTTTCAACGTCCTACATACCATGGGCTTTGACGCTTTTGGATTGCCCGCCGAGCAATACGCCCTGGATACAGGCCAACACCCCGCCGTTACCACAGAGGAGAACATCCGCAATTTCAGGGAACAGCTCGACAATATCGGCTTCAGCTTCGACTGGAGCCGCGAAGTGCGGACCAGCGACCCCTCCTATTACAAGTGGACCCAGTGGATATTCCTGGAGCTGTTCAATAGTTACTTTGACCGTCATTCCAACCGCGCACGCCCGATTACGACCCTCGTCGCCTCCTTCGAGCTTGCCGGGAATGCCGGTTCTCCGTGCCCGGGCGACGAATCCCTGGTATTCACCTCCTCCGACTGGGCTTCCTTTGACGCCCGCCGCCGGGCGGATATCCTGATGCTCTATCGCCTCGCCTATTGCGGGTATGGGGAAGTGAATTGGTGTGAAGCCCTGGGCACCGTCCTGGCCAACGACGAGGTCATCAACGGCGTCAGCGAAAGAGGGGGATACCCCGTCGTACGCAAGCGCCTGCGCCAATGGTACCTGCGCATCACCGAGTACGCCGACCGCCTCCTTGAGGGACTGGAGCGCGTCGCTTACAGCGAGGCCATGAAGGAAATGCAGTCCAATTGGATTGGGAAAAGCTACGGCGCCAACATCTTCTTCGACATGTCATCGGGCGATCGCCTCGAAGTATATACGACCCGGCCCGATACCATCTTTGGCGTCGATTTCATGGTCCTGGCCCCCGAGCATGAACTGATTTCGCGCATCGCCACCCCCGACCGCCGCGCCGCCGTAGAGGAATACCTCGCCTACGTGGGCAGTCGCAGCGAGCGCGAACGCATGGCCGAAAAGCGCATCACCGGTTGTTTCACGGGAGCATTCGCGTTGAATCCTTTCGATAACCGTCGGATTCCTGTTTGGATTTCCGAATACGTCCTGGCGGGCTACGGAACAGGCGCCATCATGGGTGTACCCTGCGGCGACGAGCGCGACTTCCGCTTTGCCAAACACTTCGACATTCCCATTACGAATATTATCGGTGACGCCTACACGGGCGAAACCGCCAACCCCACCAAGGACGCCACCCTCTCCAACAGTGGCTTTTTAAACGGCATGGTCATGCGCGATGCCATCGAGGTCGTCCTGAACCGCCTGGAAAAAATGAAGATCGGCCGTCGCAAAGTCAACTTCAAAATGCGCGACGCCGCTTTCAGCCGCCAGCGCTATTGGGGAGAACCCTTTCCCATCCGCTGGATCGACGGAATTGCCGTGCCTTTGCCTGTCTCCGACCTCCCCCTGGAGCTGCCCCACATCGAAAAATACGGCCCCGGCCCCGAAGGCGAAGGCCCCCTGGCCAACATCCCCTCCTGGACCGCACAACACCTGGAGACCAACACCATGCCCGGCTATGCGGGCAGTAGCTGGTATTTTTTGCGCTACATGGATCCACACAATAATGCTGAATTTTGCAGCCGCGCCGCCAGCGACTACTGGAACCAGGTAGACCTCTACATCGGCGGTACCGAGCACGCCGTGGGTCATTTGCTGTACAGCCGCATGTGGACCAAGGCGCTCTACGACCTGGAATTTATCGGATTCGACGAGCCCTACAAGAAACTGGTGAACCAGGGGATGATCCAGGGAAGCAGCCGCTTCGTTTACAGGCTTAAAGGAACAAATATATTTGTTTCAAAAGGATTGATCGATGATTTGATTTATACTGGACCTCAACCTCCTATATTTTATCATACAAGTGAGGTTGATAGGCTTCATGTTGACGTAAACATTGTTGATGGAGAGCTGTTAGATATTGTTGAATTTATGGCGTGGAAACCTGAGTTCAATAATGCCGAATTTATTTTCGAAAATGGAAAAAAACTGGGCCAAGGAGAGAGAAAATTAATTCAATATCTTTTAAATA
>CAZJDB010000171.1:0-58096 GCA_964544695.1 uncultured Chitinophagaceae bacterium
GAAATCCGGCTGATTTCTTGTTCCCGGTTCATGTTGCGGTTTTCTCCGGCTCCGCTCATCAGTTGCAGGTAGTCGATGATGATCAACCCGACCTTATGCTTGTTCTTCAATCGGCGGCACTTGGCCCTGAGCTCGAAAATATTCAGGGCGGCCGAATCGTCGATAAAAATGGGGGCTTCCGACAATCGTTGGATACCATTCTTATACAACTGCCTCATTTCGTGCTCTTCTAGCTTACCCCTGGCGATCTTTTCCAGCCAGATTTCGGATTCCGCGCTCAGGATACGTTGCACGATCTGGCCGGCGCTCATTTCCAGGCTGAAGAAGGCTACGGGGGTCGGCTTAGAGGAATTGAGGGCCGCCGTTCGGGCCAGGTTAAGAGCGAAGGCCGTTTTACCCACGGCAGGCCGGGCTGCCAGGATGATCAGGTCCGTATTCTGCCAACCGTAGGTCACCCGGTCCATGCTGGGGAAACCGCTGGGGATACCCGTGATGTCTTCCTTCCGGCTGCGGAGGTCTTCGATGCGCTGGATCGTCTTTACCAGGACGGTGTCGATCGAATCAAAATTTTTCCTCAGGTGGTTGTTGGTGATTTCGAAGAGTTTGCTTTCGGCATCGTCCAACAGATCGAATACATCAGTGCTGTCCTCATAGGCTTCGCTGATGATTTCCCCGCTGACCCGAATGAGTTCTCTTTGAATGAATTTCTGGAGTATGATCCTCGAGTGCGCCTCGATGTTGGCCGCGGAGACGACGGCGTTGGTCAGGCGGGTCACGAAATAAGGGCCGCCTACCATTTCCAGTTCTTCCCGGAATTTCAACTCTTCCACGACCGTCAGCAGGTCGATGGGCATGCTTTTTTGAGCCAGCCCCTGCATGGCCTGGAAGATTCGTTGGTGGGCATCCACATAAAAGCATTCGGGCTTGAGGATTTCGATGACCACATCAAAAGCTCCCTTTTCCAGCATAATGGCTCCTAACACCGCTTCCTCCAGCTCTTTCGACTGGGGGGGAACCTTTCCATAAACCATGGTGGTCAGGTCGATACCCGGCTTTCTCCGGGCCTTGCGGTCCTTGTTCAGGTTAGTGAGTTCCATTATGCGACGTTTCTTGTTTTGGGGTGGAGGATGATCTTTGCCAGGCCCTTTCCATTCACTTCCAATGTTACCGCAATGTTAAGTGATTGAATAGGGGAGGTCGAAGGTAAAGGCAAAAAGTCCGTCGGGAAAATATAATTCGATCTAAAAGTATTGCACAGGCGTTCCCCGCACTATCCACTGAAACTTCCGGCTTATACACAGAACACCCCCGTTTTATCCCCAATTTAAAGAATTTTTCCGCGCAAGGCACGGAGATTTACACACCCTTTGTGCAAAAAAAAAGAGGCCCTTTCCTGCACGTAAAACGTGTCATTAACCGGGCCTCTCTCGGGGAGGCGGAATCGATATTCAGGTATCCGGACCCGTGAGTCGTTTACAATTTCTTTACAATAAGTTTACAAAAAGGACTCAAATGCCCGTGGGGCCGCCCCCCGGATCAATGCGGATGATGGGCCCCGGTAGTGTCCTTCGGGGGCCGGCGGGGGCCTTTTCCCTGGCCCGGCTGGGTGCTTTTTCCAGGCGGGGGTGTGACTTTTACCTGACCGGGCTGGGTACTTTTTCCGGGCGGGGGTGTGCCGGTTCCCGGCTGGGCGCCTTTTGCAGGCGGCGGAGTGCTGGTTTGGTTGTGGACGGGCGCCGGAGGCATGGTCGTTTTTGGCGGCGTTACCACTTCGTTCCCATGATTAGGATTGCTGTTGTTCGGCTGGCCGCCGGACGGATTGCCGGTGTTCGGCTGCCCGCCGGGCGGATTGCCACCCGCCGCAGGCGCTCCCTGAGTATGGGGCCGGTAGGGCGTCACGCGGGTAGGCGCGGGCGCCGCGGAACCCGCTGCGGGTTGTGTCCGGACAGGGGGTCGATAGATCGTCAGTTGTCCCCCCGCGACCTGTCCACCCCCGGGGGTGGTGCTTTCCCTGAAGGAGACCGGCTTGATGGGCGTATGGGTCACGGTCTCCACTTCAGCCCGGTCGGGGCCTGTACCGTACTGATTGCGGTTATTGATGACCGTGACATTGTTCACGGTCTTGTTGATCACCGTATAATTATTGATCACCGTCGTTTGCCGTATGATGGTCACGTTCTGTACGGGCGCCACGTAGTAATTGGTGACGTGGGGACTGTTGACGTACGTACGGGGTACGAAGCACCAGGTCTGAGGAGGGGGATCGTAAGCGGCGGGACCGATGGGGGCCCAGCCGTAATAGTCGTCGCTTCTCCTCCAGGTCACCCAGGCCGGAGCCCATTGATATCCCGGTATCCAGCACCAGCCGTATTCATTATCCAGGAACCAGCTCCCGTAGTGGAAGGGAGCCCAGCCCCAGGGGTAATCGGAAACCCAGGCCCAGCCCTCGTCCGAATAGACCCAGTTCCCGGCACTACCATAGGGCCTGAAGTCGGGGCCCACGTTGGGTATCCACACATAGCCGTCGCCGGGATAATCCACCCATTGCCCATAAGGGCTCAGGGCGTCATAAAAGGTTTGGAAAGTGATGGCGGGGGGCGGAGGGGGAGGCGTCTCTGTCTGGACCACCACATGGGTGGGGCCGCAGGCCACTAAAAAAGATACCAGGGCAAGGCCCACGAAAGTAAAAGTGTTTCGCATAAATAATAATAGTAGTGTATCAGTAAGACCCTAACTGCCGGGCAAGATATATATTTGCAACCCGGAATTAACTAATTATTTTACGGATTATGACCATCTCTTATCATTGGCTCCAGGATTACCTCCCCACCCAATTAGACCCGGAAAAGTTGTCCGGCATTCTCACGTCCATAGGGTTGGAGGTCGAATCACTGCAAAGATATGAGGAGATTACGGGGAACCTCCAGGGGCTGGTCACGGGAGTGGTATTGGAAAGCGAACCCCATCCCAATGCCGACAAGTTAAAGGTCACCCGGGTCGATACGGGTGACGGGCAAACGCGTTCCATCGTTTGCGGGGCGCCGAACGTAGCCCCCGGACAAAAGGTCGTGGTAGCCCTTCCGGGAACCACTATTTATCCCGTGGTTGGCGCTCCCCTTACCATGAAAGTGGCCAAGATCCGGGGGGTGGAAAGCCAGGGCATGCTTTGCGCGGAAGACGAAATCGGCGTGGGGCAAAGTCACGCAGGGATCATCGTGCTGCCCCAGGAAACGCCCGTGGGTATTCCAGCGGCCGAGGTGTTCCAGCCCTACAGCGACTGGGTGTATGAAATCGGCCTTACCCCTAACCACATGGATGCCATGAGTCACCTCGGCGTCGCGCGGGATGTGTGCGCCTGGCTTACCCATCACGAGGGGCGGCCATTTTCGGTGAAGACGCCTTATCCCAAAACCTTTACCCCGGACAGGGAAGACCCTCCCATCGAGGTAATCATTGAAAATCCCAGGGCTTGCGGAAGGTACTCGGGAATTTCGCTTAGGGGATTAAGCATAGGCCCTTCTCCCCTTTGGATGCAGCGCCGGCTCAGGGCCATCGGCCTGAGGGCCATCAATAATATCGTGGACATCACCAATTATGTCCTGCACGAAACGGGCCAGCCCCTGCATGCCTTTGACGCTCAACAGATAGATGGGCGGAGGATCGTGGTCGGCAACCTGCCCTCGGGCACCCTGTTCACCACCCTGGATGGAAAGGAGCGTACCTTGAATGCCGAGGACCTGATGATCTGTGACGCCCGCAAGGCGCTGTCCTTGGCGGGTGTTTTCGGGGGGATGAACAGCGGGGTGACGGATAAAACGACCGAGGTTTTCCTGGAAAGCGCCTGGTTCGAGCCCGTGGGTATCCGGAAGACATCCCTGAGGCATGGCCTGAGAACAGACGCCGCCCAGCGCTTTGAAAAAGGGGTGGACATCAGTGGGACCGTTCCCGTCCTGGAACGCGCCGCCCTCTTGATCCGGGAGTTGGCGGGGGGACAGATCACCTCTGCCGTGGTGGATGTATACCCCAACCCTCCGGAACTCCGGATGGTTACCCTCACATACGCATACCTGACCAACCTCAGCGGGAAAGCATACGAACCCGAGGCGGTTAAAAACATATTGCAAGCCCTGGGCTTCAACATAAAAGAAGAAACAAAGACTGGCCTTACGGTCATCGCGCCCTACCACAAAACCGATATTGCCCTGCCTGCCGACCTGGTCGAAGAGGTCATGCGCATCGATGGACTGGACAATATTGAAATCCCCACAAGCATCCGCCTGACGCCGGCCGTGGAAACCGACCGAACGGCCATGAACCTGAAGGAAAAGGTAGCAGGCTACCTGGTGGGCCTCGGCTTCCATGAGATCATGACCAATTCCATATCCAACAGCGCCTTCTTCGAAGGTTATCCGGAGGAGCGGAAGGTCCGGCTTCTCAACAGCCTCAGTTCGGAGCTCGACATGCTTCGCCCATCCATGCTGGAGTCGGGTCTTGAGGCGATCACTTATAACCTGAACCGGAAAATCAACTCCCTGAAGTTCTTCGAGTTTGGGAAAACGTATGCGCACGATCCCGGGGGGAAGGGCCTCACCCCTTATCTTGAAACCGAACACCTTTGCCTGTACCTGACCGGCCCCCTGGGAGAAGATACGTGGCACATTAAGACTTCGCCGGTAGATTATTATTATACCAAAGGAGTTGCTGTGGCCCTTATGGGCCTTTGCGGTGTGGATGAGGGTCTGGCAAAAGTGGAACAGGTCGATAGGGAAACAGGGGCGCGCTTCGACATCCGCCAGCCCGTGTATTTCGTGGACATCCCCTGGAAAGCCCTGATGGATCAGTACAAACCAGCTATCCGGTATGCGGAGGTCCCCCGCTTTCCTGCGGTCCAAAGGGACCTGGCCCTGGTGGTGGACGAATCCCTGCCCTACGCCCGCATCGAGGCCGTCGCTTATCGGAAGAAGTTGAACCGCCTCAGGACGGTCCAGCTATTCGACATATTCAGGAGCGACAAGATCGGCGAGGGAAAAAAATCCGTGGCTCTGAGCTTTACTTTCCAGGATGAGGAAAAAACAATGACCGATAAGGAAATCGATTCGATGATGACCCAACTGATGGAGGCTTTTGAAAGTGAACTCGGGGCTGAGCTCCGGAAATAAACTGACCATGCAGGAACAAATCGAACGCATTCGGCAAAAGGTAGGCTTGTTGCTCAAGCAGAGCCAAGGTCTGCGCCGGGAAAACGAAAAGTTGCTGAGGGAAAATGCCCAACTGAGGAGCCAGGAAAAGGGCTACCTGGAAACCATCAACCACCTCAACCACCAGGTGGAAGCCCTGCAGGTGACGGCCGTCGACCTGAGCGATTCCGATAAGAAGGTCATGGAAAAAAAGATCAATGCGTATATCAAGGAGATCGACCGGTGCATCACCATATTATCTGAATGATCATGGCTGCTGAACTGATACCCGTCAATATCCTCCTGGCCGACAGGACCTATCGGATCAAGATTGCTACCGGTGACGAAGAGCACGTCCGTAGAACCATCAAGATCATCAATGAAAAAGTTTCGGAATTTAAGCTGCAGTTTGCGGGACAGGACATGCAGGACTATGTGGCCATGGTCCTGGTTTGGTACGCCACACAGGTGACGGGCAGCGTACCCGGGGCCATCGTGGAAAGCACGGCGTCAAAGGAACTCGCCGCCCTGGAGGAGCAGTTGGATAAGGCCATTGCCCTGGGAGAATGGTTTACCCTGGATCCCCCTCCGCGCAGGATGCCCCCGGAATGACAGCATTTTATGCTATCTTCGCGGATTACCTGCCCTGTAGCGGCAGCGTGGATTCTCAAACCTTTTAAACGAGGAAACTCATGGTATTTACCCAAACTCTGGTCATTATAATAGGTATTGCGGCATTGGCGATAGGTGTAGTTGCGGGAAAATTCATTTTTGCAAAAAATACGAAAGGTAAGGTGGCGGAGGCCGAGCAACAGGCCCAAAAGATAATCAACGATGCCAAGACCAACGCCGAAACCATCAAAAGGGAAAAGCAACTCGAAGCCAAGGAACGCTTTGTCCAGTTGAAGGCCGAACACGATAAGGAAGTCTTGCAAAGAAATCAGAAAATCGCCGAGGCTGAGGGCCGGATCCGTCAAAAGGAACAGTCCCTGAACCAAAAAACCGAAGGCCTCGATAAGCAGATCAAGGAAAACGACGCCATCAAGGACAACCTGAACAAGCAGATCGAGGTGGTCAGCCACAAGCGCTCCGAATTGGAGAAGCACCAGGAGGAACACATCCGCCGCCTGGAAAAAATCGCCGCCCTCAGCGCCGAAGAAGCCAAAGCCCAGTTGGTCGAATCCCTGAAACACGAGGCGCAGACGCAGGCCCTTTCCCTACAACAGGAAATCATCGACGAGGCCAAGCAAAAAGCCAACAAGGAAGCCCGGAAAATCATCATCCAGACCATACAACGTACGGCCGCCGAGCAAACGATCGAGAATGCCATTACGGTCTTCACCCTCGAAAGCGACGAAATCAAGGGTCAGATCATCGGACGCGAAGGGCGGAACATCCGCGCCATAGAAGCCGCCACGGGAGTGGACCTGATCGTGGACGATACCCCCGAGGCCATCGTCCTGTCGTCCTTCGATCCCCTGCGCCGGGAAATCGCCCGACTTTCTCTCACAAGGCTGGTCACCGACGGACGTATCCATCCGGCCAGGATCGAGGAAGTGGTGGAAAAAACGCGGAAACAAATCGAAGAGCAGGTCATGGAAATCGGGGAACGCACCGTGATCGAGTTGGGTATCCATGGGTTGCACAAGGAGCTGGTCCGGATCGTTGGAAAAATGCGTTTCCGTTCCTCCTACGGGCAGAACCTGCTTATGCACAGCCGGGAGGTCGCCAACCTCTGCTCCATCATGGCCAGTGAACTGGGCATGAACCCCAAACTAGCCAAGCGCGCGGGCCTGCTCCATGATATAGGAAAGGTCCCCGATGAGGAAACCGAACTGAGCCACGCCCTGTTGGGCGCCAAGCTCGCCGAAAAATACGGGGAAAACCCCGCCGTGATCAACGCCATTGGGGCGCACCACGACGAAATGGAAATGCAATACGTGATTTCTCCCATCGTCCAGGCCTGTGACGCCATCAGCGGCGCCCGTCCAGGTGCCCGCCGGGAAATCATGCAGCAATACCTGCAGCGCATCAAGGACCTGGAAAACCTGGCCTTGGGGTATACGGGCGTGGAAAAAGCATACGCCATCCAGGCCGGCCGGGAACTGAGGGTGATCGTGGAAGCCGATAAGGTGACCGACGGGGACAGTGACAAGCTTTCCTTCGAAATCGCCCAGAAGATCCAAAACGAAATGACCTACCCGGGCCAGATCAAGGTGACCGTTATCCGGGAGAAAAGGGCCGTGAACGTGGCGCGCTAAGCCGCGGGACGGCAGCCGCGGGCGGCGCGCCAAAAAAAGTGCGGCCGGAGCCGCATTCTATCGATTTTTGGATTAACTTTGCACTCCCTAAAAGTTTAATATATGAACGCCGTAGCATTTGTTCACGAGCAACTGACCCCCAAAAAGGAATTCCCGAAATTCAAGGCCGGGGACAACATTACCGTGAACTATAAAATCATCGAAGGAAACAAAGAGCGTATCCAAAGCTTCAAGGGAGACGTGATTAAACGTCAGGGGACCGGTTTTACGGCCTCTTTCACGGTCCGCAAGATTTCCGACGGCGTAGGCGTGGAACGCCTTTTTCCCATTTATTCGCCTAATATCGAATCCATCCAGGTACACAAGGTGGGTAAGGTCAATCGGGCCAAACTCTTCTATCAGAGGGAGCGCAGCGGTAAGAGCGCCCGCATCAGGGAAAAGCGCCTGCAGTCAGGGAATTGATGTACTTTTGTTATTAAACCACTTGTTATGTTACATAATACCATTTTCCTCCTGAGCGCTCCGGGCACGACGGAATGGATATTCATCATCCTGGCAGTGCTGGTGTTGTTCGGAGGAAAAAAGATTCCCGAATTCATGCGCGGATTGGGTAAGGGGATAAGGGAATTCAATGACGCAAAAGACCACGTCAAAAGGGAAATAGAAGAAGGGATGAAACAGCCCTCCAACTACCCCCAAAATCAGCCCTATCAAAATCAGAACCAACCCTACCAGAATCAGCCTTATCAAAATCAACCTTACCAGGGGCAACAGCCTTACCAGGGCCAACCCCAGCAGCCGTATAACAACCCTGCGCCTCCCCAACAGCCGTACAATCCCGCTCCGAACCAGCCCCAACCCGGCCAACCCCAGCAGGATGCGTACAATCCGGGGCAGCCTTATACGCCTCCGCAGCCCACGCAGCATTAAAAAATTCTGACGCCGGGCGGCTCTGCATCCATACGATTCCTTAAACCGCCTGGACTTGTTTACCTATTCCTCACTGGACATATATCATTCCGAATTATTGAACGGCTCCGCGACCTGCGTGGGAGCCGTTCGGCATTACCTGGAACGCATCCAGGCGGCTGAAGGCCTCAATGCCTTCACCTCCATTTACGCCGATGAGGCGCTTGCCGTGGCCACCCGACTGGATGAACGACGGGCCCGGGGCGAGCGCATGGCCCCCCTGCATGGCCTGGTCGTCGGTCTGAAGGACGTCCTGTGCTATAAAGACCATCCCGTCACAGCCGCTTCCAGGATGCTGGAAGGGTTCACCTCCCTGTACCATGCCACGGCCGTCCAGCGCCTGTTGGATGCAGAGGCCATCATCATCGGCCATCTCAATTGCGATGAATTTGCCATGGGATCCACGAACGAAAATTCAGTGTACGGACCCGTGCGGAACGCCCTGGATACCATGCGGGTACCGGGGGGATCGTCCGGGGGATCGGCCGTCGCGGTCCAGGCGGATTTGTGCATGGTCAGCCTGGGGAGCGATACGGGTGGATCGGTGAGGCAACCCGCCGATTTTTGCGGGATCATCGGTATGAAGCCCACCTATGGCGCCGTTTCCCGTTATGGGCTCCTGGCCTACGCCTCCAGCTTCGATCAGATCGGCATTTTTGGCAAGGTTATTGCCGACGTTGGGGCCGTATTGGCCGTAATTTCCGGCCCCGATGAATATGATAGCACTGTCGTAGACATACCCCTCGTTTCCAATTTCGCCTCACCCAGGGTGGCTTATTTCCGGGAAGCCTTCGAGCATCCCAGCCTGGACCACGAAATCCGCAATACCCTATTCAAGTTCATTGACACATTGCAACAAGACGGAGTCTTGGTGGAGGAGGTACCCTTTGAATACCTGGAATACATTGTTCCGGCGTATTATGTACTGACCACCGCAGAGGCTTCTTCCAACCTTTCCCGTTATGATGGGGTCAAATACGGCCACTCTTCGGGAGAGACCTCCCTGGACTCCTTTTATAAAAGGAACCGGAGCGAGGGTTTTGGAAAGGAAGTGCAAAGGCGGATCATGCTGGGGACTTTCGTGCTGAGCGCCGGTTACTACGACGCGTACTTCACGAAGGCGCAGCAGGTCAGGCGACTGTTGGTGGACAAAACGAATGATGTATTTGATCGCTACGATTTTCTCCTCCTCCCTACCGCACCTACTACGGCCTTCCCCTTTGGGAAGGGTTTGGAAGATCCAATAGCTCTTTACCTGGCGGATATTTATACCGTATTCGCCAACCTTACCGGGATACCCGGTATTTCCCTTCCCCTGTTCCAACACTCAAACGGGATGCCATTTGGCCTCCAGGTGATGAGTGATCGCTTCCAGGACGCCTCCTTATTGCAATTGTCACTCAATTGGTTAGCCCGTTATAAGGGCTAAATTGGCCGGGGGCTTGCAAGAATTAGAATTTTATTGTATCTTTAATCGCTTGTTTTGGAATTTATATGGCTTAAAACTTGGATAATGGTACGTATTACATCGCTATGGGTGTGTGTAATGGTATTATGGAGTACGATGAGTGTGGCCAACCCAATTTTGGGAAACCAGCAAACCCCGTCCCCTTCCCTGGTTAATGGAGCAAAGGATACGCTTCTCGCAGGGAATACCGTCACCCCCCAAAAACCGGATCCGTACGGATTCAAACCTTTACTCGCAGACAATGCACCCGCTTACCGGACCGTTGCTGCGCCCGCTGACGCTACCGAAGCGTCTTCCCGGACCCTGACCTACTCCTCTGAAGCCCATGCGGCAGCTCAAGGTTTTATCAGGGAATACCTCAAAACTGACAAGGAAAAGCTCACGAACATGAAGTCGTGGGGTGCCCCTTCCTTCAACAGGATCGAACAAATCCTCGCGGAACATAACCTCCCCAGACAATTGGAGTACCTGGCCGTGATTGAATCCGAGCTGAAACATTCCGCCACCTCAAAGGTGGGGGCCAAAGGGTACTGGCAGTTCATGCCTGAAACCGCGCGCCTCTATGGATTGAAGGTCAATGACCGCGTGGATGAGCGCACCGACCTGGATAAGAGCACCCGGGCAGCCGCCCGCTACCTGCAGGACCTGTATGAGGAGCTCCACGACTGGTTGTTGGTTATAGCCGCCTATGATGGGGGCACCGCCCGCATCCACAGTGCCATCCGCAAGGCCGGCAGCCGGGATTACTTCGACCTCCAGTACTTTCTGGCTGCTGAGTCCAGGATCCATGTCAGGCGCTTCATCGCCACCAACTTCTATATGGAGCAGGTGCCCGAAGGACAGAACCTCCTTCCGGGAGGCGTGAAGGAGCTTCAACAGGCCATCAGCGCAGATGACCTGAACGGAACGCTCGCCCTGGCCATCACCGGACACTATACGGCTGAAGCCATTGCCAAACATCTGGGAATGACCCTGCCGGAATTCGTTCGCCTCAACCCCAATTTCGACGAGCAGGTCTGCGGGACCGCGGGTTGTTATACCCTGCGCCTGCCCAGGGATAAGATGGATTTGTTTATAGAAGATAAGAATGCCATCCTCGCGGAGTCCGTCCGCGGATTGCTGAACGAGGAGGAAGAACCCGAATAACTCCGCCCGCGGTTCGGCCTCGGGGCCGCGCCGTGGTGCGCGTCACCTCATATAGCGCTGGGAAATACTTTTTCCAGCGCTTTTTTTATGCCCTCGGCCTTCAGAAGGCACTCCGCATATTCCCCGGCGGGGTCAGAAGCCGCTGTAATCGCCGAACCCACCGAAAAAGAGAGGTATTTCCGGGCCTTATTATAGAGGAGGCTCCGGATCACTACCCCGAAATCGAAGTTGCCCTGAGGGTCGATATAGCCCAGGGCCCCCGAATACAACCCCCGCCGGGTCCTTTCATATTGCTCGATGAGTTCCAGGGCGCGCTTTTTCGGAGCGCCCGTCATGGATCCCATGGGGAAGGTGGCCTTCAGGGCTGCGATCCAGGGTCCTTCCAGGCACCCTTCGACCGACGAAATCATCTGGAAGACCTGAGGAAAGGGGTAAATCCCGCAGATTTCGGATGCGCGCACGCTTCCCTCGGTACAAACCCTGGACAAGTCGTTTCTTACGAGGTCCACGATCATGATGTTTTCGCTCCTTTCCTTAGGGTTGTCCCTCAACCCCCCGATGGGATCCTTGTCCCGCGCGATCGTCCCTTTCATCGGCTGGGAAAGGAGCCTTCCCGAAAGGTGCTGGAGGTATCGCTCCGGGCTGGCACAGCAAAGCACCTGTTCGTCAAAGGCATAATAGGCTCCATGGGGATGGGGGGAAAGGGTCTCGAGTTCCCGGTACAAGGTCACCGGGTCGGGAGTCGCGTTTTCCAGGAAGAACTCCTGACAAAAGGTGATTTCATAGCAATCCCCGCGGTGGATGTGGTCCTGGAGGTGGTGGACGGTATTCAGGTATTCCTCGCGGGTGAAACGGGCTTTCAGTTCCGGGGCAGTCTTGGGCGCAGCCGTGGCCGCGGATGCTCGAGCGCCGGGTCGGGGGGCGGATGCCGGGGCGGCAGGGCGGATTTCCCGGATGGCCTCCCAAATTTCAGTGGCATTGTCATCCTCCCGGACCCCGATGCGAAGCTCGGACCCGGTCATCAGGAAAACGAACCGGGGCACGAAAAACCTCAGATCGGGAAATCCCAGGGGATCGGGAAGCGCCGAACCCAGTTCTTCCACCTCGTTTTTCAGGTCGTATCCCAGGTGCCCGAAGAGCCAGTCGCCATGTTGCGCATGAAATGCAGCCAGCGCGTCAAAAGCGCCCCCTGAGGGAGCGCTCAGCACCTCAAGGGCTCCCGCCCCGGCGAGGCATTCCCATTGCCCACCCGGCAGGACGTACCCGTGATTGTCCATAAAACAACAACTGCTGAACCGGCTCACCCAGCTCAGCAGTTGCTGTTTACAAATGTCAATATTATTTACAGCGAACGTGGTAAATACGCGCTTAGAAGTCATCCTCATCCTCTTCGAACCCCGAGTCGTTGAAGAGATCGAGGTCCTTGAAGTCGTCGTCGAATTTGAACTCATCATCCTCTTCCTCCCCACCTTTGGCTTTACGCGCCGTGCCTCCGCCGCCCGTGCCGGTGGAAGGCCCTTTCTTGGTTTTGGATTTGGGCAGGTCGAACTCCTCGAAGTCGGGATCGTAGTCGTCCTCTTCGTCCGTCTTTTCCCATTCGTCTTCCTCCTCTTCCAGGTCCTCGTCATCGTCGTCATCATCGTCGGCAGATTTCCTGGAGGTAGCGGATTTGGTCGCGGCTTTCTTTTTGGGGGCGCTTTCTTCTACCTCGAGGTCATCATCGTCGTCGTCATCATCGTCCTTCTTGGCAGATTTGGGCGCGGCCTTCTTCGGGGTTTCCTGGGCTCCGGGTTTGGGTTTCTTTTCAGGGCCCTTTTTTTCCTTATCAGATTTTGCAGCCATAGTCTAACAGGATTGTCTTTGTAAAATTTCTACGAGTTTTTTAATTGTCCAAATTTTTTTCAAATGCGTTGGCGCGGAAGCGCCCCATGTAAATTTAGCGCTTCCGCGCCAACTCCGCTTATTATGGCCCTTCGGGCCGGGCCGCTAGGGCACTTTTATGATTTGGTCCCTGCCAGGACCATTTGATATATAGGTTACTTTAGCTCCGACAGCATCATCAATATACCGAATATATGAGCGCAATGCCTCTGGCAAAGATGTAAAACTTTTGACACTTTCAATAGAGGCATTCCAGCCTTTAATTTTTGTATAGACAGGGGTAATATTCAACCGGGTCATCTGGAAGGGAATGTGGGTTACGTCCTCTCCCCCCACGGAATACTTTTCACAAGCATAAATCTCTGTGAAAGGGTCCAATACGTCGGTTTTTGTCATAACAAGCTGGGTCACCCCGTTGATCATGCACGCGAAACGCAGGGCCACCAGGTCCAACCAACCGCAGCGCCTGGGCCGTCCCGTGGTCGCCCCGAATTCGTTCCCCAGTTTCCGCAGCTCTTCCCCTGTTTCGTCCAGTAGTTCGGTAGGAAAAGGTCCGGCGCCAACCCTTGTACAGTAGGCTTTTGTAACCCCTATCACCTCTTTGATGGTCTGGGGTGCGATGCCCAGCCCCGTGCATACCCCTGCTGAAATCGTGTTGGACGATGTGACATAGGGAAAGGTCCCGAAATCGACGTCGAGCATGCTGCCCTGGGCCCCTTCGGCCAGGATGCGCTGTCCCGCCCTGATACGATCATTGATGAAGTATTCCCCGCTGACGATATTGAGCTGCTTCAGGAATTCCACGGCGTCAAAAAACTCTTCTTCCCAAGGGGTGATGTCCTCCGAAAAGTGGAGGCTATCCAGCATTTTCTGGTGTTTGAGCCTGAGCTTGATGTATTGGGTAGTAAAGGACTTGTCCAGCAGGTCTCCGACCCTCAAACCGTTTCGCCCGGTCTTGTCCATGTAGGAGGGACTGATGCCCTTCAGGGTGGAACCTATCTTATCGGTGCCCTTGGATAGCTCGCTGGCCTTGTCCAGGGCCCGATGCGTGGGTAGTATCAAATGGGTCCGCTCGCTGATGAATAAGTTCTTGCGGACGTCCACCCCGAAGGATGCAACCGTCTCGCATTCATTACGGAGCACAACGGGATCCAACACGACCCCGCTGCCGATCAGGTTCACCGTCTTCTCATGGAATACCCCCGAAGGGATCTGGTGGAGTACGACCTTCTTATCCCCTACGTACAAGGTATGGCCCGCGTTGGGACCACCCTGGAACCGGGCAATCACGTCGTAATGGGGGGCGAAATAATCCACGATCTTCCCCTTTCCTTCGTCGCCCCATTGGAGGCCCAGGATGACATCAACCATGTATCTTAATTTTCTTTAGAAAAAACCGCAAATTCGCTAGCGAACGGTTACCGTGCAAATTTATTTTGACTCTGCGCCTTCCGCGGCAGCATCGAAGCGTTCCACCGACTGAATCCCCGCAAGGGCCTTCAGCCTCTTCACCAGTTCATCCAGCTCCTCCTTGTCGTGGACGTAGAGGCGGATATTGCCCATGAAGATACCTTCCTTGGCCTCGATGGTCAGGGCATTGATATTGATCTTCATTTCTCCCGAAATGAGGTTGGTGATTTTGTTGATGACCCCCACGTCATCCAGTCCAAGGACCCTGACCCCGGTCAGGAAGGAGATTTCCTTGTTCTTGGCCCATTTGGTCTTGACCACCCTGTGCCCGTAGTGCGACAGCATTCTGGCGGCATTGGGGCAATTGGTTCGATGGATCTTCAACCCCTCGGTGGCGGTAATAAAGCCGAATACGTCATCCCCCGGGATGGGCTTACAACAGTTGGCCAGGGTGTAGAGAATTTTATCACTGCTTTCTCCGAAAATGATCAACTCGGAGTCCTTGGAAGCGGGCTTCCCGGCCTCTCCGTCGGGCCTCGCTACGGGCTCTGACCTCACGGGACGCGGTGCCTCGAGGCGGTCCCCGATGATGGTGAACTCCTTGAGTTCCTTGAGGTCCAGGTTTTTGATGGCAATCCTGTAAAACAGCTCCAACTGGGACTGGGTCTTGTAGAAGTTGACGAGCTCATCTACGTTGTGCACGTTGAAGGCCACACCCATTTGCTCCAGTTTGCGTTGCAACATATATTTTCCTTCGTCTGCGACCTTCCGTTTCTCTTCCTTGAGACTGTCCTTGATCTTGGCCTTAGCCTTGGCCGTAACGACGATGCCCAGCCAATCCTCGGATGGCCTTTGCTTGGAGGAGGTGATGATCTCGATCTGGTCTCCACTGCGGAGCGTGTGCCCGATGGGCACGAGTTTGTGGTTGACCTTGGCGCCGATGCAGCGGCTTCCGATATCGGAGTGCACGGAAAAAGCGAAATCCAGGGCCGTCGCCCCCTTGGGGAGCATCTTCACATCGCCCTTGGGCGTATACACGTAAATCTCTTCGGTCAGGAAAGACGTCTTGAACTCCTGGAGGAAATCAATTGAATTCGTATCCTGGTTGCCCAGCACTTCCCGGATCTGGGAAAACCATTGATCGAAGCGGCTTTCATCGGTGCCTCCCTCTTTATACTTGTAGTGCGCGGCCAGGCCCTTTTCCGCAATTTCATTCATGCGTTTGGTCCGTATCTGGACTTCCACCCACTTCCCCTGTGGCCCCATGACCGTCGTATGGAGGGCTTCGTACCCGTTGCTCTTGGGGTTGCTCAACCAGTCCCTGAGGCGTTCCGGGGAGGGGTTGTACATATCCGTGATCAGGGAGTATACCTTCCAGCACTCCTCCTTTTCCTTCTCGATGGGCGGGTTCAGGATGATCCTGATCGCAAAGAGGTCGTACACCTCGTCGAAGGATACATCTTTCTTCCGCATCTTATTCCATATGGAATGGATGGACTTGGGGCGCCCGTAAATCTCGAAGTCCGTTACGGCCGCCTGTTCCATCTTTTCCCGGATGGGCCGGATGAACTCGTTGATGTACCGGGTACGTTCCCGCTTGGTCTCCGAGAGTTTACGAGCGATTTCGCGGTACGTGTCCGGCTCCAGGAACTTCATGGCGAGGTCCTCCATTTCGGTCTTTATGGCATACAGCCCCATCCGGTGCGCCAGGGGTGCATAGACGTAGACCGTTTCGGAGGAAATCTTCAGTTGCTTTTCGCGCTTCATGCTGTCCAGGGTCCGCATATTGTGGAGGCGGTCGGCCAGCTTAATCAGGATGACCCGGGGGTCGTCCGTCAGGGTCAGCAAAATTTTCTTGAAATTTTCGGCCTGTTGGGTCGTATTGGTGTCGACCACGTTGGCAATCTTGGTAAGACCATCTATGATACGGGCGATTTCGCTACCGAACTCCCGTTCAATATCTTCCAGGGTGACATCGGTGTCTTCCACCGTATCGTGGAGGAGGGCGCATATGGTCGAACGGACCCCCAACCCGATTTCCTCCACGCAGATCATGGCCACGGCCAGGGGATGAGTAATATAGGGCTCCCCGCTCTTGCGCCGCATGGTTTTGTGCGCCTCGGCCGCCATTTCGAAGGCGTGCCGGACCAGTTCCTTATCCCCTTTTTTCAGCTTCGTTTTCAGGGCCCTCAGGAGCGCCCTGTATTGGCGAATGATTTCCTTCCTTTCCTGGGCTTCCGTCAAGTTATATTTCGGTATCGCTACGCCGGTATCCATACTTACCAAATTTACGAAATTTTGAGGTGTGCGTGGCTTCACGGCCCCGGGCCTGGATTTTCAGGCTTTAATCGTTAGATTTGCAGCCGCAATGAGGCTAAATGCGGATGTGGCGAAACTGGCAGACGTACCAGACTTAGGATCTGGCGCCGCAAGGCATGGGGGTTCGAGTCCCCCCATCCGCACCAAGGGAGGAGCTTAGGCATCCTTCCTTTTTTTATATCCTATGGGCTATTGACCTGAAAGGCGCCGGGCATTCCTGCTTCTTTTTACCTGATCCAGGGGACTGCCCCCCTCGCCTACCACCCCAATGCCCGCCTACTGACTTTTCCCGAAGTCGTATTAATTTAATGTTACTTTAATATTAAATTATTATTACCTTTAGGTGAAATCCCACCTATGCCATGTTCAGGATACTTACTTCCCTGCTGTTAATGACCGCCATCGCCCAAGGGGCGCGGGCTCAGTCAGAATCCCTCCCCGTCGACGAAGCCACGCTCGAGGGTCATAAAGTCTATAATCAGGTCGAGCACCCGGCCACCTTCCCCGGTGGTCAGAAAGCCTGGTCGGCCGCCATCCATAAAGTCCTCCAACAATATACCGCTCTGCTCGCGCAAGACGGCAGGCAATCCCGTGGGGAATGCGACCTGCAGTTCGTCGTTTGGTATGACGGGTCGGTTTCCTGCGTACGCCCGACGACCATGACCAACAGCATCCTCGCCCAGGTGCTCGTGGATTATATAGAAAACCAATCCCGTTGGGAGCCGGCCATGCAAAACGGGTACGTAGTCAATGCGTATCACCGGATCAAGGTGACGTATCCGGAGTAAGCACTTCTCTAAGGCTAGTTAAATAGCCAATAAAAGTCGTACCTTTGTGCCCCAATTTTCGATTGGGATACATATATATGGCTACCATTACCAGAGAGAACATCGGTCTGCTCAATGACAAACTGACCGTCAAGGTGGAAAAGGAAGACTACCTTTCCTCGTTTGAAAAAACATTAAAGCAATACAGCAAGTCCGCCAATATCCCGGGATTCCGGAAAGGTATGGTCCCCACGGGAGTCATCAAACGCATGCACGGTCCCGCCATTTTCAGGGATGAAGTCGTCAAGACCGTGGAAAAGGAGTTGGGCCGGTACATGAGCGAGGAAAAGCCCGAAATTTTCGCGCAACCCCTGCCCCTGGAAACCCAGGCGCCGGTCCTGGATATGGAAAAGCCTTCCGAATATGCTTTCCAGTTCGAAATCGGCCTCAAGCCCGACCTCAACGTCAACGTAAAGGCCATTCAAGCCACACGGTACGAGGTCGAGGTGACAGAGGACATGATCGATGAAGAGGTCGAACGCCTGCGTAACCGCTTTGGCAAGGTCCAGGATAAGGAGACGGCCGATTCGGAAGACGATATCCTGAACGTCACCTTCACTGAAGAAGGCACCGAGGCCCCTTCCAAGGAAAATTCCCTCCTGGTAAAATACTTTGCGGAAGGCTACCGTTCCCAGGTCCTGGGCAAGGGAGCCGGTGATTCACTGGTTCTCCAGTTGGGTACCGCTTTCGATGACAAAGAAAGGGATTGGTTGATCAAGGATTTAAACGTAGACGCCTCCGACCCGGCCGCTTTGGAAAAGTCCTACAAGATGACCATCACCAAGGTGGGCATCCTCGTCAAAAAGGACCTGGGCGAAGAACTCTACAACGAGGTATATCCGGGAGCCGGTATTACGACCGAGGCCGCCTTCCGGGACAGGATCAAAAGCGAAATTTCCCTGTATTGGGAAAAGCAATCCCGGGACTTCCTTCACCACGAGCTATATCATCAACTCCTGGAAAAGACTCCCTTACAACTTCCCGAAACTTTCCTGAAGCGCTGGCTTCAGGTCGGTGGAGACAATCCCAAGTCGGCCGAAGAAGTAGAGGCCGAGTTTCCGACCTTTTCCTCGCAACTCCGCTGGACCCTGATCAGCGATCGCCTGATCCGCGACAACCAACTGGATGTGACTCCTGAAGAGCTCAAGGATCACCTGCGCGCGCAGGTCATGGGCTATTTTGGCGGTCAGGTGCCCGCGGGTAACACCGACTGGATCGACAGCTACGTGGACAGGATGCTGAAGGACGAGCAGCAGGTGGAAAATGCCTACCGGCGTATCGTGACCGAAAAGATGTTCAATTGGGCGGAAGGTGAAGTAAAGGTTACGCCGAAGGCGATCGACATCGAATCCTTCTCTAAAATGCAACACGCGCATAACCACGAGCACTGAGCCGCGAAGCGGTGAGATTTGCCATTTTGTCCGGTTTTGTCTAAGGCACAGATTTTGGGCTGGCAAAGCCTATATTTGAACAATTTTTAATAGACTAAGCGTATGGACATAGGTAAAGAATTCGAGCGGTACGCAGTGAAGCATCAGGGCATTTCGGGCTCAACGCTGCACAATTACCGCACTCACTTTCCCACGAACCTGACCCCGTATATCATAGAGGAAAGACCTTTGAACGTGGCCTCCATGGATGTATTTTCCCGGTTGATGATGGACCGGATCATCTTCATGGGCGAGCCCATCAATGATTACGTGGCCAATATCGTGACGGCTCAACTCCTGTTCCTGGACTCTACGGACCGTTCCAGGGATATTCAGATGTATATCAACAGCCCCGGCGGAGGCGTGTATTCCGGCCTTGGCATTTACGATACCATGCAGTTCGTTACCCCCGATGTGGCCACGATCTGCACCGGCATTGCGGCTTCCATGGCAGCCGTCCTGATGTGCGCAGGAGTCAAGGGCAAACGTTCCGCTCTGAAGCACTCCAGGATCATGATGCACCAACCCTCCGGAGGTGCCGGCGGACAGGCTACCGACATCGAGATAACGGTCAACGAAGTCCGGAAGCTCAAGCAAGAGTTGTACGAGGTGATTGCTTTCCACACCCACCAGCCCGTGGAAAAGATCGCCAAGGACAGTGACCGCGATTTTTGGATGACCGCGCAGGAAGCCAAGGAGTACGGCCTCGTGGATGAGGTGCTCCTGATCAATCCCAAAAAGCAAAAGAAAGAAGATTAATTATGCAGATGAATCTTATTTATACGCGTTCCACCAGAATGGACGACGAGGAAGACACGCCCAAGGAGCCGGAAAACCCGGTTGAAAAGATGCTCAGCTCCTGGCAATTCGATAAGAAGTTTATCGAACAAAGGAAGGTATTCCTGTGGGGGGTCGTAGACGATAAAAGCGCAAAGGACATTACCGCAAGGCTCCTATACCTGGATGCCCTGGATAGCAAAAAGGAAATCAAATTCTACATCAACAGTCCGGGAGGAATCGTGACCAGCGGGATGGTGATCTATGATACCATGCAAATGATCCAGTCCCCCGTCAGCACGATCTGTATGGGTATGGCGGCCTCCATGGGCTCCATCCTCCTGAGTGGGGGGAAAAAGGGCAGCCGCTACATTTTCCCCCACGGGGAAGTGATGATCCACCAACCCAGCGGGGGTGGCCAGGGAACCAGCGCGGACCTGGAGATCATTGCGGAACAAATCCGGAAGACCAAGGAAATGGGCGCAGCGCTCCTGGCTAAAAACTGTGGTAAAACCACGGAACAAATCATGAAAGATTTCGACCGGGACCACTGGATGGATGCCAAAGAGTCTGTGGCTTACGGGATTGTGGACGGGATCCTGGAGAAAATTTAAACGACCACATATTCACATCTATTTTACAAGCGAAGCCGCCCTAATGGGGCGGTTTTGCGTATTTTTATAGTATGGCAAAGCAAGCTACCCTTCACTGTTCCTTTTGCGGGCGCAGCAGGGATGAAGTCAAAATTTTGATTGCGGGGCAGGAAGCCCATATCTGCGAAAATTGCGTAGATCATGCCCAGGAAATCATCGCCCAGGAGTTGCTGGTGCGCACCGATCAGTTCCCCTCCAATTACAAGCTCAGCGTCAAGAAACCCCTGGAAGTGAAGAAGTTCCTTGATGAATACGTAATAGGCCAGGATGAAGCCAAGAAGGTTTTAGCCGTGGCAGTATACAACCACTATAAGCGTCTGAACCACGTGGGTCAGCGCGGAGAAGGCGAGGTTGAGATCGAAAAGAGCAATATTGTCATGGTCGGGGAAACGGGTACGGGCAAAACCCTGCTCGCTAAAACGATCGCCAAGCTCCTCAATGTGCCCTTCACCATCGTGGATGCCACGGTATTCACCGAAGCGGGGTATGTGGGCGAAGACGTGGAAAGCATCCTGACCCGCCTGTTACAGGTATGTAATTACGACGTTCCCGCCGCGGAGAAAGGTATCGTGTATATCGACGAAATCGACAAGATTGCACGGAAAGGAGATAATCCTTCCATTACCCGGGACGTGAGTGGCGAGGGCGTCCAGCAGGGCCTCCTGAAGCTCCTGGAAGGGACGGAAGTATTGGTACCACCCCAGGGTGGACGCAAGCATCCCGAACAAAAGCTCATTAAAGTCAATACCCAGAACATCCTGTTCATTTGCGGGGGCGCCTTCGATGGCATTGACAAGGTTATCGCACGCCGTATCAACACCCACGCCATTGGCTTTAACGTCAACAAGGAGCAGCAGGAATACCAGAAACGTAACCTCCTTCAATACATCAATGCCCAGGATTTGAAAGGCTTCGGCCTCATCCCGGAGTTGTTGGGTCGCCTTCCCGTGGTTACCTACCTCAGCCCCCTGGACTCCGAAACCCTCAGGTCCATTCTGATCGATCCCAAAAATGCCCTGATCAAGCAATACAAGAAGTTGTTCGACATGGAGGGGATCGCGCTGCACGTGGACGAAGCCGTGTTGGATTTCCTCGTCAGCAAGGCCCTCGAGTTCAAGCTCGGAGCGCGTGGATTGCGTAGCATTTGCGAGGGCATCCTGACGGATGCCATGTTCGACCTTCCCGGGTCGGGGGAGACGCAGTTCAACCTGACGCTGGATTATGCGACGCGCAAATTCGAAAAGAACAGGATTAATTTCCTAAAAGTTGCTTAGTATATGCAAGAGCTAATCGATCGCCTCAAGAAAGAGGCGAACCTAACCGCCGAACAAGCCCAGCGTGTCATCGAGACCGTCAAGGACTACATAAAGGAAAAATATCCCATGCTCGAGGGAGCCGTGGAGAATGTCTTCAAGGAGGCGAAGGCCTCCGGGGAGGACCTGCTCGACGGGCTCAAGGGCAAAGTAGAAGGATTTTTCAAGCAGCACTAGGCGGGCGCACCGGGTTGCTGCGCCGGCCCGCGGCGCGCGGTCAGGCCTCGCGGATCTCCCGCGCGATGACGATCTTCTGAATCTCGGATGTCCCTTCCCCGATGGTACACAGCTTGCTGTCGCGGTAAAACTTTTCCACGGGAAAATCCTTGGTATATCCATACCCCCCGAAGATCTGCACGGCATCCGTGGCAACGCGGACGCACACTTCACTGGCGTAATATTTCGCCATGGCGGCTTCCTTGGTCATGGGTTTACCCCTGTCCTTCAGATCGGCGGCCTGCAGGGTAAGCAGTTCTGCGGCCATGATTTCGGTAGCCATATCGGCCAGCTTGAAGGAGATACCCTGGAAGGAAGCGATGGGTTTATCGAATTGGTGGCGTTCCTGTGAATATTTCAAAGAGGCTTCGTAGGCACCTTTAGCAATGCCCAGGGAAAGGGCTGCAATGGAGATGCGTCCTCCATCCAGGACCTTCATGGACTGACGGAAGCCGGCACCCACTTCGCCGAGGCGTTGGGTGTCCGGGATGCGACAATCGGAAAAAATCATTTCGGCCGTCTCGGAAGCGCGCATGCCCAATTTGTTTTCCTTTTTCCCTCCCGAAAAACCGGGTGTGCCCCTTTCCACGACGAAGGCCGTGCAATTATCGCGGGTCCGCGGTTCGCCTGTGCGGGCGATAACAACGGCTACATGGCCGCTGCGTCCGTGGGTGATCCAGTTTTTCGCACCGTTCAAAACCCAATAGGCCCCATCCCGGACGGCTGTGCATTGCATATTTCCTGCATCACTGCCCGTGCCTGCCTCGGTCAGGCCCCAGGCGCCGAGTGAGGCGCCGGAAGCCAGGCATGGAAGGAAGCGTTCCTTTTGCGCTTCGTTTCCGAAAAGAAGAATATGTCCCGTACACAGGGAATTGTGCGCCGCCATGCTGAGTCCGATCGAGCCACATACTTTTGCGATTTCGGTAATGAGGTGCACGTAATCAATATAGGTGAGACCGGCGCCACCATATTTTTCGGGAACGAGCACTCCCATGAGGCCGAGGGCGCCCATCTCACGGAACAACTCCGCGGGGAAAGTCTGGGCTTCATCCCATTCCATGACATGAGGGAGAATCTGAGTGCGGGCAAAGTCGCGTGCGCTGCCGGATACCTGCGCGGTCCATTCGGGGAGTTGAAAATCCATGGCCCAATAATACTAACAATTGTTAGCATTGCAAAATTAAATCGCTGCAAAGCGCGCGGCCGGGTAGCGGGAATTGCGTGACCGCGTGGGCTAGATCGCGATCTCGAGGCCATCGTAGGCCAGGGACTTACCAGGTGGCAACTCCCGCGAGACTTCCGCGTGTAGGCCGAGTTGGTGGCTAATGTGGGTAAAGTACGCGCGCTCCGCACCCAGTTCGTCGGCCAGGGCGACTGCCTCATCCAGGGTAAAATGCGAAATGTGCGACTCCCGCCGGAGGGCATTCAGCACAAGCACCTTGCTGCCGCGGATTTTCTCTTTTTCGGAAGGGTCGATCCGGCTCGCATCGGTGATATAGGTAAAGTCCCCGATCCGGTAACCGTAGACCGGCATCTTATGGTGCCATACCTGAATAGGAATAAATTCAAGGTCGTGTACATGAAAGGGTTTGTCGTCGATGGTATGAAGTACGATTTCCGGAACACCGGGATAGCGCTTGTCCGCAAAGGCATAGCCGAACTCGCGCTTCAGGGTCTCTTCGGTCATGGCGTTGGCATAGACGTGCATGGGTTCCTGCATGAAGAAATTAAAAGCCCTTACGTCATCCAGCCCGGCGATATGGTCCTTGTGGGGATGGGTAAAGACGATCCCGTTCAGGGAAGTAAGGCCGACCCTGAGCATCTGGTACCTGAAATCGGGGGTGCTGTCGATAACGATGGATGTCCTGGGTGTCCGGATCAGGATGCTGCTGCGCAGGCGTTTGTCCCTGGGATCGGGCGAATGGCATACGTCACAGGGACAACCGATCATGGGAACTCCCGTGGAAGTTCCCGTGCCGAGAAAGGTCACGTGCAAAGTTGGCGTGCTCATTCCGCTTCGTGCTTCTGCATGACTTCGTCATACATCTTCTGGGTATCCGTGGTGAGCCATTCAGGGGATATGGACAGTTGAGGGACCAGCTCGATGAGGGTGTTGATCTTTCCCTCGGTATCCAGGAACTTGTTCAGCACGACGACCTTCTTTTCCTCCAGGATACAATAACCGCTTTGGAAATTGCCCCTTTCATAGCGAAGGATGTAAGACGCTTCTTCCAAAATTTTCTCGATCCTGTTCAGGGTTGCCTGATTGTACCTCATGGCCACAAAAATAGTCCTTTATTAGGAATTGGCGCCGCGCCACGGCCGGGTCCTACTAGCCGGCGCCGCCCCGGCTCGACATGCGCACCACGGGCACGATCATCTCTTCCAGGCTGACGCCCCCGTGCTGGAAGGTATTGCGGTAATAATTCGCGTAGTGATTGTAGTTGTTGGGGTAGCACAGGAAGTGGTCTTCGCCGGCAAAAATATAAGCGCTGTTTAAGTTGGGAGCCGGCAACCCTGCCTCGCGCGGATCCCGGAACGCCAGCACTTCCTTGGGATCGTAATTCAAATTCCGCCCGTGCTTGTACCGTAGGTTCGTCGTCGTTTGCCTGTCTCCGACAACCTTGACCGGTGTCTTCACGCGGACCGATCCGTGGTCGGTGGCGATGATGAGGTTGAATTTCCGGTCTGAGATTTTTCGTAAGGCGGCGTAGAGGGGAGAATGCTCGAACCAACTGGCCGTGATAGAACGATAGGATACCTCATCGGCAGCGAGTTCCTTGAGGACTTCCATCTCGGTACGGGCATGGCTGAGCATGTCCACGAAATTGTAAATGACGATGCTCAACGGGTATTGGAGCAGGTTGTGCACATTTTCCACGAGACGCTGCCCGTCCTGGTAGTGCAGCACCTTGGTGTAGCTGAAACGAATGTCTTCGCGTTTCAGGTTCTTTAACTGGACCCGGAAGAGCTCCTCTTCAAAAGCGTTCTTGCTGCCCTCGTCATCCTCGTTCTTCCACAGGTTGGGGTGTTTTTTCTCGATCTCCGCGGGCATCATACCTGAGAAAATGGCGTTGCGGCTGTATTGGGTCGCGGTGGGAAGGATGGAATAAAAGGTATCCTCCTCGACGATGCGAAACACGTCCGTAAACAGGGGCTCCAGAATTTTCCACTGGTCGTAGCGGAGGTTGTCGATGAGGATGAAAAAGGTTGGGACCTCCTTGTCTATATAGGGGATAACCTTGTGCCGGATCAGGGTGTGGCTCATCACGGGCGCTTCCTTTGCCTTGAGCCAGGACAGGTAATTGCGGGAAATAAATTTGAAGAACTCGCTGTTGGCCTCCTGCTTTTGGGTTTGAAAGACCTCCTGCATTTCAGGGCTGTCGCTTTTCTTCATTTCCAATTCCCAAAAGGTCAGTTTCTTGTAGATTTCCATCCATTCGTTGTAGTCCGGGTTACTGTTGAGGGCGATGAACAGGTTCCGGAACTGCTGCTGGTATGCGGCGGTGGTCTTTTCGGCAACCAGGCGTTTGTTGTCCAATATTTTTTTCAGGCTCAGGAGGACCTGGTTGGGGTTCACCGGCTTGATCAGGTAGTCGCTGATCTGGGAGCCGATGGCATCGTCCATGACGTTTTCCGTTTCATTTTTGGTGATCATGACCACCGGGATATGGCGGTTCACCTCCTTGATTTTCGCGAGCGTCTCCAGGCCGGTGATCCCCGGCATGCTTTCGTCGAGCAATACGACGTCCGGGGTAGTGCCCCTGACAAAATCGATGGCATCGAATCCATTTGTCAGTGTGTGCACCTCGTAACCCTTATTTTCCAGGAATAATTTTTGGGATTGCAGACTTTCAATTTCGTCATCCACCCAGAGGATGGTGGCTATCGGCGTCTTCATCGGATCAAGCTACAATTTAAATTCTTCATGGGAAAATAATATTCGGGTACCTTTGGGCGATGGCGCTGAGAAAGATCATCAACGACCCCGTGTACGGTTTCATTACCGTCGATCATCCGTTGATCTTCTCCATCCTGAATCATCCCTGGTTCCAACGCCTGAGGCGGATAAAGCAGATGGCCCTGGCGGCCCTGGTCTATCCGGGCGCCGTGCACACGCGCTTTCACCATTCCCTTGGCGCCTATCACCTGATGTGCTGCGCCCTGACGGAGCTAAAGAGCAAGGGCGTTCGCATCACGCCGGAAGAGGAATTGGCGGCCAAAGCGGGTATTCTGCTCCACGACATAGGCCACGGTCCTTTTTCGCACGCCCTGGAAAACGTCCTGATCGAGGACCGCAGCCACGAATCCATTTCCCGGTCGATCATGCGCCGCCTCAACGAGGAATTTAACGGTTCTTTAGATGTAACCATTTCGGTTTTCGATGGTCAATACCCAAAACGTTTCCTGCATCAGTTGATTTCGGGGCAATTAGACGTGGACCGCATGGATTACCTGACCAGGGATAGTTTTTATACGGGGGTTTCCGAGGGTGTGATCGGTTACGATCGGATCCTGAAGATGCTGGCGGTCCACGAAGGAGAGTTGATGGTGGAGGAAAAGGGGATCTATTCGATCGAGAAATTCCTGGTGGCCAGGCGCCTGATGTATTGGCAGGTATACCTACATAAAACGGTACTGAGTGCGGAGCAAATGTTAGTCAAGGTCCTGGAAAGGGCCAAAGACCTGCAGGTCCTGGGGGGCCTGGACATGGGGGATACCCTGAACCTGGACCGGTTCTGTAGCCTGGACGATTCGGATGTGGAAATGGCGATGAAGGGATGGACAAATCATCCGGACCGGGTCTTGTCCACGCTGTCCGTAGGCCTGCTCGACCGGCATTTGCTGAAAATCCGGTTCTTGGCGGAAGCGGTCCCTCCCGGCGAACTGGAGGAAAAAAGGAGGGAGGTGGCATGGAACTTGGGCATCAGCGAGGAGGAGGCGGGCTTCTTTGTATTCGAGGGGACGGCGGTGAACAGCACTTACGAGGCGGGGGATGAAATGATCCGGATCCTGTTCAAGGATGGGGGGGTCCGGGGCGTGTCGGAGGTGGACAATGCCCTGATTCGTCAAACTTTAGCCAGCCCTGTAAAAAAATTCTATTTTTGTTACCCTGGCCCGGTAAGGGCCCTTGCCAATAAATATTGACAAAAAACGTTATTTTAGAAAAATACTCTACACGTCCAGACAAACACGTAAGTATGTTATTTTCAGCCGCGCAGATTGCGCTCCTTATACAAGGAAAGATCGAAGGCAACCCGGAAGCCTTGGTGGAATCGTTTGGAAAAATAGAAGAAGCTCGGGACCGGCAGCTCACTTTCCTTGCCAATCCCAAATATGAGGACTATCTGTACACGACTGAAGCATCGGTGGTCATCATCAATTCAGCACAAGAATTGAGGCTCCCTGTCAAAGGCACCGTGATCCGCGTTCCGGACGCTTATTCGGCCTTTGCAACGCTGCTCGCCAAGTACCAGGAAATCCAAAACCAACAAATGGTGGGCATCCAACAGCCCAGCTTTATTTCAGACAAGGCAACCCTGGGGGCCCAGGTTTTCATAGGTGCCTTTTCCTACGTTTCCGACCATGTCAGCGTCGGGCGTAATGTAAAGATTTACCCCCACGTCTTCCTGGGACAAGGGGTCGTCATCGGGGACAATACCATTCTATACCCCGGGGTCCGCATATATCATAGTTGCCGAATCGGTGAAAATGTAACCATTCATGCGGGCACCGTCATCGGCGGAGATGGGTTCGGTTTCGCTCCCCAGGCAGACGGCACCTTCAAGAAAGTGCCCCAGATCGGAAATGTGGTCATAGAAGATAATGTTGAAATCGGGTCCAACGCCACCATCGACCGCGCGACCATCGGAAGCACCATCATCAGGAAGGGCGCCAAACTCGACAACCTGATTCAAATCGCGCACAACGCCGAGATCGGAGAAAATACGGTTATCGCCGCGCAGACAGGTATCTCGGGCAGCACCAAAATCGGCAAGAACGTCATGATGGGGGGACAAGTGGGTATCGTGGGGCATATTTCGATTGCCGACAGTACCAGGATCAATGCCCAAAGCGGCGTCACCAAGTCCGTAAAATCTCCCAATTCCGCCATCTCTGGTTCCCCTGCCTTTGACTATACCAGCACCCTTCGAAGCCAGGCCATTTTCAGGAACCTGCCCGAGTTAGAAAAACGGATTGCTGAGCTGGAACAGGCCCTCCGTCAATTGCTCGCGGAAAAAGAAAGTATCTCCTGAAATCGGGCGATTACCCAGTTTTTCCTACTTTCGTGCCCATGGAAAGCACGAACGGGGCTAGTCAGCATTTTCAACATACTATCAAAGAGAGGATCACGATTTCTGGCGTCGGCATTCATACGGGGAAATTTGTTAATATGACCCTTGTTCCTGCAGATTCTGGCCATGGTGTGGTTTTCAAACGAACTGATCTCCCGGGGGCTCCAACAGTTAAGGCGGATTGTGATTATGTGGTGGATACCACCAGGGCCACCGCCCTGGAGCACAATGGGGCCAGGGTATCGACGGTCGAGCACCTGATGGCCGCCTTGTTCGGCACCCAGGTGGACAATGTCCTGGTAGAATTGGACGGCCCGGAAGTCCCCATTCTGGACGGGAGCGCCAAACCCTTCGTGGACGCCCTGGAGTTGGTCGGACTCGAACGCCAGAAAGCAAGTAAGATCTACTACACGATCGAAAATAATATTTCCTTCGTCGACGACCAGAAGAAGGTCGAGATGGTGGCAATGCCATATAACGAATTCAGGGTGAACGCCTTGATTGACTTCAATTCGCCCGTTTTGGGGACCCAGCACGCTGCCCTGAGGCACGTAGGGGACTTCAATTCGGAAATCGCCCCCTGCCGGACTTTTTCCTTTTTCCATGAACTCGAATTTCTCCTGGAAAACAACCTCATCAAGGGTGGAGACATCAACAATGCCATCGTCGTGGTAGATCGCCCGGTGACACCTTCTCAACTAGATAAGTTGGCCAGAGCTTTCCAACGCGAAAGTATCGCCGTCAATAGTGGGGGATACCTGAACAACCTGGAACTGCGCTTTCCCACCGAACCCGCCCGCCACAAACTCCTGGACGTTGTGGGAGACCTGGCCCTGGTGGGGTTCCCTTTCAAGGCGCACATCATTGCCAACCGCCCGGGACATTCTTCAAACGTGGCTTTTGCCCGTAAGATCAAGGAGCACATCAAAAAAAACAAGTTCAAGGCCGGCATTCCCACCTACGACCCGAACAAACCACCGGTGTACGATATCCACCGGATCGAAAAAATATTACCCCACCGCTACCCATTTCTGCTGATCGACAAGGTCATAGAAATGACCTCGCAGTATGTCATCGCCGTAAAGAACGTAACTTACAACGAGGGATATTTCCAGGGACACTTCCCGGGGAATACCGTCGTTCCGGGCGTTCTTCAGGTGGAGGCCCTGGCCCAGGCCGGCGGCATCCTTGCTATTCCCAAGGACAACCCGGAAGACCACTATGAGACCTATTTTCTTAAGATCGACAATTGCCGTTTCAAGCAAAAGGTCGTGCCCGGTGACACCATGCTCCTGAAAATGGAATTGGTCGCCCCGGTCAGGCGCGGCATTTGCGAAATGAAAGGAACCATTTACGTGGGCAACAAGGTGGTCACCGAAGCGGACCTGGTAGCTCAAATTGTAAAAAGTACAAAGTAAATCATGATCAGTCCATTAGCCCAAGTACACCCCAATGCCAAAATAGGACCCAATGTGACGATTGACGCATTTGCCGTGATCTATGAGAACGTACAGATCGGGGAAGGTACCCATATCATGTCCCATGCCATCATCATGGACGGAGCCAGGATCGGTAAGGAGGTAAGGATTTTCCCCGGAGCGGTGATCAGCGCAGTTCCCCAGGATTTGAAATTCGTAGGGGAAGAGACCCTCGCCATCATCGGAGACCATACGACCATCCGCGAATGCGTAACGGTCAACAGGGGTACGGTTGACAAATGGAAAACGGTGGTGGGCAGCCATTGCCTGCTGATGGCCTATGTGCACATCGCCCACGACTGCATCATCGGCAACCACGTCATCCTGGTGAACGGAGTGACGCTGGCGGGACACATCGTGGTGGAGGATTTTGCCATCATCAACGGCCTGACGGGCGTGCAGCAATTCATCCGCATCGGGTCTCATTCCTATATCGGGGGTCAAAGCTCCATCCGAAAAGACGTACCCCCCTTCGTCAGGGCCGCCCGGGAACCCCTCAGCTACGCGGGCATCAACAAGATCGGCCTGATCCGCCGGGGCTTCAGCAAAGAAGCCCTGGAAGAGATTTCCAATATTTATCACATCCTCTTCATACAGGGGCACACCACTTCCACCGCTTTGAACATCATCAAGGAAAGGGTGCCCGATACTCCGATCCGCGCCCAGATCCTGTCCTTTATCGAGGGGTCCAAGGCCGGCATCATCCGGCGTTACATCAAGGAGAGCGCCGATGAGGATATCACTCTCTGATATAGGGAAGCGCTTCAACCGGGAATGGATATTCCGGCATTGCACGTACACTTTTGAACCTGGAGGCACGTACGCCATCACGGGACCCAATGGGTCCGGGAAGTCGACTTTACTTCAAATCATAGCGGGAGCACTCGTTCCCAGCGAGGGCATTTTGGAATGGGCGGCGCCCGACGCCGCAGCGCCCGTCGATCCCGACGCGGTCTACTCCCACATGGCCCTCGGGGCGCCCTACCTGGAAGTCATTGAAGAAATGACGCTGACGGAGTTTTTGACCTTTCATCAGGACTTCAAACCTTGGATCCCGGGCATGGACGTTCCGGGCATCATCGATATTATCGGCCTTGGTGGGAGCCGCCATAAACAGATCCAAAACTTTTCCAGCGGAATGAAACAGCGGGTACGGCTGGCTCAGGCCCTTTTCTCCAATACTCCGGTACTCCTCCTGGACGAGCCCTGCACGAATTTCGATCAGGCGGGTTATGAGTTGTACCGGCGGCTGATCGCAGTGTATGCGGAAGGCCGCACGGTGATCGTGAGCAGCAACGATCCCCAGGAATATGATTTTTGCCGGGAATTGCTTTTGATGGAATCCTTCAAAGGGGTTATTCCTTGACAGCCTTCATCACGACCTGCCAATAAAGCGGCCTGAAAAAGGGCAAATACCAAAAGGTGTGGTCGGTTACTGTGAAGGCCCGTACCAATACTTTGTAAATCCCGGGCCATTTGAGCATTTCAAAAGCCAGGGCCATGGGCTTAAACAGTTCGAACTCCTTTTTTTCAAGATTCCCGAAAGTCCTCTTAATCAAGCGAATATCCTTGGGCACGATTGGGTGCTCCGTAGGGGTTCTGGAGTCTTCCTTGTTTTTGATAAAATAGCGCCCCACTTCAACGAACGGATTATATTTCTGGGGTTCTACCAACAGGAGGAATCCGCCCTGTTTCAGGCAACGCCTGGCATTAACACAAAATTCCTCGAGATTGGGCAGATGGTGGATAGTCCGAAACCCTACGATAATATCGAAGGTATTTTCAGGGAATTCCAATTTTGTGGCATCCATTACACGGAAATCCACGGGAATACTGTGCTTTGTCGACCGGTACCGGCACCCTTCGATCAGCCTCGGGGCAATATCTATGCTGGTTACTTCGGCCCCTCTCATGGCCAGGTTAAGCGCAGTGTTCCCGTGCCCGGAGCCTATATCCAGCATCTTTTTTCCCCGCACGTTCCCAAGCAGCTTCAAAAAATAATCCTCTACTTCCGTACCGTATATCCCCCGGTCATAACTAAGGTTGTCCGTGACGGGCTCGTCCCAATCGCATTCGTCGGCATAGTGGTCGTGGAATTCGCGTTCGATGCGCAAATACTCGTCTATAGAAAGGTTGTTTCGCTGTTTTTCGGTAAAGGGGCGAATGATTTTTTTATCGCTCATGTGAATGGTCGTTAGGAGGCTCGAAAGTAATAAATTATCGCTTGCTGGCGATCAGGAGGTTGAGGTCGGTATACTTCAGGTCGAAGCGCTGACTCAAATGGAAATTGGTCAGGGAACCCTTGAACAGGTAAATCCCGCTGCGGATACTCACCTTATGCCACACGAGGCTTTCGAAGCCTCCGCTTTCGGCAGCTTCCAGGAGGAGGGGCATGATGACGTTGCTGATCGCCTGGGAGGCGGTCCGCGCAAAGCCCGAGGGAATATTGGGCACGCAATAATGGATGACGCCGTGCTTCAAAAATATAGGGCTTTCCAGGGAGGTGATCTCCGATGTTTCGAAGCAGCCTCCCCTATCGATGGAGACATCCACGATGACGCTGCCCTGGCGCATCTGGGAAACCATTTCTTCGGTTACGACCACGGGTGTACGTCCTCCACCCGAGGACAGGGCGCCCACAGCGACATCGCAGGTCTTCAGTTGCTTGGCGAGAATTTTGGGCTCGATCACCGAGGTGAACAATCTGGCCCCGATATTGTTCTGAAGGCGCTTGAGGCGGTAAATGCTGTTATCGAAAATCTTTACACTGCTCCCCATGGCCATCGCGGTGCGCGCAGCGAACTCACCTACGATCCCCGCCCCCAGGATGATCACCTTGGTCGGGGGAATACCCGAAATGCCCCCCAGGAGAACACCCTTTCCGTCGTTGGCGTTACTCAGGTATTGTCCTGCAATCAGCATGACGGCGCTGCCGGCGATTTCGCTCATGGACCGGACGATGGGATAATTTCCCGAATCGTCCTTGAGGTTTTCGAAAGAAAGGGCCGTGATGCGCTTGGCCATCATTTTCTCGAGGATCTCCGACTTCATGACGGCCAGGTGAATGGGAGAAATAATGACCTGGCCCGGCTTGAGGGATTCCAGCTCGTTTTCGCCCACGGGCGCGCTTTTGATCAGCACGTCGCTTTGATACACCTCCTTTTTTTCATACGCGATCTTGGCCCCCGCGTCGCTGTATTCCATATCGGTGTAGTGCGCGCCGTCGGCCGCCTTGTATTCCATGACCACCTTGTGTCCATTGGAAACCAGGACGCTCACCGCTTCGGGGGTTAGGGGGATCCGGTTCTCATTAAACCAGGTCTCCCTGGGTATGCCGATGTGCAGCGATGTCCCCTTGGGCTTCACGTCCAGAGTTTCTTCCAGCGTTTCGTAGGTGAAGGAGGTCGCCAGAAAGGGCTTGTTGACAGGCATATTCGAGGTCGATTATTGCGTTGGCGCGGTCGAATTGCGAATGTACAAAATCCTATGGCTTCAACGCAATCGTTAACGAGACCTTCCGGGTCTCCGGACCCAGGATTTCCAGGAATAAGTGTACCGTATCGGGGGGCAGGAGACGAGGCGCTCTCTCCGGCCATTCGACCAGGCAGGTATTCCCCGAATAGAGGTATTCTTCCATACCCGCAAGCAAGGCATCCGCTTCGCCGGTCAATCGATACCAGTCCATATGATAGATCGTCTTTTCGTCCCGGGTCCGGTATTCGTTCACCAGGGCGAAAGTAGGGCTGCTGACGTTCCCGGAGACGCCCATCTGGCCGCAGAGCTCATGGATCAGGGTCGTCTTGCCCGCACCCATTGCCCCGTGAATCGCCAGCACTTTCCAAGGCGACTCCAGGAGTGTCGCGGCGGCGGCAGGTAAGTCGTCCAGGGTATATATGATCTCCATCGCGCAAAGATATTGCTAACTTTGCCCGATGAACGTGACCGCCTATATGATTGCCTTCGACGATCAACACCGGGAGCTGGTCTTTCCCGTGGATAGCGGGGATCTCCGGGACGGGGACCTGTTGTTGCTGAACGCTGGGGAAACCATACCCAGGGATTGTAAACTCCTGACGGGGGAGGTGCTGGTAGGCGATCAAACCTGGAGACCCCCTGCGATTGTCCCTGCCGGGGGTGTAATCATCGAAGGCAGCGCCAAAGCCTATGTTGTCCCCGCTTGACCTCCTTCGCCGATATTGGGGCTTCCAGCAGTTCCGGCCCCTGCAGGAATCCATCATCAACGCCTCCCTGGGCGGACGCGATACGCTGGCCCTGCTCCCCACAGGGAGCGGCAAATCGCTGTGCTACCAGATTCCCGCCCTGATCCTGCCGGGTCTTACCCTGGTCGTGAGCCCCCTGATCGCCCTGATGCAGGATCAGGTCGATGCCCTGGTCGCACGGGATATTCCCGCCGCCGCCCTGCATAGCGGGCAGTCCTGGAAAGAAGGCGAAGCCATCCTGCGCCAGGGGCTGAACGGGCAACTCAAACTCCTTTACGTCTCCCCCGAAAGGCTTACGGCCATGGCTTTCCTGGAATACTTGCCGGGACTGGGTATCAGCCTCCTGGCGGTGGACGAGGCACATTGCATTTCGGAATGGGGTCATGACTTCAGGCCTGCTTACCGGAGGATTTCGGATTTACGCGAAGAGCTGCCCGACGTACCTGTACTGGCCCTGACGGCCACGGCTACCCCGGAGGTTCGGGCGGACATCCTGGAACAACTGCACATGTCCGATGCCGCGGTTATCGTTGGGCCGCTCACCCGGCCGAACCTGGGTCTGCAGGTGATCCACGCGGATCGAAAGGCGGACGCGCTAAGGGACCACCTCGGCGCAGGGAGTGCTTTGATTTATTGCCGCCACCGGAAAACGACCGAAGCCCTGGCGGCCAGCCTGCCGGGGGCCCGGGCATATCATGGGGGGCTTCCCGCTTCCGACAGGCGGAATTTGCAGGATGCCTGGACGTCCGGCCAGTCCCCCATCATGGTTTGCACGAATGCCTTCGGGATGGGCATCGACAAAGCGGATGTGCGGACCGTAGTGCATTACGATGTACCCGATTCCCTGGAAAGTTATTCCCAGGAAGTGGGAAGAGCGGGGAGGGACGGACTGCCTGCGGCCGGCGTGTTGTTATACGGCGAGGCCGACTTGCGTGCCCTGGAAGCCCTGCCCGCGCAGCGTTTTCCCGAAGAGGAGGCCATCCTGGATACGTACCGGGACCTGACACATTTCCTGCAAATCCCCTTGGGGGATGGGGATATGGAATGGTACGACTTTCCCCTGGACACTTTTCTCACGCGTTTCCAAAAGAACGCCACCACGACCCTCTACGCCTTGAAAGCCCTGGAGCAGGAAGAGCTGGTCTTGTATTCCGACAGGGTAAATTTACCGGCGATGTGCACCTTCACGGCATCGCGCGCCGAAGTGGAAAGGGCACAGTCCGAAAACCCTGTACTGGTGCCCCTCGTGGACGCCCTGCTGAGGAACTACCCGGGCATCCTCAACTATCCCAGCCGCATTTCCGAAGGGCGACTTTCGCGGATCACGCGGCTTCACGAAGGCGCTGTATCCGCACTATTGCTGCAAATGGACCGTTCGGGGTTGTTGTCGTACAGCCCACCGGTCAATGCGCCCCGGATCCGGTTGCTGCAGCCGAGGGTGCGATTGGAGGATCTTCGGATTGATTATGGCAGGGTGCTTGCCCGGAAGGAGGCTTTCATTAAACGGCTGGGCCTGGTGATCGGGTATTTGACGCAGCGGGATATTTGCCGGAGCCGCTACCTGGCTTCTTATTTCGGCGTCCCGGCCGCCGAGGACTGTGGTACCTGTGACGTGTGTCGTGGTCGGCTATAACTCTTCGTCTCGCTCCAGCATCAATATGGCGCTTTGGGGGACGATGAAAAACTTTTCCCCCTCATAGATCACTTCCGTGGCGCCGCCGACCAAAAAGATGGCCAGGTCGCCTTCCTTTGCCTGCAGGGGCACGTATTTGACCTGCTCCTCCTCGCTCTTCCAGGACTCGTTTTCAATGGGCACGGGGATGACGAACCCGGGACCCGTTTTGATCACGTAACCCTGCTGTACCTTTTCTTTTTCCTGGACACCGGGGGGCAAATACAAACCGCTTTCGGTGCGTTCGTCGGGTTTGGTCGGGCTGATGAGTACCCTGTCCCCTATGACGATGAGGTTTTTCATCCCGCAAAAGTCGTACTTTTAGCCAACTTAAAACAGCAGCACTATGGACGCAACCAAACCCAAGATCCTATTGGTGGAAGATGACAACAACCTTGGAATGGTCTTGAAGAATTACCTGGAATTGAACGACTACGACGTAACATTGGAAAGGGACGGAATCCTGGGGCTTGCGGCCTTCCGCAGGGAAAAGTACGAACTATGCCTGCTGGACGTGATGATGCCTAATATGGACGGCTTCACCCTGGCCGAAGAAATCAGGGACGTGGACCCCGATATCCCTTTATTTTTCCTGTCCGCCAAGACCATGAAGGAAGATATCATCCAGGGTTACAAGCTGGGCGCCGACGATTACATCACGAAGCCCTTCGACAGCGAGGTGCTTCTCCTGAAGATCAAGGCCATCCTCAAACGCAACGAGGAAATGAACAGGACCGGCGAGGCCGCCGAATACGACCTGGGCAGATACCATTTCAACCCCAAACTGAGGGAATTGTCCATCAACGGAAAGACCCAGACCCTCTCTCCCAAGGAAAACGAGTTGCTGAAAATGCTGGCCGAATTCAAGAACGACCTCTTGCCGCGCGAGCAAGCCCTCAAGCGGATCTGGGGCAGCGATACGTATTTCAACGGAAGGAGCATGGACGTGTACATCGCCAAGCTGCGCAAATACCTCAAGGAAGACGAAACCATCGAGATCGTGAACATTCACGGAAACGGCTTTCGCCTGGTGGTTCCCGCGTAGAGATCGTTGCACGTTTCGATATAATCCAGCAGGGCTTTACGCCCTGTTTTTTTTTCGGCCGATGTGACAAAATGCGGAGGCAGGGGATCCCAGTGTTCGGCCAGCGCATTCAGGAAGGCACGTACATTTGCCGCCACCTCTTTTTGCGTGCTTTTGTCCGACTTGGTGAACACAAGGGCAAAGGGAACCTGCCACTCGCCCAGTTTGTCGATGAATTCGAGGTCCAGGGCCTGTGGGCCGTGGCGGCTGTCGATGAGCACGAAAAGCACACCCAGGGTTTCGCGTTTGCGAATGTAATTTTCAATCATCTTTTCCCAGTTCTTTCGCTGCGCCTGGGAAACTTTCGCAAAGCCATATCCCGGAAGATCGACCATGTACCACTTTAGCTTCGCGCCTTTGGCTCCGCTTTCTATTTCAAAATGATTGATCAGTTGCGTTTTACCCGGACTACCGCTGGTCTTGGCCAGGTGTTCTCGGTCCGCGAGCAAATTCAGGACGGAAGACTTGCCCACGTTGCTCCTTCCGATGAAGGCATACTCGGGCCTGTCCGCGGGAGGACAGGCTTCTATGGAGGGACTGCTGATCAGGTAGGAGGCGTTCGTTATATCCATAAAGTGTGGCGCGGGCCTCCGGCCCGCAAGTGCAATTTACCGTAATTTCGCGCCATGACTTCTTACCGGCACGACCCTGTGGTCCCTTACGAGGAATCTTCCTTGAGCAAAACCGAACAGGTGGCCGACATGTTCGACAAAATCGCCCCCCGTTATGACTTCCTGAACCGTTTCCTGAGTGGGGGCATTGACCTGTGGTGGAGGAAAAGGGCGATCCGTCGGCTTCTGAACCGGCCCCATGCCGAGATCCTGGACGTCGCTACGGGCACGGGGGATATGGCCCTGATGATGCAACGCCGTTTGTCTCCCCGGAAAATCACGGGCCTGGACATTTCGGAAGGCATGCTGGCCCTGGGGCGTCAAAAGATAGCCTCCCGGCGACTTTCCGGGCAAATCGAGCTGGTTTGCGGCGACAGTTCCGAATTGCCGTTCCCTCCGGGTAGCTTCGATGCCGTGACGGTAGCCTTTGGGGTAAGAAATTTCGAATACCTGGAGCGCGGACTCTCCGAGATTTTACGGGTGCTTCGCCCCGGGGGGATGCTGGTCGTGCTGGAGTTTTCCAGGCCCCGGGGGCTGAGTGGTCGCTTGTACTCCTGGTACATGGGCCGCGTTTGTCCGATATTGGTTTCCCTGTTTTCCAGGAACAAACGGGCCTATACCTACCTGGGGCATTCCATCGAGGCCTTCCCTGAGGGGGCCCGCTTCACGACCATCCTGGATAAGGTTGGGTACGTCGGGGCCCGCGCCCGGGCTATGACCCTCGGGATATGCAGTATTTATACGGGGGAGAAGGCACAATAAAACATAACAATTTACGTTTGAGGGAGATGCGCTTTTCGTGGTACAAGACCGTATCTATTGGGTTAGTCCTTCTGTGGTTATTCAAGGGTGCCGATGCACAACTGTGGCAGCCTAACCTTCCGGAACACGATTCCAAGCCCTACTATTTCGGAATTACCCTCAGCTATAATTCTGCCTGGTTCAAAGCCGCTCCTTCCCCTAATTTCCTGGCCTCGGATAGCGTCCTCCTCGCCAATACCAAGGCGGTAGGCGGGTTCGGCCTGGGCCTGCTGGGCACCCTGAAGCTGGTCGATCATTTCGAACTGCGCGTCAATCCTCAACTCATTTTCGCTACCCGGGATATCGTATACAACGTAAAATATCCCGTCTTTCCGGAAGATACCAACGCCGTCAAACAGGTGCAATCCGCCCTGCTCAATTTTCCCCTCCACCTGAAATTCCTGTCCGACAGGATCCGGAACTTCAGGGTGTATACTTTTGCCGGCCTCGCCTATTCCCTGGACCTGGCGAGCAATTCCGCCAACCGCAAAGTGGAAGACCTGGTCAAATTGAAGCCCGGCGATTTCACGCTGGACTTCGGGGCAGGGCTGAACTTCTACTTCGACAGCTTCATCTTCTCGCCTGAAATCCGCTTCAGCAACGGCATTGGAAACGCCCTGGACCAGGACCCCTCGAACAAATATTCCAATACCATCGGGCAACTGAAGACCCGGATGGTGCAGTTGTGCATCCACCTGGAGGGCTAGGGCTCTTTCCTGAAAAAATACCTGGAAATCAGCACTGCCCCGTTAATAAAATTATTACTATTGGGCATTGTCACCGCGGTCACCAACGCCCAGCCCTGATCGAAAAAAGGTTTCAATTCCACCATCAGCGAATCCTCGTGGGTGGCAATCCGGTTGAAGTTGTAGGGAATTTTCCAGTGGAGGTCCATCACTTCCTGGGAACCGTCTTGCATGGTTTTGATCATCCGGGAGTGGCCTCCCAACTCGATGTCCTCATAGACCGTGATCATCATGTACTGGGAACGTTGTTGGGCTTTCAGGCCGGGGGTTAGCATAAGGGCCACAGCCAGCAAGGGAAGGAGCTTTTTCATGTTTTATGGTTTCTTGACATTGATACGTGAATGTAGCTTCCTTAACTTGCAGGTATGGAGAAATATTTGTTAAGAAATGTCCGGATCGTCAACGAAGGAACCATTACGCCGGGGGACGTGTTGCTGGAGGGGGGCAGGATATCCAGGATAGGTCCCGTGCTGCCGGCCACGGGAGGGGTCATCGAAATCGATGGAAAGGGGAAGTACCTCCTGCCCGGGGTGATCGACGACCAGGTCCACTTCCGGGAACCGGGGCTCACACACAAGGCCACCATACGGACCGAATCCCGGGCGGCCGTGGCGGGGGGCGTGACCAGCTTCATGGAAATGCCCAATACCATTCCCAATGCCCTGACCCAGGAGTTATTGGAAGAAAAATACGCCCTGGGCGCCGTTCACTCCGTTGCCAACTATTCCTTCTTCATGGGCGTGAGCAATGACAACGCGGAGGAAGTGCTTAAAACCAACGACAAACGCAAGGATGTCTGCGGGGTGAAGATATTCATGGGGTCCAGCACGGGGAACATGCTGGTCGACAATTACCTGACGCTGGACCGCATTTTCAGGGAAAGCTCCGTATTAATTGCTACGCACTGCGAGGACGAAAAACGCATCCGGGAGCGGTATGCGGCTTTTAAAGCGGAACGTGTTTTGCAACCCTCGGACCATCCGCTGATCCGCGACGAAGAGGCCTGTTTCAACTCTTCCTTTGCCGCCGTCCAACTCGCCAAAAAGTACAACAGCCGCCTCCATATTCTGCACATCACTACCGAAAAGGAGCTTCAGCTCTTCACCAACCTCATTCCCCTGGCCGAAAAGCGCATTACCGCCGAGGTCTGCGTGCACCACCTGACCTTCAGCAGTGAGGACTACGCTAATCTTGGATACCAGATCAAGTGCAACCCCGCCATCAAGGGGCCCGTGAACAGGGCCGCCCTGTGGGAAGCCCTGACGGACGATCGCCTCGACGTCATCGCCACCGATCACGCGCCCCATACCTGGGAAGAAAAGCAGCCCCCTTACGAGCACGCCCATTCGGGTCTCCCCCTCGTGCAACATTCCCTGCCCATGATGCTCGACGCCCATGCCAGGGGGTTGATATCGCTGGAAACCGTCGTCCGGAAAATGAGCCACGCGGTCGCCGATTGCTTCCAGATCAAGGAAAGGGGGTACATCCGGGAAGGCTTCAAGGCCGATTTGGTCCTCGTGGACCTGGACGAATTCACGTCCGTGCGCAAGGACAACCTCCTGTATAAATGCGGATGGAGTCCCCTGGAAGGGACCCGTCTCAGGGGGGCCGTAACCCATACCTTCGTAAACGGGCGCCTGATTTATGAAAATGTTTATGGAAAAATAAACCTTGCCGACTCTTATACAGGAGAACGGTTGGAATTCAGCCGGTAAAAAAGGGCACATGGAGATCGACGCTACCACTTACCACGACCTTTCCATATTCCATCCGCAGGACGAAGACTCCGTCTTCCGGAAAATCAACTATACCCGAACCACCGGGGGCCGGGACGAACTGGAGGCCTTGCTTCGCAGTCCTTATCATGACCTGGAAAAGATCCATTCCACCCAGGCAAGCCTGCGCTGGATCCTGGAACGTGAAAAGGATTGGCCAGCGGAGATCAGCAACGGGACCCTGATGGTAATCGAAAAGTACTATACTTACAACTTCGATACCATTCCCGTCAGTCGTTCCCCGCTGGATGCCTGGATGTATAAGATCTTTCACGGGCCCGACTTTTCCATGGTCCGGTATTCCGTGACGCATTTCGTGGATTTCTTCAAAGGGATGGGAAAGCTGGTGCGCTTGTACCTGTCCGACGACGCGCCTGCGATCCTGCGTGAATTGCTGGTGGAGGCGAAGACCCGCCTGGATAATCCCATCATCGCCAGGCTACTGGACCGCAGCACGGATGACCTGCGCCGGCAGGATTCCCTGGCCATAGGTCACTTCGTGCTCTATCGCTACCGCGTTGCCGTCCAGGAACTGATGTGGATATACCATCGCCTGGACGCCTACTACAGCATGGCCCAGGCTAACCGGCAATTGGGCCTGCACTTTCCCCTGATCACCAGGGAGAATACCCCCGTTATAAAGGTGAAGGGACTCTTCCACCTGTTGTTGAAGAACCCCGTCCCCTACAACCTCCTCTTGGATAACAACAATAATTTCCTCTTCCTCACGGGGGCCAATATGGGGGGAAAAAGCACCTTCATCCGGGCCGTGGGGATAAGCGTGTTCCTGGCCCATGTGGGGATGGGCGTACCCGCGTCCGAAATGGAGTTGTCCCTGTTCGACGGGCTCGCCAGCAATATCCAGGTACAGGACAATATCCTGAAGGGGGAAAGCTATTTCTTCAACGAAGTGCAACGCATCAAGAACACGGTAGTGAAGGTCTCCGACGGGAGGAAGTGGTTGATCCTGATCGATGAAATGTTCAAAGGCACCAATATCGAAGATGCCATGAACTGTTCAACGGCGGTCATCGAGGGCCTCCTGAAAGTCAAGAGTTCCCTTTTCATCCTATCCACTCACCTATATGAGATCGGGGCGGCCCTCACCAAATATCCCCACATCGCCTTTCGCTATTTCGAAACTGAGGTGAGGGATGGACAACTGTATTTCAGTTACCAACTGCTTACGGGGATCAGCAACGACCGGATCGGGTACCTGATTTTGAAAAGGGAAAAGGTAATCGAATTGCTGGATAAATTGTAGGTATGACGGATAACTGGGTGATCATGGATTTTTTCTTCCGGGCGGGGTACATTTTTACGGCACTCGTGGTGACCGTATTGTTTTTGGCCCGGCGCACGTATGCCCTGCCCCTGGCTTCCATGTCCAACGGGATATGGGCGTTTTTCGCATTGTGCATGACGCTCCTGTCCCTGGTGTCGCGTCACATTGGATGGATAACCCTGGAATATGCGCTGGTCGTAGCGCTTTTCTTATTGGTGAAAAAGCGTCCGCTTCTCCTTTTTATCCCTTTTGCCGCACTGGCCGTATGGACTTCGGCAGACCGTGACCTCCTCCTCGCCCTGCTGACCGATAAGTCTTATGTCCTTCTCCTGATGGGCATGTTATATTTTCTCCTCACGCTCATTTTCTACCTGCTTTACTTGTTGATTAAACGGATCATGAATTAAAATGTTATGCTCGTCAAAACCTATGGAAGCGCCATATATGGCATGGAAGCGCGTGGGATTACGATGGAGGTGAGCGTCACGGCGGGCCTGCATTATTTCATCGTGGGACTCGCGGACGGAGCTGTCAAGGAAAGCCTGAGGCGCATCGAATCGGCCCTGAAGACAAACGGCTGGAACATGCCCCGGACCAAGCTCGTGATCAATATGGCACCCGCCGATCTGCGGAAATCGGGGACGGCGTTCGATCTGCCCATTGCGGTTGGGGTGTTGGGGGCAAGTGAACAATTGGCTCATCCTGAGACCATGCAAGACTTCGTGATGATGGGAGAGCTTTCTCTGGATGGTGCGCTCAGACCCATCCGGGGGGCATTAATTATAGCCGAACAAGCGGCCAGGGATGGGTTCAAAGGGCTGATCGTTCCTGTGGAAAATGCGCCGGAGGCGGCAGAGTTGGGGGCAATCCCCGTATACGGGGTAAAACATATCAATGAGGTCATTTCGATCCTTGACGGTATTTTCCCTCCACCCGCAGAGCCGCGGGTTGCCGCACCGGTAGCGCGTGACGAGGATGAGCTCGATTTCGCCGAAGTCAAAGGGCAGGCCCATATCAAAAGGGCCCTTGAAATCGCCGCCGCAGGCGGTCACAATATACTCCTGGTCGGTCCCCCCGGTACCGGTAAGACCATGCTGGCACGCCTCCTGCCGGGAATCCTGCCACCCCTTACGAGGGAAGAGGCGCTGGAAGTGACCAAGATTCAAAGCGTGGCCGGCAAATTAGGGCTAAATGTTTCCCTGGTGACGCAACGGCCCTTCCGGGCTCCCCACCACAGTACCAGCCCCATCGCCCTGGTGGGGGGAGGCAATCCTCCACTCCCGGGAGAGATAACTTTGGCCCATCATGGGGTATTGTTCCTGGATGAACTTCCGGAATTTCCGCGGCAGGCCATCGAGTTTCTTCGTCAACCCATGGAAGAAGGGCGCATCACCGTCTCCCGCGTCACAGGGGTATTGGATTTCCCTGCACGCTTTATGCTGGTGTCGGCAATGAATCCCTGCCCCTGCGGGTACCATAATCACCCTGATAAGGTGTGTACTTGTCCCGCGACATTAATCCGGCGTTACCTGGCCCAGGTATCGGGGCCTTTGTTGGATCGGATCGATTTGCATTTAGAGGCCATTCCCCAGGAGACGCGATATCTGCTGGAAGGAACTGTCGCGGAATCTTCCGGGTGTATCCGGGAGCGTGTGTTCAGGGCGCGCAATATTCAAAACCAGCGGTTTGCGCGCATCAGAGGAATTTATGCCAATGCCCATATGGATGCCGCGCGTGTCCGGCGATATTGCGCCCTTTCGTTGGATGCGAAGAAGTTGCTGGGGCAGGCTGCGGAGCGCTTGCACCTCTCGGCACGCGCTTTCCATAAAGTTTGCAAGGTAGCACGGACGATTGCCGACCTGGAGGAGGCCGCGGGCATTCAGACAGAGCATATTGCGGAAGCATTGCAATACAGGGGGTTGGATCGCGAGGACTGGGCCCGGTAGGCGCGGGCCGCCGCACCGTAGCGGGCGGGGCGCCGTGGGACGCGGCGGCCCGCGCCTTTGAATTTCGTACCTTTGCTGGATGCAAGTCAGCGGTTTCACCTTCGTGCGCAACGCCATCAAATATGCCTACCCCGTCGTTGAATCGATCCGCTCCATCCTCCCCCTGGTAGACGAATACGTGGTGTGTATAGGCCGGTCCGAAGATGAAACCGAAGCCCTGATCCGTTCCATTGGGTCACCTAAGATCCGCATCCTACCCTCGGTTTGGGACGAATCCCTGAGGGAAGGGGGCAGGGTCCTGGCGGTGGAAACGGACAAAGCCCTGAGGGCCGTGTCTCCCCACAGTGATTGGTGCTTCTACCTGCAGGCGGACGAAGTCGTGCACGAAAAGTACCTGGAAAGCCTCCAAAGGGATATGGCCCTTTTCCTGGATAATCCTGCGGTAGAAGGTCTGCTTTTCCATTATGAACACTTCTACGGTAGTTATCGCCTGGTGGGAGACAGCCGGCGTTGGTACAGCCGGGAAGTCCGGATCGTCCGCAACGACCCTGACATTCATTCGTATAAGGATGCCCAGGGTTTCCGGAAGGGGGACAGGAAACTCCGGGTGAAACCGGTGGATGCCTACATCTATCACTATGGGTGGGTGAAGGATCCAAGCGCCCAGGAAAAAAAACTTCAATACTTCCCGTCCCTGTGGCGAGATGACAAGGGGATGGAAGAATGGCGTCAAAGCCTGCCCAAAACGGCGGACGAGGTCCTGAAGCAAAATATCGACTCCCTGGCTCCCTTTCAGGGGACCCATCCCGCCGTGATGCGCGACCGGGTGTCCGCGGAAGACTGGATTTTCGACTTCGACACGAGTCAAAAGCAATTTAAAAATACCAAGGACCGGCTCCTGTACTGGCTGGAAAAGCGGACAGGACAAAGGCCCTTTGAATACCAGAATTACGAATTGATATGAAATTATTGCTATTCTACCTAAGACCCTATAAGTGGCTGGTTTTGCTGGCCCTGGTCCTGGCGGCCATCAACCAGTCCTTTTCCCTGCTGGATCCCCTGGTCCTGGGGAAGATCATCGACCGATTCGCCAACCATCCGCATTTCAATAATGCCAATGGAACCGATTATAAGAATTATGCGCGGGGAGCGGCGCGGAGCGCGTCGGATTATGCCTGGGGGGTTGCCTACTACCTGGGTATCCTGATCGGTGTTGCCATGATATCCCGAATTGCCAAGGCCTTTCAGGATTATTATAGCCAGGTGATCGTCCAGAAATTCGGAGCCACCATCTTCACCGAAGGCCTGAAGCGGTCCATGGCGCTGCCTTATAATGAATTCGAGGACCAGCGCAGCGGGGAAACCTTGTCCACCCTGGCCAAGGTCAGGGCCGATACCGAAAAATTCATCATCTCCTTCATCAACGTCCTTTTCGGGATCATCGTGGGCGTGGTCTTCGTATCGATCTATTCCTTCATGCTCCACTGGTCGATCATGCCCATTTACGTTGGGGGCATGCTCATCCTGTCGTGGCTCACGAGCGTCCTGAGCCGGAAGATCAAAAGCATCCAAAAAACGATCGTCCAGGAAACCAATGCGCTCGCCGGAACCACCACCGAGTCCTTGCGCAACATCGAGCTCGTCAAAAGCCTTGGTCTTACCAACCAGGAGATCAAGCGCCTCAACCAAAATACCTTCAAGATCCTGGGCCTGGAGTTGAAGAAGGTGAAAAGTATCCGCCCCCTGAACTTCATCCAGGGGACCTTCGTCAACTTCCTGAGGCAGTCCATCATGTTCCTGCTGCTTTGGCTGGTCTTCAGGGACAAGATCAGCGCGGGCCAGGTGATGACCATGCTCTTTTATTCTTTCTTCATCTTCGGACCCCTCCAGGATTTGGGGAACATCATCTTATCCTTCCGGGAAGCCGAAGCCTCGATGAATAATTTCCATGCCCTTATGCAAAAGCCCGTGGAGGTGCAGCCCCTCCATCCCGTACACCTGGGGCTCATAGAAACACTGGCCTTCGAACACGTCGGTTTCCAGCACCGCAGCGCCAACCAGAAAGCCGTGCAGGACATCAGCTTCCGGGTGGAAAGGGGGGAAACCATCGCTTTCGTAGGACCTTCGGGTGCAGGTAAGACGACGCTGATGAAGCTACTGGTCGGGCTCTACCAACCCCAGGAAGGGCGCATCACCTATAACAATATCGATGGCAAGGAAATCCATATGGATGACCTGCGCAACCAAATCGGTTTCGTGACACAGGATACCCAGCTCTTTTCGGGGAGCATTAAGGAAAACCTCCTTTTCGTCAACCCGGGAGCCAGCGATGCGGATATCATGGAAGCCCTGCACAAGGCCAGTTGCGACCGCCTGCTGGCAAGGGCCGACAAGGGCATAGATACCGTAATCGGGGAAGGGGGTATGAAGGTATCGGGGGGAGAAAAGCAGCGGCTTTCGATCGCGCGCGCCTTGCTCCGCAAACCGGCGCTCCTCATTTTTGATGAAGCTACCTCGTCCCTGGACTCCATTACCGAGGAATCGATCACGGGGACGATCCGGGATATTTCAGCCGGGGGCAACCAGATCAGCATCCTCATCGCCCACCGCCTGTCCACGATCATGCACGCCGACCGGATCTACGTCCTGGAACAGGGTGAAGTGGTGGAAACGGGTACCCATGATGGTCTCCTGGAGCTGAAGGGTTTGTACTACGCCATGTGGAGACAGCAGATCGGGGAAAGGAAAAAAGCAACCGCCAATGTATTAATATGAGCGCACCCAAACCGAATTATCTCTGGAGCCTTCTCACCATGAAGTGTCCCAGATGCAGAAGGGGAAAACTGTTCAATGATTACAGTGCCTATAACCTCAGACATACGCTGGACATGCGGGAGAAATGTCCTGTTTGCGGGCAGCCCACGGAACTCGAGCCTGGATTTTATTATGGAACGGGCTATGTAAGTTATGCCCTATCGGTGGCCTTTCTCGTCACATGGTGGGTAGCGTGGCTGGTACTCATCGGGCTGTCCGTTTCAGACAACCGGGTCTTCTGGTGTTTGGGCCTGTGTATCGCTTTTTTGTTCGCACTCCAGCCATGGATGATGCGCATCAGCCGCGTCATTTACCTGTGGTTTTTCGTTCACTACGATTCTGACTACGAACACCACCCCGTGAAGCGATTCACTTAGGCCAGCAGCTCGATTATGCCGGCAATGCCCTGACCTCCGCCCACGCAGGCGGTAACGATGCCATATTTTTTTCCGAGCCTGCGAAGCTCATGCATCATTTGGATTGTCAGCTTGGTCCCCGTGCAACCCAGGGGATGTCCCAGGGCGATGGCTCCTCCGTTGATATTTACGATATCGGGATTTATTCCGAGTTCCCGGATGACGGCCAGGGATTGGCTGGCGAAGGCCTCGTTGAGTTCCACGAGGTCGATCTGCCCCAGGCTCATCCCCGCTTGTTTCAGGGCTTTGGGCACCGCCTTGATGGGGCCTATGCCCATGATGCGGGGATGCACGCCCACGGAAGCGCAACTAACCAAACGAGCCAGGGGTTTTATGTTCAGTTCCTTGACCATGTTTTCCCCCATCACCACGACGAAGGCGGCCCCGTCGCTCGTTTGGGAGGAGTTCCCGGCGGTGACCGAGCCCCCTGCCGCGAAGACGGGCTTGAGCTTGGCCAGGGCTTCGAGGGAAGTATCGGCCCTCACCCCTTCATCCGTATCCATCACGCTGGACTTTTTCTTTTTCTTCCCATCGGTGTCCACGTAAATGTCTTCCACCGTGATGGGCAGGATGCCGGGTTTGAAATATCCGTTTTGTATGGCGACGGTTGCCTTTTGGTGCGAACGAAGGGCAAATTGGTCCTGGTCTTCGCGGCTCACCTTGTATTCTTTGGCCACCGCCTCGGCGGTGAGGCCCATGCTGAGGTAGTAATCGGGCGTTTCCGAAGCCACGGAATAAGCCGGCGCCGTCTTCCAGCCCGAGGTGGGCACCAGGCTCATGCTCTCGGTACCTCCGGCCATGATACAATCAGCCATGCCGCTCCGGATCTTGGCGCTGGCCATGGCAATGGCCTCCAGGCCGGAGGCGCAGTACCGGTTGATGGTGATGCCCGGGATATCGATGCCCAGGGCCCGGACCGAAATCATGCGCCCGATCTGAAGACCCTGCTCCGCTTCGGGCACGGCATTCCCCACGATCAGGTCGTCCACCCGCTGGGGGTCCAGTTGAGGTATCGACCCCAATACTCCTTTAATGACTTCCACGGCCAGGTCGTCGGGGCGAAAGAAACGCAATCCCCCACGCTTGGACTTTCCGACAGCCGTACGGTAACCGGCTACAATGAATGCGTCTTGCATACCACAAAACTACGCCAATTTTTTGACGCGCCGCGGGCACGGCGCTTCCGCGCCAACTCCTTATCTTCGCGGGCGATGATGTACGCATTGCTCCGACGTTTCCTGTTTCAATTTCCCCCGGAAGCAGTCCATCATTTTGCCATGGATAGTCTCCGGGCCGCCGACGGAATCCCCCCCTTACGCGACTTCCTTCGCCGGACCTATACACCTCCCGGGCCTGCCAAAACCCTTTGGGGTCTGTCCTTCCGCAACCCGGTCGGACTTGGCGCCGGGTTCGACAAGAATGCAGGTTACCTGGAAGAGTTGGATACCCTGGGTTTCGGTTTCGTAGAGATAGGAACGGTAACCCCCAGGCCCCAGCCGGGTAGCGAGCGCCCCCGCCTCTTCCGCCTCCCGGCCGACAAGGCACTCATCAACCGTATGGGTTTCAACAACGAAGGAGTAACCGTAGCGGCTGACCGCATTCGTCATTGGCGGGAACGAACGCGCAGCGGTCTCGTTGTGGGTGGCAATATCGGCAAGAATAAAGACACCCCAAACGAAGAGGCCTGGAAGGACTACGAACAATGTTTCAGAGAGCTGCACGACTGCGTGGATTATTTCGTGGTGAACGTCAGCTCTCCGAATACGCCGGGACTCCGGGCCCTCCAGGGAAAGGAGGCACTGCTGGAAATTCTTTCAAAAGTCCAGGACCTGAACCAGGGCTCCAGGCCCCTCTTGTTGAAAATCGCCCCGGATCTTGGCCCCGATCAGCTCGACGACATCGTACGAATCGCTGACGAAACGAAATTGGATGGTATCGTGGCCACCAATACGACTATCTCCCGCGAAGGCCTGGCCACACCGGCAGCGCGTGTAGCATCCATGGGCTCGGGGGGCCTCAGCGGTGTGCCCCTGCGCAAGGCAAGCGGTGACGTGCTGCGTCACCTCCATGAGCGGGCTCCGGGACTGCCCCTCATCGCCTCGGGAGGTATTTTCACCGGGCGGGACGCACGGGAACGCCTCGAGGTTGCCGCCCTGGTGCAGGTATGGACGGGCTTCATTTACGAAGGGCCCGCGATTGTCCGAAAGATTTGCCGGGAACTAAAATAGCGAAAGGTCTCCCCCCATTTTCCGCCCCAGGTGCGTATATGCCTTTTCGGTGGCTTCCCTGCCCCTGGGCGTCCGCTTGATGAAGCCTTCCTGGAGGAGAAAGGGCTCATACACCTCTTCGAGGGTGCCGGGTTCCTCACCCACCGCCATGGCTATGGTAGTCAGGCCCACAGGGCCTCCCTTGAATTTGTCTATGATGGCTCCCAGGATGCGATTGTCCATATCGTCCAGGCCGTGCTCATCTACGTTGAGGGCGCGGAGACCGTGTTGGGTGATGCCCAAATCGATGGACCCGTTCCCCAGTACCTGGGCAAAATCGCGCACCCGCCTGAGAAGCCCGTTGGCAATCCGGGGGGTGCCTCTGCTACGCCGGGCGATTTCCTGGGCCGCATCCGAGGTGATCCGGGAATTCAGTATGGAAGCAGAGCGATAGACGATCTTTTGGAGGGTCGTCACGTCGTAGTATTCCAGGCGGAACTTGATACCAAAGCGGGATAGCAGGGGAGCGGTGAGCAGCCCGCTGCGCGTAGTGGCGCCCACCATGGTAAAGGGGTTCAGACTGATCTGGATGCTTTTTGCATTGGGCCCCGAGTCGATGAGGATGTCGATGCGGTAATCCTCCATGGCCGCATACAGGTATTCCTCTACCACCGTACTGAGGCGGTGAATCTCGTCAATAAACAATACTCCGTTGGGCTCCAGGCTGGTCAGGAGGCCCGCCAAATCCGCGGGCTTTTCGATCACCGGGCCCGAAGTCTCCTTGATGCTCACGCCCAGTTCCGCCGCCACGATGCGGCTAAGGGTGGTCTTTCCGAGGCCGGGGGGGCCGTGAAAGAGAATATGGTCCAGGGCTTCCCCCCTTTGCTTGGCGGCCGTGATGAAGATTTTCAGGTTGTCCACGATCTGGCCCTGTCCCGAAAAATCTTCCATTTCCCTGGGCCGGATGCTGTTTTCGAATTCCCGGTCCGCAGGGGCGCCGCTTTGAAGATTGGGATTTCCATTATTCATTTCAATACAAACCTAGCGAAATTTCAAGCAACCTGCCGGCGTCAGGGCAGTTGGCGAGGTACGCGGCGCTCTCCGAAGCACGGCACACGCCGGGGTAATCACCGTACATGCCCTGCATGTCCAGGATCACCTGGAAGTGGAGGTGCGGGGGCCAGTTACCGTTTTCTTCGGGCGTTCCGAAGATGCCCACGGGGTCCCCGGCCTCGTAGTTGACCGGCAGGTTGCTTTCACGGGCCAAATGCCCGTAAAGCGTGTACCAGGGGAAGGGCGCGTCGTGACGCAGGATAACCGTGCCTCCGTAATTGCCCCGTCCCTCATTATAGGCGGCGCTATGTAAGGTTCCGGAGGCCGCGGCAAATGCGAGCGTGCCGGCAGGTCCCCAAATATCGAGACCCAGATGGAGCCGCCGGGGTTCTTCCCCGCTGTCGAAGAGGGTGCTGACGCTGTACATATTCCTCAATTCTCCATAACCGCCCGCGAGGTAAGTGACGCCTAGTTGGTTGCGGATTTCATCGATGTATCCGCTAAACTTTTCCAGATCGGCATATGTCGCCTTGGGCAGTTCGGACAAATCCAGTTTGCCGAAGCGGCCAGCAGGGACCACTGGCTTGACGTGGCCCGGATGCTGTGTCCAATATTCGATGAGCGGTTTTCCATTCATGGGCGTCGCAGCGTATCTTGTTACCTTCTAAAAACCAAAATATGAAAAAGATCTGGTTGCTGCTGTGTTTGTGCTTGTCAACCGCGCTGCTGCACGCCCAAAATCCTCCGCTATGGCTGAGGTATCCCGCCATTTCCCCGGACGGGAAAACCATCGCCTTCGGTTATAAGGGAGACATTTACCTGGTCCCCGCCTCCGGGGGAACGGCCGTGCCCCTGACCATCCATGAAGCCCACGATATGCATCCCGTGTGGAGCCACGACGGGAAATACATTGCCTTTGCCTCGGACCGGTATGGAAATTTCGATGTTTTCCTTATCCCGGCAACCGGGGGGACCCCGGTCCGCCTGACGTACAACAGCGCCGCGGACATGCCTTACGATTTCACTCCCGACGATAAATACGTCGTCTTCGGCAGCCCGAGGAATGCACCGGCATCCAGCATCCGCTTTTCCATCCTCCTCTTCAAAAACCTTTACAAGGTACCCGTGACGGGGGGCCGCCCGGTCCTGGTGAGTGCGGCCGGCATGGAAGAGGCCCACTTCAACAGCAAAGGAACGGCGATTGTATTCCAGGACACCAAAGGGTATGAGGACGAATGGCGCAAGCACCATACCTCCGCCGTCACCAAGGATATTTGGGTATATGACCTGGGCACGAACAAGTACACCAGGATCACTCCCTTCAAAGGAGAAGACCGGGAACCCGTATTCGGATCGGATGACCAGACCATCTATTACCTGAGTGAGGAAAACGGAAACCAGAACCTCTTTAAAACTACAGGTAATGGGGACCAGCAACTGACCCATTTCGAGAAAAATCCCGTGCGGCACCTGAGTCGTTCGATGGATAACACCTTTTGCTTCACCTACGACGGGGAAATCTATACGATGAAGGAAGGAGGGTCTCCATCTAAAGTGAATATCCAGATCCAAAACGACGGACGTGCAGGAGTTGAAAAGAACCTGCCCATCAACGGGAACATCACCGAATTCACCCTTAGCCCGAACGGGAAGGAGGTTGCCTTCGTTTGCAGGGGTGAGGTATTCGTGACCAGTGTGGAAGGCACCCAAACCAAACGGATCACCAACACGCCCGCCCAGGAACGCATGATAGAATGGGCCCCCGATGGACGCAGCCTGGTATATTCCACCGAACGCGGAGAAAGTTGGGACATTTACCGCGCCTCGATCGTCCGGAAAGAGGAGCCTTATTTCTATGCATCCACGTTGATAAAGGAAGAACCCCTGATCGCCACGGACGCCGAGGAATATGAACCCAAATATTCTCCTGACGGAAAAGAGATAGCATACATCGAAGACCGGAATATCCTGAAGATTTATAACCTGGATTCCAAAAAATCCCGGATCGTCCTGCCAACCGGGCACAACCATTCCTATGCCGACGGGGACTGGAATTTCGTATGGAGTCCAGACAGTAAGTGGCTCCTATGTGACGACCAGCGGAACCACTTCTTTTCCAACCATGCCGCGCTGATCAAGGCGGATGGGTCCGAACCCATCACCTACCCCATCAACAGCGGTTTCGGGGAAGGCAATGAAAAATGGGGGATGGGCGGCAAGCTCATGACGTGGGCCAGCAGCCGGGAAGGGCGGAAGTCCGTGGCTACCCAGGGAAGCCGGGAATTGGATATTTATGCCACCTTCTTCGACCAGGCGGCTTACGACAAGTTCATATTATCCAAGGACGACTTCTCATTACTGAAAAAGGACACCAGCGCGGACAAGGGGCCTTTGAAGCTCGACCTCAACGACCTGGATAACCGCAGGGTAAAGCTCACCATCAATAGTTCTTCCCTTAACGACTATGCCCTGAGTTCCGACGGCAGCAAGTTGTATTACCTGTCGAGCTTCGAAAAGGGCTTCGACCTGTGGGTCACCGAGCCCAGGACCCGGGAAACCAAGATCCTCGCCAAGCTGGGCGAAGGCGGTGGCGGTATGGAAATGAGTAAAGACGGCAAGTTCCTGGTGGTCGACAACAATGGCTCCCTGATGAAGATCGAAACGGACGGCGGTAAGGTATCACCCATCGGCATCAACGGCGAAATGGAGCTCGACGCAGCCGCTGAAAGGGCCTATATTTTCGAGCACGCCTGGAGGCAGGTCAAAAAGAAACTCTACGACCCCAGCATCCACGGCATCGACTGGGAAGGCTACAGGGCCACGTATGCGCGCTTTCTCCCCCATATCATAGACAACTATGACTTCCAGGAACTCCTGAGCGAAATGCTCGGAGAGCTCAACTCTTCGCATACAGGAGGTCGTTATAGTCCCCGCAATCCCAATCCCGACCGCACGGCCGCCCTGGGTCTCCTTTACGACGAGACCTATACGGGCAACGGCCTGAAGATATCCGAGGTCATCGCTGGGGGACCCGTGTATAAAGCGGATAGTAAAATCCATTCCGGGGATATCCTGGAAAAGATCGATGGGAACGCCATCACCGACGACGTGGATTGGGCCAAATGGCTGAACCAGAAATCCGGCGAGAACACCCTGCTGAGTGTCTACAACCCGGGCACGGGCGCGCGCTGGGATGAGGTGGTCCGCCCCATCAATACGGGTGATGAGAACGCACTGATGTACAAGCGCTGGGTAAAGCGGGAAATCGACCTGACCGCCAAACTGAGCGGGGGAAAGATCGGGTACGTGCACGTGCAGAGCATGAACGACCCGAGCTTCCGGGCTACTTTCGATGAGGTTATGGGAAAGGATATGGACAAGCAGGCCCTGATCGTCGACACGCGCTTCAACGGAGGCGGTTGGCTGCATGATGACCTGAACACCTTCCTGAGTGGAAAGCACTACCTCTCCTTTGCGCCCCAGGGCAGCCTTATCGAAGGAGGAGAGCCCATGAACCGCTGGCAAAAGCCCTCCTGCGTGTTGATGAGCGAAAGCAACTACAGCGACGCCTTCATCTTCCCCTATTCGTATAAGCAGCTTGGCATCGGCAAACTCATCGGGATGCCCGTAGCAGGCACGGGTACGGCCGTATGGTGGGAAACGCAGATCGATCCCACGCTCGTATTCGGGATTCCCATGATTGCCACATTCGGTAAGGAGGGACGGCCCACGGAAAACATGCAGGTGGAGCCTGATATTATGGTGCCCCTTTCATACGAAGATTTCCTGGGCGGCACAGATACCCAATTGGAAGCCGCCGTGAAGGAGATGCTGAAGGAGACCGGCAATTAACGTACGCCAAGCGTATCGAAAACGAACACTAGCCGAAGCGCAAATGACTTTCAATCAGTCGTTTGCGCTTCGGTATTTTTTATGTAGCCTTTTTTACATGAACTACCTGAAAATCGCCCGTCGCAACCTGCTGAAAAACAAAGTATCCTCGATCATCAATATCGTGGGTTTGGGCGCCGGCATGGCCGTGGCAACGCTCATTGGACTCTGGATATACGATGAGGTCACCTTCAATACGAGCCACGAGAACCATGCCAGCATCGGCCAGCTCATGACGCATAACGGGGACGGCACGTTTTCCTACCTGCCCTACCCTTTGGCAAGAGAGGCGAAAAGCCTGTATCCCGGAGACTACGCCCACGTCATCCTGGCCAGCGGTCCTGGCGACGATATCCTGGCATCGGGAGATAAGAAATTCACCCAAAGCGGGGGCTGGATGCAAGCCGACGCGCCCGATATGCTGACGCTGCACATGCTGAGCGGAACGCGTGCCGGCCTGGCCGACCCGCATTCCATCCTCTTGTCGTCCACAGCCGCGCAGCGCCTTTTCGGGTCCGGGGATCCCCTCGGGAAGATCGTCAACCTGGACAATACCTCCCTGGTAAAGGTAACAGGCGTTTATGCAGACCTTCCCACCAATTCGGACTTCCATAATCTTTCTTTCATCGCACCCTGGGACTTGCTGGTCGCTACCAATACATTTGTAAAAGGCGACTATGGGAACTGGCATGACAATTCCTTTCAAATTTACGCGCAACTATCGCCGCATACGACTTTCGAAACCGCCTCCGCGCATCTGAAAAACATAGAGCGCTCCCACCTCGAAGCCCCGCGGCTCACGAACAATCCCGAAATATTCATTTATCCCATGGCCCGCTGGCACCTGCACAACGCCTGGGAAAATCGAAAGGAGGTTACCAGCGAGGCCATGAAATTCGTTTGGTTCTACGCGAGCACCGGCATTTTCGTACTCCTGCTGGCCTGCATCAATTTCATGAACCTGAGCACCGCACGTTCCGAAAAAAGGGGCAAGGAAGTGGGCATCCGCAAAACGATCGGGTCCGGCCGCGGATCCCTGATCCGCCAGTTCTTTACCGAATCACTGCTGACGGCGGCAATCTCCTTTGCTGTCTGTATTGTGCTCGTCCAATGCCTGCTCCCCTGGTTCAACCAGGTGGCGGGAAAGGATATTTTGCTCCCCTGGAATCAGCCCTGGTTTTGGGCAGCAGGATTTACTTTTACCCTTGTTACGGGTTTGCTGGCCGGTAGCTATCCCGCGTTATATCTCTCAGCCTTTCGCCCCGTGCGCGTCCTCAAAGGGCCTTTCAAAGCCGGTCGCGCTGCAGGGCTTCCAAGAAAAGTGCTCGTCGTTTTCCAGTTTACAGTCTCTATCGCCCTGATCATCGGCACCCTCGTCGTCTACCGCCAAATCCAATTCGCCAAGGATCGCCCCGTGGGCTATACGCGTCAGGGCATGATCCAAATCGCCATGACCACCCCCGATTTCCAGGGAAAGTACGATGTCCTGACCACCGAGCTCCGGGCCACGGGGGTCGTCACCAGCATGTGCGAATCCTCCCTGCCCGTAACGGCCACCTGGTCCAATACGGGAGGCGTATCCTGGAAGGGCATGGACCCCAACATCGAATCCGATTTTGCCGTCGTCCGGGTTTCTCCCGAATACGGGAAAACCGCGGGGGTACAACTCGTGGACGGGCGCGATTTTTCCAGGGCCTACCCCACGGATTCCTCGGGCTTCCTCATCAATGAAGCGGCCGTAAGGTTCATGGGCCTGGCGCACCCTGTTGGCGAAATCCTGCACTGGAAGATCCCCGACGATTCCGTCGATAGGGTTTTCCATATCGTTGGCGTCATCAAGGACATGGTTATGAATTCCCCCTACGAGAAAGTCAAGCAAACCCTTTACTGGCTGGGAGGCGACCCCTCCTGGATCAGCATCCGCATCCGCCCCGAAGTCAGCGCCGGGACCGCCCTACCAAAAATCGAAGGCGTATTCAAACGTATTGTTCCCTCCGCCCCCTTCGACTACGCATTTACCGACGAGGCATACGAGGCCAAATTCCAGGCCGAGGAACGCGTAGGATCCCTGGCGGCCTTTTTTGCCATCCTGGCCGTAATCATCAGTTGCCTGGGTTTGTTCGGGCTGGCTTCCTTCATGGCCGAGCAGCGTACCAAAGAGATCGGGATCCGCAAGGTCCTGGGTGCGTCCGTGGGCGATTTGTGGAGTTTGTTGTCCGCCGACTTTATGTGCCTGGTGTTGCTTTCCTGCGTGGTGGCGATTCCCATCGCCTACTATGCCATGCAGGCATGGCTGTCCAAATACGAATACCGTTCTCCCCTTTCATGGTGGATCATGGCAGGAGCCGGCGCGGGCGCCCTGGTGATCGCGCTTTGTACCGTAAGCTACCAGGCTCTTCGCGCGGCGAGGATGAATCCGGTGAAAAGCATGAAATCGGAATAGTTCTAGTGTTGGCAAAAAGTTTTCCAATAGAAAACTTTTTCCTATCTTTGAACCGTGTTCAATATTATCGCTCGGAAAACTTTGCTGGACTATTGTAAAAAGTACCCGGAGGCTGCCGTTGCACTACAAGAGTGGTATCACGAAATATTGCCATGTAACTTTAAGAACTTCAATGAACTAAAAAAGGTATATGGAAACGCCAGCCTGGTTGGCGATGACAGGGTGGTCTTCAATATCATGGGCAATAATTACCGGTTAGTTGTCAGGGTGGTATTTGAATTCAAGGCCATCCAGGTCAAATGGTTTGGAACACACAATGAATATGACCGTATCGATGTGGAAACGATTAAGTTTAAAACAAAGAAATGATGACGCTTAAACCCATAAAGACAAAAAAAGATTATGAAGCCTATCTGGAATGGGTTGACCGCCTTTTTGATAAAAAAGTCAAACCCAATTCACCCGAAGGAGGGACATTACAAGTTGCCCTTTTGTTGATCAAACAATATGAAGATCAACATTATGCAATCCCAACCCCCGATCCGATCGAGGCCATTAAAATAAAAATGCAGGAAAAGGGATTGCGCAATAAAGACCTGGTCGGCAAGGTGGGTTCCAAGGGATATATTTCCGCGGTGCTGAACAAAAGAAAGCCCCTTACCCTTGAACTGGCCAAAATATTTTACCGGGAGCTGGGGGTTTCCGCAGACGTCCTTCTTTCTTAAGTTACCACATTAATCATTTTGCCCGGAACGTAAACCACTTTCCTGAAAGGCTTTCCCTCCAGCCACTTCTGCACTACCTCATTGTTCCTTACGAGGGCTTCCACGTCCGCCTGGGAAGCGTCCAGGGCGATGTCGAGTTCGGTGCGCGTCTTGCCGTTGATGGCGATGGGGTACATCTTCGAGGACTCGACGAGGTACTTTAGCTCCAGCTTCGGGTAGGCGGCATCGAGGATGCTGTCCGTATGCCCCAGGTCGTGCCATAGTTCTTCACAGACGTGGGGGGCATAGGGTGTTAGGAGGATCAACAGGGGTTCGAGGATGGCGCGCTTATGGCATTTCAGGTCGTGCAGGTCGTTGACGCAAACCATGAAGGCGCTTACAGCGGTATTAAAAGAAAAGCGTTCGGTATCTTCTTCGATCTTTTTGATTGCGCGGTGCAATACTTTAAGGTCCGAATCTGCAGGAGCCGCATTAGACCAAATCTTTTGTTCATCATAGAATAAGCGCCAAAGTTTGCGCAGAAAACGATGAACTCCTTCTATACCTTTGGTGTCCCATGGCTTACTTTGTTCAACAGGACCTAAGAACATTTCATACATCCGGTAAGTATCTGCACCGTATTTCTGCACAAGAAAATTTGGATTGACGGTGTTATACTTACTCTTGCTCATCTTCTCAACTTCAGAGCCGCAAACATATTTAAATTCACTTATATCTAATATTTTCAACTTGTTTAAAACGTCCATTTCTTGCTCTTCATTCAAAAATTCTAACCCTTTTTTACTA
>CAZJDB010000172.1:0-23571 GCA_964544695.1 uncultured Chitinophagaceae bacterium
TGAGGCCGCGGGCGCCAGAGGCAGAAGCAGGGCTACAATTACTTTTTTCATATGTCAATGAATATTTTTAACTGGCATTCGGCAATTTTATCGGCATCGTGGTAAACCGTTCCACGGACCTGGGTTACCTGGAAGATCTGGCGCTCGACGTTTATTATGGTCTTGAGTTCCGCGCCTGTTTCGGGGAGACTGTGTATGATGAGGTATTGTACGGAACCAATGTAGCCGAGCGGAATCAGTTTACCTTCTTTTTTGGCTTGATATCCCGCCCTGGCGGCTGCGGTTTGGGCGATGTTTTCGACCAGGCCTCCTTCCGTGAGACGGCCTTTCTCCACCAGGACGTGGTTTTCAGGAACTTTGAACAAGCCATAACCTTCTTCCTCCCCCCCGGACACGAAGTCGTCGAGGAGCACGAAAGGAGGGCGTTGGGGAATGAGGTCGTGGATCACTAGTGCCAAAATTGATAATAATTATACCATTGTTCAGGGTATCGCTTCACTTTTTCTTCCATTTGGGCGACAAAGGCTTTCAGAAGGGGTTCCATTTCAGGCCGGCCCTCAGCCTTTATGGGGGCACTGGCGAAGAAATGGTAATGCGTTGGGCGCTCTTTCAATGCAAAAACGAAGGATACAGGAACCCGGTACGTTGTTGCCAGCACAAAGGGACCCAAGGGAAAGCGCGCTCTTTTGCCCAGGAAGTCGGTCTCGAGGGTCCGTGTGCCTTCTACGAATCGGTCTGCGTGCATGCAAACTAACTCATTGTTTTTCAATGCATTACTTATTTCGTAGATGTGGCTAAGGTCGTCTTTGATCAGGATGATATGGGCGCTTCGCTCCCCGGTCACCCCCTCCAGGTAGTGTTTGATACGTTCGTGTTCCCCATCGTACATCAGGATGTGGATCCGGGTCTTCAGGCGTTGGAGCAGGTGGCCGGCGATTTCCCAATTGCCGATGTGTGCGCTTAGGAGCAGGCCTCCGCGTCCTTGTTCCACCATGTCATGGAGGTGTCCTTCGCCGTCGAAATCGAAGGTAAAGCGCTGAGGCAAGCTGGCCATCATTGCCACTTTATCGATCAGGGACTGACCGAATTGATAATAATTTACATATAAACTTCTGATGGCTTTCCTTTTGCTGAAGTGCAGGCGCTCTCTGAAAAAAGGATATAAAACACGGGGGGCGAAGAGAAAATACCACGCAGCCACGACTCTTAGCAAGGTATAGGCGGGTATTAGCCCCATTTTGCGGAGCACCCACACAAATAAACGGTATCCCAGGGGACTACCCTTGGATTTTCCTTCCCAGGAAGGCACTAGGCAACGGCTTTAGAATTGTTGACCCTGGAAATGATGTAGTTATAGAAATCCTGGAACGTCTGTATATCCGCGAAATCCTCGGGTTTCACCTTGAAAGCAAAATTGCTTTCGATCACGACGACCAGATCGATGTAGTCCAAACTGTCCAGTTCCAGGACCTCTTTCAACTTGCCCCCCGGGGTGATTTTGGATTCGTCCACCTCGAATTCCTCCACCAGAAATGTGTTGATTTTCTTGATAATTTCTTCAGCAGGTATGTGAGTAAGGTTGCTCATTAGGCTTTTCTGACAATTAGTGATGAGTTAGTTCCTCCAAATCCAAAGGAGTTGGACAAAAATACGCTTATATTCTTTTCCCTGACCGTTTGAATGACATCCAATTTGGCAGAATCCTCATCCGGGTTTTCAAAGTTTATGTTGGGAGCCATGAACGCATTTTGCATCATTAGCGTACAGTATACGATCTCGCTGGCTCCGGCCATCCAACATTCATGGCCCGTCATCGATTTCGTTGAGCTGACAGGTGTGGATTTAGCCCCGAAAACCTCGTTGATGGCTTTGGCTTCGCTGGCGTCTCCCGCGGGTGTGGACGTGGCGTGCGCGTTGATGTAATCGATATCCTTTGGTTGTATTTGCGCGTCTTTCAGGGCTTTTTTCAGGGAGCGCACGGGACCCTCCACGGTAGGGTTGGAAATGTGTTCTCCATTCGAGGAAAAGCCATACCCAATGACTTCGCCCAGGATGTGGGCGCCCCTTTGCACGGCTTTGTCCCAATTCTCCAGAATTACGGTGGCTGCGCCTCCGCTGGGGATCAGACCGTCCCGGTCCCGGTCGAAGGGCCTGGAGGCTTTCGTGGGTTCACTTTCGTGAATACTGAAGGCGGACAGGGCATCGAAGTTGCCCATGGATAAGTAGTTGATTTCCTGGGCTCCGCCAGTGACTACGATGTCTTGCAGGCCTGTTTTAATGAAGTGATAACCCAGGCCGACGGCATGGGAACCGCTGGCGCAGGCCGCGCTGACGGTGAAATTGACGCCTTTCAGCTTGAAGATGGTGGCCAGGTTCATGGTCACCGTGGAGTTCATGGTTTGAAAGACACTGGCGGAACCGACGAGGGTGGTGTCCTTTTTGAGGCGCATCAGGTCGATGGCATCGATGACAGGCTTGGCGGAACTGTCGTTGCCATATAGGATACCGACTTCTTGTCCTGCGATATAATCGGGGTCCAAACCAGCCTGTTTCAGGGCCTCCAGCGTTGCCACATAGGCGTATTCACCCTGCTCGGGGAGCATGAGTCTTGACCTGCGGTCCAGCAACTCCTTCAGATTTGGCCGGTCCACAAACCCCGTCAGGGCGGACCGGTATCCGAATTCCTTTCGGACAGGGTCGAATATGATTCCGGATTTTCCTTTGTATAATGAATCCCGGACCTCGTCACGATTTTTACCAATACAGGAATAAATGCCCAGGCCGGTGATGGCTACACGGTTCATGGGCGAAAAATAGGGATAATTGGGGAAATTCGGTTCACCCTTTTAGGGGGGGTTAGGAATACATCCCGCCGTTGACGGATAAGACTTGGCCAGTGATGTATGAGGCTTCGGGGGAGGCCAGGAACACCACGGCAGCAGCGACTTCTTCAGGAGTACCGAAGCGACCGGTTGGGATAAGCATTTTCATGTCTTTCTCTGAAATCCCTTCGGTCATATCGGTTTTGATGAAACCGGGGGCGACCGCGTTGACGGTAATGTTCCTTTTGGCGATTTCCTGGGCGAGGGCTTTGGTGGCGGCGATCACGCCTCCTTTGGCGGCAGAGTAATTGGCCTGGCCGGGGACGCCCCGCAGGCCGGAGAGGGAAACGATGTTGATGATGCGTCCATAGCGCTTCAGGACCATGGGCGTAACGACGAGGCGGGTCACATAATAGAAGCCGTCGAGGTTATTGTGAATGACCTTTTCCCATTGCTCTTCGCGCATCATCACCATCAGGGCGTCGTCTTTGATGCCGGCGTTATTGACGAGGATTTCGATGAAGTCTTCCGGGTGGGTTTCGATCCAGGCGCCTAAAACGGCGGTTACTTGTTTGCTTTCGCTGACATCGAAGCGCATGAGTTCCCCGGTGGCTCCGGCTTCCCGGACTATTTCGAGCGTTTTATCCGCTTCGGCGTCATTGGAGCGGTAATTGATTAAAATATGATATCCGCCTGCAGCTGCGAGCTTAGCGCAAATGGACCTGCCGATGCCGCGTGAACCGCCGGTGACCAATGCACATTTCATAACGTAAGGTGGTTTGTTTCGCCGATGTGAAAAGACATCCGGCGCAGGTCCTCGTATTTCGGCTGATCTTCCACGAAGACTGGAAAGATAGCCCTTAACTCATCATAGATCGCGCGGGTCCTTGCCGATAAACGAGGCGCCGCCTGCAGGTAATCGATGGCCTGCAGGACGGTCATGGCCTGAATCGCCAGGACCTCGATGGAATTGTTGATGACGCGCTTGGTCATCAGCGCGGCATTGCAGCCCATGCTGACTATATCCTGGTTATCATTGTTGTTGGGGATGCTGTGCACGTACATGGGGAAGGAAAGGGTCTGGTTTTCCGCCACCGTGGAGGTAGCGGTAAACTGCATACCCTGCATGCCGAAGTTGAATCCCAGGACGCCCAGGTTGACGAAGGGTGGTAAAATTTGGTTCAGCTTATCGTTCAACAGGTAGTTCAGTTGGCGTTCACTCAGCATGGATAACCGCGTGATGGCCGTTTTGAGTTTGTCCATTTCCAGGGAGACGTAATCACCGTGGAAATTGCCCCCGTGGAAAATGTTGTTGTGCTCATGGTCGACCACCGGATTGTCGTTGACCGAATTCAATTCGTCGGTGACCACTTTTTCTGCCGAAAGGATCGTATCGTAGATCGGGCCCAGGATTTGGGTTACGCATCGTAGCGAATAATATTCCTGGACTTTGTCCTCGAAGACTTCGCGTTGGATGTTCTCGGGGTTGTACAGATGGTCTGCCCGGTTGTGGATCATTTGGCTTCCCGTCAGGAGTTCGCGAAGGAAGGCAGCGATGCGATTCTGGCCCGGATGGGGTTTGACGACATTGAGCTCATAGGAAAAATGGTCGTCGAAGGCTTCCACGATCTCATTGGTCATCGCCGACAGGATCACCGACCAGCCCAGCAGATTTTTGGCTGAAAGGATGTTGACCATGCCAATACCCGTCATGGCGGAAGTCCCGTTTAGAATAGCAAGTCCTTCCCGGATATGGATATCCAGGGGGGTCAGGTTAACTTTTGTAAAGCCCTCCATGGCGGGCATACGCTGGCCCTTCAAGGTCACATTGCCCTCTCCGATCAGGGCCAGCCCCAAATGGGCCAACTGGACCAGGTCACCGCTGGCCCCTACACCACCGTGCTCGTAGATGCAGGGATACAACTCAGCGTTGATCATGTCTTTTAAAAGCCCGACCAGGGATGGGTGCACTCCGGAGTAGGCCTGCATCAGGCTGTTCAGGCGGGCGACCATGATGGCCCGGACCAGAAAGGGGTGGATGAATTTACCTCCGCCGGAGGCGTGACTGCGGATAAGATTATATTGGAGTTGTTTGCGGTTGCTTTCGCTTACCTTATACTGGGCCATGGGTCCAAAGCCCGTATTGATCCCGTAGATCAGCTTCTCATTCGAAAAGTTTTTCAGGAACTGATGGTTGGCATCCACTTTCTCCACAGCCGCGGGATCCAAAACCACACCTTGTCCCTTGAACACGATGTCGAAGAAATGGTCCGATGAAAGCCGCTGGCTTCCTATGTTGATCATAACAGCAAAAAAAAGCCAAAATGGGGAAGGTTCCAACTATTTTTCCGTTGCCACCACGTGATGAGTGCTATTCCTGGAGCGCCGTGGCGGCGACGGTCGCTATCTTTCGATAACTACTACGGCGACGGCCAGGGTCTGAAGGTGGGAAAGGCTTACCCATATCTTCCCTGGGGTGAGGCTGCGGGTCGCGCCCAGGAGGTTTATTTGGGGCGCTCCGTGGTTGTCGGGCAGGATTTCCACTTCGTTGAAGGCCGTGCCGCCGGCCCAACCCGTGCCCAGGGCCTTGAAGAAGGCTTCCTTGGCCGCAAAGCGCGCCGCATAGTGCTCGTGGGGATGGGCCTTTGATTGGCAATAGGCAATTTCCTTTAGTGAAAACACCAGTTCCCGGAAGCCCTGCTCCTTGGCGATGCGCGCTCCCACACGTTCGACTTCGATGATATCGGTGCCAATTCCTGTAATCATGCGATTTTCTTTTCGCAACGGGCGATCTGCTTGAGGATTTGAGCTTCTTCGGGCCAGGTGGCGACGACTTTGGTCAGCGCCTGGGTGTAAAACGAAAAGGCTTTATCGTATTCCTTTCTTTTGAAACAATAGTTTCCCGCCAGGACGTATGCCTGGTAAAGCTCGGGATTGCAGGCTACAAGTGCGTCCGGGTCTATGTTTTCGTGGCGTTTCATTTCCTTGTACGAAAGCAGGTCGCTGAAGGCTCCCGAATGCACGAAGGGGTCTTCGGGGATGTCGCGGTCGTGATCGGCGATCTCCTGGTTGTCGTGCTTGCCGCGTAGGGCAAAAACCTTCTTCAGGTCGTAGCATATAAAGGCCCCATCCTGCCAGGGTGCGGTGGATACCCAAACCCTGAGTTCGCCGGGCTCGAAAACGATGGAATGGTGACCGATGAATTGATTCAGCGCCCTTTCGTTGCCGAGCCCGATGTCCTCGCCCTGCATTCCTGAGTAGTCCCTGAGGATGGCCACGGTCTTTTCTACAGAATTGAGGCCGTTTTTCTCAAGCAGTTCCTTCAGGCGCCGTTCCCGGTGGGGGGAGGCGCTCCCGGCCATGTCGGTGGTATTGCGCGGGGATCGTCCCAGCCCGGCGCTTTGGAAGTGGTTGGCACAACCGATCCATTCCTCTCCGGGATCGTAGACTTCCAGGGTCTTGGGGGTCTTTTCCAGGATCACGGCCTTGCCGTCGGCGGCGGATCCGATCAGGAAGGACTCGGAAACGAACATTTTTCGTTTTTGGGCAATTTGTTTGGCTTCTTCGATATTGCCCGCATACTGGAGAATCTCCCGGGCGACCAGGGAAACGGGTGTGGCAGAACCCAGTGGGATGCCCGATTTGGCGGCGTTGATCGTTACCGTCAGGCCCTTTTCATTCATTCCGGAAACAACCCCGATAAAACCTCCCCAGGTGACGAACATGAATTTGAGGCCTTGGGTCGGGGCTTCGAACTGGACGATCTTGTTGAGGGCGAAATTTTCACCGACATAAAAATCGAAGTTGCGGCCGATGATTAATTGTCCCTCCGCTGATTTTTCGCCCCACGTTCCAAAGGAGGTGCAGCCCACCAGGGCCAAGCTCTGGAGGGCATGACCGATGTCGTGGGCCGCATGGTAGTTCAGGAGACGGTGATAGGGTTTGCCGATATAGTTGAATTGGTTGGACGCAGAACGGCTGATGCCATAGATTTCTTCTTTGAATTCTTCGGCTACATATTTGGGCAGTTTCCGGTTGAACCAGGCCACCAGGTATTTGAGAAAGCGCAGGTATCCCCGGGAGGGCACCAGTTTTTCGATTTGATCCTTGAAATATTGTTCCTGTACGGCGATGAGTTCTTTGGCCAGGAGGCCATTAGCCACGCCTCGTTCGTAGGGCGTCCCTTCCACGTACAATTCGTATAGACCGGAGTCGCTACGACGGAGCCAGTTGGCGCCCACGGTATCGATGCCGTGTTCCTGGCGGGTCCAGGTATCGGGTCTGCGGTCTTTGATTTTCATGCGTTCCTTATTTTTTCCACGAAATCGTCCCGTTGTAGCACATCGGCTACAGTGGCAAGGCTGCTGATCGTGGCGCCCAAAATGCCATGCAAATTAAGACTTTGGCCCGTCAAAAAGAGGTTGGGGACCTTGGTTCGGGCGGCGATGATGGTCTTCATGGGATCGCGGTAGTCCTTCACGATCCCATACAGGGAGCCCTCAGGCGTACCCAGGTAATCGCGGAAGGAGAGGGGAGTGGAGGCATACCATTCCATGGTGGCGGTGGGGAGGTTCGGAAAGCGCTTTGATGCGCAGTCCAAGAGTCGCCCGTAACGGGCTTTTTTGAAAGATTCGTAGGCAAGGCCGCGCTGCGATTCATGTATCGTGGTGTTTACCGTATCCGCCCAAGGCGCCACGTCTTCAAAGCGCATATAGGTCATCAGGGTGGCGGAAGCCGAATATTCAGGATTGTCCCGGGCGGAGGAAAGGAACAAGGCATAACCCCTGGGCCAGTCTTCGGCGGTATAGTCTCCCAGGGTCCAGGCGGCGCCCCGGTCGTTATAATAATAATTGTGCTTGACATAGGGGATGGTGCCGGGTTTCAGGACCAGGTTTACGCAAAAGGAGGATATGGAATTCTCCAGGCCCGTGATCCGGTTGCGCGATGCGGTCTTTATGCGTTCCGATGGGGTGAGGGCCAGCGTGCGCGCCGGGTGAAGGCTTGAGATAACGATGTTGCCCTTGATCATTTCGCCGTTTGCGAGGCGGACTCCTTCCCCTTCGATTTCTGCGACTTCGGCACGGGTGCGGACTTCTCCTCCATGTGCCCGGATCACGGCTGCCAGGGCCTTGGCGAGTTGGGAGCCTCCATCCACGCATTTCCAGGAGCTTTCGATAAAGCTGTTCAGGACCAGGGCGTGGATGTAAAAAGGGGTTTTGTCGGGCTGACCGGCATAGAGAATGCTGTTGCCCGCCAGGACCTCGCGTAAGGTGGGGTCGGCAATGAATGCTTCGATAGTGGCTTTAGTATCGAGGCCGAGGACCCCCTCCTTTTCCTGGTATACGCCTCCGGACCTCAGGTTATACAGGGGAAAGCGGTTGCAGACATCCCGGATTTTGTCGGTATAGGCTTGCAGGCCCGCGCGTTCGGCGGGGAAGTCTTTTATGAGGTTGTCGACGAATCTATCGTAGCCTTGAGCGAACCTGTATTCTTTGGGGTCATCCCCGATGAGGATATTGTCGAAAACTTCCTCCTCCATGCGCACCAGGCGCAACCGGTCCATGATGCCCAGGTAGCGGAAAATCTGGTAGAGGTTCTGGCCGGGAGCCAGGCCTCCCATATAGTGCACACCGGAGTCGAAGAGGATTTTATCCCTGGCGTAGGTTTGAAGGGCGCCGCCGATCTGTTTGTTTTTTTCCAAGACGGTGATTTTCCATCCTTCTTTTGCCAGAAGGCCGCCGCAGACGAGGCCGCCGATGCCACTACCTATGATAAGGGCTTGTTTCATAGGCGTGGGTTTTGTGCCGCAGCACGTAGACAACGTTGGATGTAAAACGCGTGTTGTCTATGGGGGTGCATTCCAAGCCCATGCCGGCTGCCAGGTCCCCGATGGTTTGGAAGGAAAAGAAGGAAAGGCCTTCGCCCGAGGTTTTGTTGAAGCCGTAGAGTTTGGTGGAAAAGAATTCGGTGTACCGGGTACCCTTGTGTCTTTGTTTCAGGTCGGCATCACCGTCGCGGATGATCAGGACTCCGACCTGTGTTAGGTTTTTTATACACCTTTCCAGGAGCATTTTTTGCTCCTTCGGTTGTAGGTAGTGGAGCATGTCGGCCAAGACGATGCCATCGTACTTGCGATCGAATTCAAAGGACATCGCGTCTGCCTGAAGCCAGCGTACGGGTGTGCCTGGCCTGCCGGCGGCCGGGACGGCGCCGCTGGCGGAGAAGCAGTGCGAGGCGACTTCGACCTTATCTTCATCATAATCAAAAGCGGTGATCCTTCGACCGGGCGCGGCGAAGTGTAGCATATAGCTCATAAAACCATAGCCGCACCCGATGTCCAGGATCTCTCCTTCGCGCGGAAGCAAGTCGTGGAACAACTGGTAATTCTTTTCCATGCGGGTCTTGATCCGCATGTACCATTCCAGAACGGGCCCCTTATAAATATAATTATAGGTGAGGAGTTCGCGAAAATAGCGCGGTTGTTCGCACTGGATGGATAGTTGGGTGAATTCTTTCCGGAAATACCGGCCGATGGTCTTTGCTCGTTCTGCATAGGGCGTGGCATCCGGGGGGATGCGGGGCAGAAATTTCAAGGTAATGTGGCCGTCCTTTAATAAGAAATCTCCCTTAGTGATGGTATATCCAGACCCGTGGATCATAATGGGCAGGATGTCCAGCCCCAGTTCCTGGGCAAGGTAAAAGGCTCCTTTGTGGAAGCGGCGGATTTGTCCGTCCGGAGAGCGAGATCCCTCCGGGAAGACGACGATCGAATAGCCCTGTTTTACCTTTTCACGGAGCCGGTCCACGCCGCCTTCGGCCCCATGGATGATGGGATAGTAATCCGCTAACCGAACGATCCCACCCATCACCGGAGAGCGCCATACCCAGCGGTTGGTGAGGAGGATCAGCCTGGGATAGAGCATCTGGATCAGGAGGCTGTCCAGGAAGGACTGATGATTACAGATGACCAGCGCGGGTTTGGAAAAATCTTCGTTATCCGGGTTGATGATCCTCTTTTGCACATTGACCATAATGTAGATAAGGGACCGGATGAAAGCGGACTTGATGACGTGAAAGAGGTATTTAAGCCTGAGGGGCACGAGGATGAACCCGATCAGGGTGAGTACCATGGCGCCCGCGGCAAAATAGGTATAGGAGACCAGCGTTTTCAAAAAGCCGCTCGTCGTCCAGGGAAACTGACCCCTGGCAACGCGTCGTCCGATGAGCTGGTGGTACAAATAGGGGATGATGATTTGCGACAGGATAACTACGCATCCCATGCCTACGATCGAAATCACGGCAATGCTGCGCAGGGCGGGATGCCCTGCGAAGATCAGCACGCCCAGCCCCGCCACCGTGGTAATGGCTGAAAGGAATATAGACGATTTGAAGGAAGAAAGGTTCTTTTTCCCCGTCTTGTATTCCTGCAGAAGGCCGTCCATGATGAACAGGCTGTAGTCATCGCCCATACCGAAAATGAATGCCGATATGATGACGTTGATGATATTGAATTGCATCCCCAGGATGGCCATGATGCCTAGGATCCAAATGAAGGTGACAACCATGGGAATGAACGCGATGATCGTCAGTTCCAGGCGGCCGTACGTCAGGAGCAGGACGGCAAAGACCAGACCAGCCGTCATCCAGGCGATGCTTCCCGCGTCATTATTGATCAGGTCAATGAATTTGGAGGTCAGGTATTGGCGATCGAGGACGGAGGTGTTTGTGGCGCTATCGAAGGCGTCATAGACTTTTTGGCGTCCTTGTGGCGGGACACGGATGAGGGTGACGACCGTGGACTTTTCGGGTGTTTCGGTGATGTAGTCCGCCAGGTAGGTTTTACGGAGGGGTTCCAGGGCGGGTTTCGTTACGGGTTGATAGTTTTTATCGAGTAGCGCTTGCGCGGAATCGACTAGTTGGTGGCTGAAGCCAAGTGTGCGGGCGGTTTCCGCGAATGTTTTTTCTAATTCGGATTTTTTGTCGGGGGTCCAATAATTGTTCCAACGGGCGAGCCCTAGTTTTTGCAACGAATCCGAAACCATGAGCGAACTGACGCCTGAATATTTTTTTACGGCGCCTTGTTGCGCGAGATGTTGAATTTTATCCATCGCGCGTTCGTTGTCTTCGAGGGCGTGCTCCAAGTCCTTGCCTTCGGTGACGACATACACCGATTGAAGCGAAAAGGCGCTTATCCTACTCAGGGTATGCTCGGCCTTTTTCAGGTCTTGGGACATATAATTCATGCGATTCAAGTCGGCCTCGAAGCCTACTTTGGGGGCATAATAGGTTAATACGATCGTCACGATAAGGATACCCAACATCAGGTAGCGGTTGAACTCGGGACGGGTATTGGACAAGCGGTCGATCCAGGAGTGGCGGCGCTGTTCGGCGTCAATATCTTCCTGCGCGGCTTTTGGAAGGAAATGGGGTAGGAAGACCAGGGAACAAAAGGAAGCGCCGATCAGGCTGAATGCCGCAAACAAGCCCAAATCGCGGAGCATTTCAGACTGCACGAATTCCAGGCAAAAGAAACCGCCAATGGTCGTGAAGCTGCCTATGGTCAGGGGGAAAGCAAGGTCCCGGATCACCTGGACCCGGCTGCGGGTATGCCGGTAGTGATTGAAGACGTGCAGGGAATAATTCACCGCCACCCCCAGGACCACCGATCCGGCCCCCAGGGCAATCACCGAAATGCTTCCCCGGACGAAATGGACAGCCGCGAGCGCAAACAGGGCTCCATAGAGTACCGGAACCAGGATGATAACAGGGGCGCGCTTTTTCCTAAAATAAAATCCAATGAAGAGAACGATGAAGACAACGACCACGCCCTGGGTGACGATCGTATCCTTGCGCAGTTGCAGGGCATTGCCCACAGATACAGCGGCGGCGCCGAAATAGGTCTCGGAGATTCCGGGATGTTGCCTGGTCAGGCTATCGTTGATCGCGTCGATCCCGTCGAGCAGGCGCGCGTTCATCCCCGTGTTGTTGACCGGATACCTGGGCGTAAGGAACATCAGGAGGTAGCGCTGGTCCCGCGTCATCACGTATTGATCGTATAATTCAAAGTTGTCGTCGTATTGGAGGTTTTGCAGCTTTTTCAGACCCAGGAAGCTCAGGCCTACGGGGTCGTGCACGATCATACCCTTCAGGGCCAGGCCTGTGGGGGATTCCAGGGTCGTGTAGTCGTTTTGGAGGGTTTTTAGAATGCCCTTTTTTGTGGTTAGACTGTCGATTTTTACGTAATCGGTGGAATCGAGAAAGATGGGCAAGTGGTCGCTGATCAGGTAATAGAGGGGGACGGTCAGGCTGTCGTCTACTTTTTCGGTGAACCTTGATATATACGGGTTTAGGGTTGCCCTGATGGCGTTTGCCTCTTCAGCCGCGTAGGCTGTCAGGGTATCGGGCGCGCTCGTGCTGTCTTTAAGCGATACCATGAGCACCAGGCGGTCCGCAAAGCGTGAATTTTGGAAGACCTCCTGTAGCTGATCGACTTTTTTGTCTTTGGGAAGGATCTTGGAAATATCCTCTTCGAACCGTACCCGGCTCGCCCACCAGCCCAGGGCCAGGAAGCTGCCTGCAAAGAGTAGCCAGAATACGGTTTTGTGCTGCTCGAAGTAGCGGTAAACGCGTACCAGGATTTTTTCCATACGTTGTGCAAAATAAGCCTTTTCTATTCTATGGTTTTGGCTTGCTTCGGGGCCGCTGGGCCGTGTGAGGCCCACTTCGCCGTGAGAAAAGCGGCTATGTGGGCCTCACACGGCCCAGCGGCCTGGCAGTCATGGATATTAGGGCTATTGGGCGCCGCCGCTGTCGGGGTCGTCCTGATCGGTTTGGTCGGGCTCGGGAGGGCCTTTGGCGCCGAATTTTCTTCCGGTTAGCGCCTCGGCCAGGGGTTGGACCCGGTATATGTTCTTGTTGTAGACGTTCCCCAAGACGATGATGGTGTAGCCTTCTTTCAACAGGCGGAAAAAGACGGTGTTGTTGCCGTGCCAGTAGCCGTTGTGGAAGATCACTTTTTCGGTGGGGTAGAGGAACATATGCCAGCCCAGGCCGTAGTTGCGGATGCCGGGTTTTTCGAAGCTGTAGGGGGAATAGGCCATCTCCAGGGTGGCCTTGGTCAGGAAGTCGTGGCGCAGGGCTTTGTCCCAGATCAGCAGGTCGCGGGCGGTACAGTAAACGTTTTTGTCTCCATAGACGCCGTCCAGTGGCGTCCAGGGGAATGGTGCAATGCCACGGCGGTAGCGGTGGTAGGATAGCATGGCGGTTGCCGCCCGGTCGGGGCTGAAGATATAGGTGTCCTTCATGCCTAGGGGATCGAAAATTGTCTGTTTGATATATTGGGGGAAGGGCTGTCCGGTGACGCTTTCGACGACCAGGGCCAGCATGGCGTAGTTGGTGTTGCAATAATGAAAACGCGTCCCCGGCTTGGAGGACACGGGGGGGTGATACCGGATCAGGATGGACAGGAGGCTGTCGTTGGTCAGGAATTGCTTGTTGTCCCAGGGAATTCGGAAGCCCCGTTTGTTCAGGGGCATGGTCATGAAGTTGAGGTAATTGGGCAAACCGCTCCGGTGGTCGAGGAGCATCTTGACGGTGATGCCCGGATAGGGAAATGTGGGGATGTAGTGTGTGACGTTGCTGTCCAGGTTGATCTTGCCCTCTTCCATCAGCTTCAGCACGGCCATGGCGGTGAAGGTCTTCGACACACTGGCGAGGTGGAAGGCGCTGTGCTCGTTGATGGGCGACTTATCATGGAAGTTCTCGTACCCGTGGTACTTCTCATAGACGATGCTGTCGTACTTGGCGACCAGGAAGGCGCCGTTGAAGCCGGAGATGAGTAATGGCTTGTTGTAAAAATTATCTGACAGGGCGTAGATGCGGTCGAATTCTTCCGTGCTCATCCGCGGGTTGCGTATGGCTGTGGAGTCGGGGTGGCTTTTGGGGGCAGGGGCGGGGTTGGCCTGCTTGGCACCACAGCTGATCAGAACCAAACCAATACAAAAGCACAGGGTTTTATATCTCATTCAAATCCGCTATTTTGTTAGATTTGCGCTTTGGCGCCAATTCAATATTGCAAATTAATAGACTCCAAAGCAAAATGTCTGAAAAAAAATTAACGAGTTATCCCAAAGAAAAGATAAACATCCTCCTTCTGGAAAACATCAGCGAAACCGCCGCTAACATTTTCAAAGCCTCCGGATATGTAAACGTCAAACGCCTGGGGGGAGCCCTGGGCGAAGCTGAACTCATCCAGCAGATCAAGGACGTCCACTTGCTGGGTATCCGTTCCAAGACCAAAGTTACGAAAGCCGTGCTGGAAGCCGCTTCCAAGCTTCAGGCCGTGGGCTGCTTTTGCATAGGAGTCAACCAGGTGGACCTAAAAGCGGCCACCGCGCAGGGCGTCACCGTCTTCAACGCACCTTATTCCAATACGAGGTCCGTGGCCGAACTGGTCATGGCGGCTTCGATCTTCCTTATCCGCCGCATACCGGACAAAAACAGGGCCGCCCACGAAGGAATTTGGCTGAAAGAGTCCAAGGGGAGTTATGAACTAAGAGGTAAGACGTTGGGAATCATAGGATATGGCAATATTGGCTCCCAGGTAAGCGTGCTCGCCGAAGGCTTGGGGATGAAGGTCCTTTTCTATGACGTCATTACCAAGCTCCCCCTGGGGAACGCCCGCCGGGCTACGAGCCTTCAGGAGGTGCTGGCGGCGTCGGACGTGGTGACCCTGCACGTCCCCGAGACGCTACAGACGCGCCTGCTGATCAATGCTGCTGCTTTGGCTGAAATGAAGCCGGGCGGGATTTTAATCAACTATGCCCGGGGCGAGGTCGTGGACCTGCCCGCGCTGCGCGCCGCCATGGAATCGGGCAGGGTCAGCGGGGCTGCGATCGATGTCTATCCCTGGGAACCCGAAAAAAACGGTGACCGCTTCGAGACGCCCCTGCAGGGGATGTCGAATGTAATATTGACGCCCCATATAGGGGGCTCCACCGAGGAAGCCCAGGCCAATATAGGAGAAGACGTTTCGGATAAGCTCTTCCATTACCTGGAAAACGGGGTCACCATAGGGTCCCACACCGTCCCCGAGCTGAACCTTCCACCCCAGGAAGGCACCCACCGTATCCTGCATATCCACCGGAACGTCCCGGGGGTGCTTTCGGAGATCAACTCTGCACTATCTGCTCACCAGGTGAATATCCTGGCGCAGTACCTGAAGACCAATGAGGATATTGGGTATGTGGTGCTGGATGTGGATCGTCAATTGTCTTCTAAGGCGGCGGAGTTGCTCCGCGAGGTTAAGAATACCATCAAGGTGCGCATGCTATATTAGGGGAATCGATTGCGCTAAATGTGGCGTGATCCGCTGTCCATGTTATGCGAACACATAACTTAGTGCCCGCGCATTTTCCATGAATATAGATGACATATACACCTTCTTCGGCCTGAATCCCTCGGATTGGCATTGTGTTTCGTTCGGAACCGGGCTCATCAATGCTACGTGGGTGCTCAGGGACGCGGGTGGAGTCACCAAATATATCCTGCAAAAAATCAATCACCGGGTATTCAAACGGCCAGAGGACATCGCTTATAATCTCGAAGTAATTGGGGAACACCTGGCACGGCTGCATCCGGAATATCTGTTCATTCAGCCGCTGCGTGCGCCAGGTGGCGAGGTCCGCCCCAATGGGGCGCCAGGGGGCGATTCCTATTACCTTTCGGAGGAAGGGGATTACTATCGGCTATTCCCTTTTGTGGGCGGGTCCAAGACCCTGGAGGTCGTTACGCGGCCGGAGCAGGCGTACGAGGCGGCGCGGAGCTTTGCGCGGTTTAGTTATTTATTGAGAGATTTGAATCCGCTGGATTTACGGGAGACATTGCCCCATTTTCACGATCTGGGTTTGCGGTACAGGCAATTCGAGGAGGCAGCGGATGCTAAGGGCGGGTGGGAAGTAGCTTTTCTTAAAAATCATTCTTATTATGTCGATACGTGGAATTCGCTTCGTTCGTCGGGGGACTTTCCCCTGAGGGTGATGCACCACGATACGAAGATCAGCAATATCTTGTTCGACCCACAGGACAAGGCGCTTTGCGTGATCGACCTGGATACGGTGATGCCGGGATATTTCATCAGCGATGTGGGGGATATGATGCGCACTTACCTGCCGCCTGTGTCGGAGGAAGAGGAAGATTTATCGCGGATACGGGTTCGCCCGGAATATTTCAAGGCTATCGTGACGGGATACCTTCACGGGATGGAAGGGAGTCTGACGGTTCTGGAGCAGGACCAGTTCCTGTTTGCCGGACGATTTATGATCTATATGCAGGCGCTGCGCTTCATGACGGATTACCTGACAGGGGACCGGTATTACGGGGCGCGCTATCCGGAGCATAACCTCGTCCGGGCCCGGAACCAAATCCGCTTGCTGGAAAGCTTCAATGAGACGTTACCCGCCCTCTTTGCCGATATGCGGCTGCTTCTTGAGGGGTGAGGGGGCGGGGGCCTGGCCGTCCTGGAGTTTGTACGTAAAGACTTTATTGATGTGGACCCATTTGCCGTTTACCCAACGGAAGCCCTCGTAATCTCCGTCGGGGATGAGGGTGTATTTCTTTTCGGGTTCGTTGCTTTCGGACTCCAGGTGATCGAGGATGATGAGGTCCATGTCGGGGTCATACTGAACGCGGGCGGTGCCGCCCTTCTTGTATTCGATCATGTAGCGGCTGATGGCCGTTTTCGGGTCCTCCGGGTCCCCGGCCTGGAAGGTGAAATATTTTCCGCCAAATACAGGTTTTTGGTTTTCGTCGAAGGTCATGACTTCGATCCATTTCCGTGTGGAACTGAGGTCGTTTTCATCATACCCCAGGAGGGTATAATAGGGCTTGCCCTGGAATTTCTTTTCTACGATTTTATAATAGATGTTGCCGATCCAGTATTCGTTGCTGGTGACGGTGTCCATGAGGTCGTCTATTGTTTTTGTCCTGTCGATGAGGGGGACCAGTTTCAGGGAGCCGTCGGGGGTGCGCATTTGAATGGCGCCGTGGCGACGGAAATTGTCGTCATCGACCATGATTTCCCAGGTGAAGATTCGGAACGTGGTGTCGGGTGCGTAGAGATGGGAAACGTTTTCCAGGGAATCGAAGGGGTAATAGAAGGAGTTTTTGATTTTTAAGGCCCGCACCAGGATCCGGGTGAATTGGCTGTCGGCCTGGAAGCGTTCGGAGGAGGTTCGGCCGTTGACCATGATGTTGCCCAGGTTGGTCAGAGAGTCTTCAGATGCGCGGAAGGCGGTTCGCTGGGCGGTGGCGGGCAGTGCTATTAAGAGGAAAAGGAGGTATTGGAGTTTAAGCGGCATACGCACCTATAACTGTTTTGAGGGGCGATTTATTGCATCGCGGAAGGCCTTGGCCAATGTGAGGAGGTCGGGATACAGGAAATCCACCAAAGGGTGGGGCAAGGGTGGCTCTGAACGGGTGGTCGGCAGGAAAACGGTTTTGACGCCGATGTTGCGGCCGAATTCCATATCGCTGAAGGTGTTCCCAACCATGAACCCTTTTTGGGGATCGATCCCGGGATACTCCTGCATGGCTTCCAGGCCCATCTGGGGGCTGGGTTTGCGACGGGGGGCGTCGTCGTTCGGGTCGGGGGCGTAGTAGACTTTGTCGATCCGGCCTCCCTTCTTGGTGACTTCGCTGATCATATTTTCGTGAATGTCCTTCAGGTCGCTTTCGGTCATCAATCCTTTTCCAACGCCCCTTTGGTTGGTGACGACTATGATCTTTCCGAATATCCCGCTTAGGATTTTTAACGCTTCCTTCACGCCGGGGTTGAACTGGAATTCATCCCAATTGCGCACGTAGTCCATGGGCTTCTCGACATTGATGACGCCATCCCGGTCCAGGAAAAGAGTCCAGGACGCATCCACGGCCGGGAGGGGCGACTGCCCGGTTACAACACTTACCATATTCTTGCAAGTTACGGATTTGGCGGGACTTATGGGTTTTTCAGGCGTTCGGCTCTGGTGCGGCGGCTAATTCCAGGATGGTTTTGGCGAGGGTTTCCCAGCTGTATTTTTTCTTTTCCTCTTTCAGATATGGTTGGAAGTGAGCTTCGCCTTTTTCGTAGAGTTTCATTATTCCTTTGGCGATAGCTTTTGGTTCGGGCTCGACTACTACACCGGAATTTCTCACGAGGTCGGGAAGGCCACCCACATTGGTGACGAGCATGGCTTTTTCGTAGAAGTAGGCGAGGGGTGTGACGCCGCTTTGGGTGGCGCTGATGTAGGGTTGGATGACGAAATCGGCGGCGCCGAAGTAGTAGGGGATTTCTTTATCCGGAATAAATCCTGTCCTATCGATGATATTTTGTCCGTCCAGGTTGTATCCTTCCTTGCCGTCATAGAATTCGCCGGCTATGAGGAGGTGGACGTCTTTTAGTTCCTGCATAGCCGTTAGCAGGAGGTCAAGGCCTTTGTACTTGCGGATGAAGCCAAAGAATAAGACGATTTTTTCGTTTTGGGGCAGTTTCAGGTGGGCCCTTGCCTCGGCTTTTCCCACGGCGGGGCCAAAGGCATCATAAAGGGGGTGGGGAACGAGTTTGGAAGGTTTTGCCGTGAATTTGCGGAGGTCTTTTTGGACCTTTTCACTCATGGTGATGAAGGCGTCCACGGGTTTTACGAAATAGCGCGTGAAGGGTTTGTCTCCGGGCCTTTTTTCATGAGGGATGATATTGTCGGCAATGCAGATGATCCTGGACTTTTTGTTGGCTCTTCTCAGGATGGCGCCCAGGCAGGGGCCCAGGAAGGGGAGCCAATAGCGGACGAGGATGATATCCGGGGATATTTTGTTGAGCTTGCGGCCGGTGGTTATCCAGTTGAAGGGGTTGAACGAATGGATGATGCGGGGGCTTTCGTAGGGTAAGGGGTAGGGTTCTTCTGTTATTTGTGACTTACCAGGGAAAAGCATTTTGGGGTAAAGAACCTTGAAGTTGAATACCATGACCTCCTGGCCCTCGTCTTGCAGCGCTTTTAATAATCTTTCATTGAAAGACACGATCCCTCCTCCCCGGTAAGGATGTACCGGACCGAGGAGGACGATCATAAACCTTCCTTTTTGTCAATGAGGTAGGCGTTCCGGTCGGCGGCATTGCGCGAAATCAGCTCTCCCAGGAAGCCCGCGAGGAATAATTGAACACCGATCACTATGGAAATCAATCCGATATAGAATATGGGGCGGTCCGTCATGTTGTATTGCTTCCAGACGATTTTCGCCACCCCGAGGTAGACCCAAATGCAAAATCCCGCAAAGGAAATCAGGCTGCCCCATAGCCCGAAGAAGTGCATGGGCCTTTTCCCGAAGCGACCCACGAACATTACGCTGGCCAGATCCAGGAAGCCGTTCACGAAGCGCTCCCATCCGAATTTGGACACCCCGTATTTCCTGGCCTGATGGGTCACGACCTTTTCCCCTATCTTCCGAAAGCCCGCCCACTTGGCCAGGACGGGGATCTGACGGTGCATTTCTCCGTACACCTCGATGCTTTTGACGACCTTTTTCTTATATGACTTTAGTCCGCAATTGAAGTCGTGCAAGGGAATCTTGGTGATCCTGCGCGTCCACCAATTGAAAAATTTGCTCGGGATATTCTTCGTGAAGGTGTTGTCGAAGCGTTTCCTTTTCCAGCCGCTTACCATATCGTACCCATCGTCCACGATCATGTCGTAAAGTCCGGGTATTTCTTCCGGACTGTCCTGGAGGTCCGCATCCATAGTGATCACCACGTCGCCCTGGACCGCTTTGAACCCTTCGTTCAGGGCGGCGGATTTGCCGTAGTTGCGTTGAAAGTGAATGCCTTTAATTTTCGGGTTTTTGCCGTGGAGTTTTTGGATTACCTCCCAGGAGTCATCCGTGCTTCCATCGTCGACCAATATCACCTCATAGGAATATCCGTGCGTGTCCATGACCCTTTCGATCCAGGCGCAAAGCTCTGGAAGGGATTCATCTTCATTGTATAAGGGGATAACAATTGAAATGTTCATGGAGTGCAAAATTAGGGTTTTTGGGGGTCTCCGGGCGCCTTTGGTCCTCGCGGGCGCTTTCGGATCACTATGGCTACCAGCATGGCTTTCATGAAACCCCAGATCAGACCTTGGCCAAGGCTAAGGATAACCTGAATGAAGGTATAGGGTCCCGACGGATGCGCATTTTCAAAGGCAAGCTCCTTATTGAAACCATCCGCGGGTTTGCCCAATTTTATAGCATCGGCTATGTCATTATGAAGGGCGGTTACGTAGGTGGCATGGTTGAATCCCTTATCGAGAAAGTTGGATAAGACCACGTTTACTGTGGCATAGCCCACCTCATAGATGACATAGGTCAGGAAGGCAAATTGCAGGGCGTCGGTGAAGGTCAGTTCTTTGGGTTTTGTTATTTGACGATAGGCCAGGCCGACCAGGACAGGTATCACAAGCGTCAGGCCTCCCCATCCGTAGAGTATATATGGGCCGAATTCGATGTAGGTATCCACCCCCCTGGACCACGTTATAAAAGAAAAGGCGCCAAATATTATTGTAAATATGATTCCCTGGTAAATGCCTAATGTTTTCAGTTTCACTTTTATACCAGGTTGAGTTGGGAGTGGAGGATAGTGCCCATTACTTGTCCTTTCAGGGTCTTTCCCAGGTAGGGGCAGTTCCTGGATTTGGACTTCAGCATGTCTTTGTCGAACGTATAGGTGGCCTCCGGCAGGAAGAGGGTCAAATTCGCGGGGTGGCCCTCTTTTATTTCAGCGCTTTCCAGGTGGAATATCTTTCTTGGGTTGATGCTGAGGAGGGTGGCGGTTTGTTGTGGTGTTATTTCCGTTGTTTCGACTAGCGCTCCGTATGCACATTCCAGGCCTATGGCACCTGGTTTGGCGTACTCGAATTCACACTCCTTGCTGTCCCAATCCTGCGGAAGGTGTTGGCTCGTTATTATGTCAACTTTTCCATCCTTTACGGCTTGTCTTAGTGCCATCATCGACTTCCGGTCCCTGAGCGGGGGGTTCAATTTGAGATTCGTATTGTAACCCTCCAGGTCTTCGTCGCAGAAGGAAAGGTGGTAGGGAGATACCGAACAGGTGACTTTCAGACCCGCTTGTTTTGCGTTATTGATCGCTTCTATGGACTTCTCCGAAGTGACTCCCGTGAAATGCAGGGAAGATCCGGTGTATTCCAGTAGTTTGAGGTCCCTTTCCACCATCACCTCCTCGGCCAGGATGGGTTTGCCGGGTAACCCCATCCGTGTCGATACGATCCCTTCGTGCATCTGGCCTCTTGGGCTGATGCTTTGGTCTTCGGGCACCTGGATCAGGGTGCCTTCGATCGTTTTCAGGTACTGAAGGGCTTTTAGGAGCAGGCCTCCGGATTGGATCGGCTTCCATCCATCGCTGAAGGCCTTTGCCCCGCTTGCATACATATCGTACATTTCCGCCAATTCCTTCCCTTCGAGGTTCTTGCTGACGGCTCCTATGGGGTGGACGCCGGGCCTTTTTGCGTATTCCACCATGGATTTCGTGGATATGGCGGGGGTCGTGTTGGGGACGGTCATCACTTCGGTGAAACCGCCCCTTTTGGCTGCTTCTATTCCGGTCTCGATTGTTTCTTTGTGCTCCTGGCCGGGGTCGTGGAATTGGGCGAAGATGTCTACCCATCCGGGGGAGACGTGAAGACCTTTGATTTCGATGATTTCGGTTTGGGGCTGGTTTGCGGGGCTTGCCTTGCTTGTTGGGCTTGCCTTGCTTGCAGCGCTTCCGGAGTTTGCGGGGCTCGGGGTGATTTTGGAGATTTTTCCGTTTTCAATGAGGAGATCGACAACCTTACCGTCAAAAGGAGACCTTGGATCAACGATTTTTGCTTCCCTTATGAGTACCCTCATGCTTGTATTTCGTTGGCGCTAAGATATTTTGTTTTCCCAATTTTGCCAATTCCATTAAAAACTTACCTTTGCAACCCACTTTTAACCTTTTCGGGGAGTAGCGCAGCCCGGTAGCGCACTTGTATGGGGTGCAAGTGGTCGCTGGTTCGAATCCAGTCTCCCCGACAGAACACATAGCACTTCGATTAAGCCACCGCGCCAGCGGTGGCTTTTTATTTTTCCTGAGCGAGGACGGGCGAGCTTGCTCGCACGGACGAGGGAAGGGAAAATAAAAAGGCCCCGAAGGGGACTTAATCGAAGGGATATGTGTTCTGAACACCCCCATTCCTGGATCACCGAAGCCGCCTTTGGCGGCGGAGGTAATCCAGTCTCCCCGACTATATTTCAAAACCCGCTCCACGAGCGGGTTTTATATTTTATCAACGTGATTGCAAAAATATCATGCTCAAAATCAATTGCTTTAGGTTCGAATCTTGCCACCCTTAGTCGCCTTTATTTTTGCCCAACCTTTGACCAGCCTTAAATAATATTTTCTCCCATAACGCGTACAGCCATTGTTATAGCGGCTGGCTCCCCTAAACCATTAAAGACTAACCCATACATCTTCATCGGCCATAGTAACCTTTATATTCTCTCGATGAATGTCGGCCTTTTTCGATAGCTGCATATCGCCATTGATGAACCAAAGAAATGTATGGGTATCCAGTAAATACTCCATTACATATAGTCTTTGAAATCTTCAAGTGGGGCGTCAAAATCCGGGGCCATTTTAATTTTACCCTTTGCGCTTCCGAAAGTCGGAACGGCCTTCTTATTTTTCGAAGATGACTTTTGGACCAGGAAATCAATAAAATCGGAAACCTCCTGCTTTAGATTTGAAGGGAGGGTCTCAAATTTTGTATATATACTTAAACCATTCATAATAGGTTAATTATCTAGTGCTAAGTTACAAAAAAAATTCATCTTTTTCATCTTTACACGGCGTTGAAAGTTATGAGTTCAAAACATGCCAACAGCGAAAGATCTGCTATTACCAGAAGGGTTTCTCCTGCAAAGAGCCCGCAGAGAGGACTCCACTTGAAAATTTCGAAATCAATGTTGTAAATTAGGAAGATGGAAGTGCTTATCTTATCTAAAACCAACCTGGGCGGCAATAATGTATTCGTTGGAGGTATGGTATTGGAAAACAAACAATATATAAGACTGCTCAATCCTGACGGCTGGCATCCTTATTTGGATACAGAGTATCAGATAGGTCAAGTATGGAATATCGATTTCCAAAAGGTCGAAAACCTTAGCGATCCACATAATGAAGACGTGATAGTTGAATCCCAATCTTATATTCGGTCCATAGACGACCTGTCTGGATTTATATTGCAGTCAGGGGCGCACATCTGGCGGGGATCCATTGACCATCTTTTCGATTCCAGGTTGCTTTGGGCCGAAGCGGGCGCAGGCTATATATCTGAGTTGCAACGTAATATTCCCAAACATAGCGAAGGCTTTTGGATTAATGACAGGCCAATTAATTATGAAAAGGACGGGCATTATTTATATCTGCCCGCATATCGTCATGCGTCTAAGCGGAAAATGAAGTATAAGGGATTGGCCCAAGCGCGTGCTTCGATCCCAGCACATACCTTACTCCGTGTTAGCCTTGCAAGATGGTGGAAACCGGAAGGTTCGGTCGATGAAAAAAGATTCTGTGTTACGAACCAAGTCCGTGTTGAAATATTTTTTTAGTTTTGTCCTTTAGGCGGCTATAAGCCAGCCTGCTTAGAGAGCGGCCTAGGTTGCTCTCTAATTATTTACACTAGTTGCTCTTTTTCAATAA
>CAZJDB010000173.1:0-9843 GCA_964544695.1 uncultured Chitinophagaceae bacterium
GCAGCCGCCAGGGCGGGTTACCAGGCGAAGAAGGAAGGGATACCCATTCCACTCGGTTACATTGGTTCCGTCCAGGAACTCATCATACACCGCCTCCCCGAAGCGGGCGCAGAACTCAGAACGAGTATAAAAGTCGAGCGCCAGATCTTCCAGGTAACCCAAGTCCGGGGAACGGTTTACCACGGTACTGATAAAATTGCCGAATGTCAGTTAAAAATATTCATTGACATATGAAAAAAGTAATTGTAGCCCTGCTTCTGCCTCTGGCGCCCGCGGCCTCATTCGCTCAAACCCTCAAAGAATTTTTCAGCAACACCGCAATCACGGCCACCTGGCTGGGCTGCGACTTCACCCAGGCTAAAGTCATCGGCGATCCCGCCCCCGCCGCCAGCTTCATTTACGACGTCTATCCCGGGATCAATGGCCTCTTCATCAATGAATTCCAGAAATACGACATCAAGGGCGCCTTCCGTCGGGCCGCCGTGGACAACGACCTGACTATAGTGAATAAGCGCAACGGGGATATCAACAAGGATATGATCGTTTCCACCGATTCCACTGACGACAACCGGCTGAGGTTCGAAGATATCAAGGCCATGGTCAAATCCATGGGATACAACAGTACGGGCATAGGCATCTTATTCGTTGTGGAGGCCATGGACAGGATCAGGCAAATCGAAATCGTCTGGGTCACCCTCGTGGATTTGAAGACCAGCAGCGTTCTCCTCACCGAGCGCCTGGAAGGAGAAACCAAAGGCGGGATGACGACCAGAAACTACTGGGCCAACGGCATCAAGAAAGTCATCATCGAAATCGACAAACATAAATACGAAGAGTGGAAGAAAAGAAATTGACGGACCGGTTCGAAGTAGCGGTACGGTTTAACGAAGCGGACCCTTTGGGAATCGTGTGGCATGGCCACTACATCCGCTACTTTGAAGACGGAAGGGAAGCATTCGGAAAAAAATACGGGTTGGGGTACCTGGACTTTTACAGGCTGGGGGTAGTCGTCCCCGTGGTTAGTGTACAATGCGATTACAAGCGCGCCCTGCGTTACGGGGAAAGCGTGATCGTGGAAACGACGTACACGCCCTGTGTCGCCGCCAAGCTTCATTTCGATTACCGTCTCTTCAATGCAGGCTCGGGGGTCCTGGTGGCTACCGGCTCCTCGGTGCAGGTATTCCTGGACCGTGAAAGCAACGCCCTGCAATTGACGAATCCACCCTTTTATGAAGAATGGAAGCACAAACACAGCATGATATGAGCGATGTATTCGTGATCGCGGACAATATCGTTTCCCCCCTGGGTCGGACGACCGAGGAAAATTTTCGCGCCCTTGCCGGGGACCGCACGGGAATCCGTTTGCACGAAACGTATTATGCCGCCCTGTTCGATACGCAACCGACCTTCGAAGACCTCGTCCTGGACTCCGCGGCACAATCACTCAGCGCCAGTGGTTTGGACCCTGCTGATCCACGACTGATTTTCATCCTCTCCTCCACCAAAGGCAACATAAATTTTTTAGAAAAGGGTATATCAGATCCTCAAAAGATATCCCTGGCCGTTAGCGCCCAAAACATAACAGACGCCTTAGGCCTGGTCAACCCTCCCATCGTCGTATCCCACGCCTGCATATCGGGCCTCCAGGCCATGATCACCGCCGGAAGGCTGCTGAGATCCGGCGCCTACGATCACGCCCTGATCTGCGGAGCCGATCTGATCACGAATTTCATCCTCTCCGGCTTCCAGTCCTTCCAGGCCGTCAGCCCCGAGCCCTGCCGCCCCTTCGATGCCGATCGCAAGGGCGTCACCCTCGGCGAGGCCGCAGCTTCCGCCGTATTATCCACCACTCCCGGAGGCATTCGCCTGAAAGGCGGCGCTGTAAGCAATGACGCCAACCACATTTCCGGCCCTTCCCGTACCGGCGAAGAACTCGCCCTGGCCATCCGACGCGCTATGACCCAGGCTGGAAACCCCGACATAGACTTTATTTCAGCCCACGGAACCGCCACCGTCTACAATGACGATATGGAAGCCAAGGCCATCCATTTGACGGGCCTCAAAGACGTTCCTGTCGGCAGCCTAAAAGGCTTTTTTGGCCATACCCTGGGAGCCGCCGGCCTGGTGGAGGCCGTTGTTTCCATGCAATCCCTGAGGGAAAATATAATTTTACCCACCCGGGGCTATGGCAGACCCGGCACCGTATTGCCCGTGAATGTGCTCAGCAAACCCCTCGAAAAACCCATAAGGCATTGCCTGAAAACGGCCTCCGGCTTCGGGGGTTGTAATGCCGCCATAGTATTGGAAAAGATCAAAACCGCCATATGAATTTTTACGCGAAGGATACGAAGAGTGCTATCGAAGCCAAGGACCAGGCGCAATGGATCGCCTTCGGCCCGGTTGTCTTCCAGGTAGCCAAAGTGCTTAGGGACACGGGTATACTCAAAGCCATCGAGGAGTCTCCCGGCCAGACCCTGGAGGACCTGATGCAAAAGACCGGTCTGTCCCGCTATGGCATCAGGGTCCTGCTAGAATCGGGCCTGGGTATAGGGTTGGTCCTGGTCGACGATAATAGGTACACCCTCACCAAAACGGGTTACTTCATCCTCCACGATCCACTGACCACCGTAAACATGGACTTTATCAACGATGTCTGTTATCGTGGTTTATTCGATCTGGAGGGCAGCATACGCCAGGGCAAACCCGAGGGACTGAAGGAATTCGGTAGCTGGCCCACCATTTATGAAGGCCTTTCCAAACTGCCCGCCCAGGTACAAAAAAGCTGGTTCAACTTCGATCATTTCTTTTCGGATAAAGCATTCCCCTCGGTCATATCCCATGTCTATTCCAATGGGATCCGCAATTTACTGGACATCGGGGGCAATACAGGAAAATGGGCCATCGCCAGCGCGGGGTACAACAAAGACATTCACATCACCATCATGGATCTCCCCGGCCAACTCGACGTAGCCAAAACACGGATCGCCGAGCTACAGCTTACTGACCGGGTATCTTTCCACCCCACCAACATCCTGGACGAAACCCAACCCTTCCCGAAGGGCTTCGATGCCATTTGGATGAGCCAGTTCCTGGACTGTTTCTCCGAAGAAGAAATTATCTCCATACTCAGACGCTGTTACGACGCCATCGACGAAAAAGGTTACGTCCTCATCCTGGAAGCCTTCTGGGATCTGCAGCGCTTCGAGACGGCCGCCTTTTGTCTCCAGCAGACCTCCATTTACTTCACCGCCCTGGCCAACGGAAACAGCCAGATGTACGACTCGCGCGTCTTCCTGGAATGCGTCCGGGCCGCGGGTTTTGAAGTCACCGAACAGGTCGACCATATCGGTCTCAGCCATACCTTATTAAAGTGCAAAAAGAAGCAAAATGTATAATGTAGACGTCCTGGTCATTGGCGCAGGTCCTGCAGGGACGGTAGCCGCCTCCATCGTTCATAAAGCCGGATACTCCGTAACCATTGTAGAAAAGCAAACCTTCCCGCGCTTCGTCATTGGAGAAAGCCTACTCCCCCGTTGCATGGAGGCCCTTGAAGAAGCAGGCTTCCTGGATGCCGTCCGGGCCGCGGGTTTTCAGGAAAAAGGCGGCGCCAAGTTCGAAAAGAACGGAAAGATCTGCGATTATTCCTTTGCCGATGCGTTCACCCCCGGTTGGACCTGGACATGGCAAGTCCCCAGGGCCGAGTTCGATAAGATCCTTGCGGATACTGTCGAAGTCCAAGGCGTCCCCGTCCACTACCAATCCACGGTCACGGCCATCCGCTTTCTCGAAGACCACTCGTCCATCATCACCGTCGAAGACCCCTCGGGCGTTGTTACCGAAATTGCAGCGCGCTTCATCATCGACGGCAGCGGTTACGGCCGCGTCATCCCCCGCCTCTTCAACCTGGACAAGCCCAGCAGCCTGCCCCCGCGAAAAGCCGTATTCGTGCACAGCAAAGACCTCAAACGCGCCGCCGCCGATGAGCCCAACCGCATTACCATCGTCGTCCACAAACCTGGCGTTTGGATATGGATCATCCCTTTTTCCAATGGGAATACTTCTATCGGCTTTGTAGGAGATACTACCTTCTTCGAAGCCACCGCCGCCAATAGCGCCTCAGCCAGCCCGATTGCCGCTGCCTCGGCCGGCGCGACTGCCGCCACCTCCGCCAGCCCGATTGCCACCGCCTCGGCCGGCGCGATTGCCGCCACCTCGGCCGGCGCGACTGCCGCCGGCGCTCCCGAAGCCCAAATGCGTGCATTGATCGCCTCCAGCCCCTACATTGCCGACCGTTTCGAGGGTGCCGAATTCATCTGGGAACCCCGCACCCTCCAGTCCTGGTCCAGTACGACCGAACGTTTCTACGGAGATGGTTTTGTCCTGACAGGCAACGTGACCGAATTCCTGGACCCTGTTTTCTCTTCAGGGGTGACCCTGGCCACGGTATCCAGCCAACTCGCCGCACACCTGGTCATAAAGACCCTGAATGGAGAAAACGTAGATTGGGATAAAGAATACACCCAAGTCATGCAGCAAGGCGTCAACACCTTCCGCACCTACGTCAACACATGGTACGAAGGCGTCCTGGATACCATTTTCTTTGCCGACGACCAGGACCCCCTCATCAAAAGCCAAATCTGCTCGGTCCTCGCGGGTTATGTATGGGATATGACGAACCCGTATGTGAAGAACCATGCGACCGCCGTCTACAAGTTAGCCTCGCTTATAACCTTTCGCGACAGTCTCAAAAAACCTGTCGTTGAGTAAGCTGTTCATTACTGGGAGTTGTGTCATCCGGGACGGCAAGGTCTTCAAGGACGGCATGCTCCGCCATGATGGCCACTCACTGGAACAGGTCTATGCCGCCGAGGAAATCCAGTATCCTAAGTTCTACAAGATGGATGCGCTAAGCAAACTCGGTTTCCTGGCCGCCGAAATCCTCCTAAAAGACAGGCCCCTGAAATATCCCAAAGAAGACATAGCCGTCATCCTGAGCAACGCCAACTCCAGTCTCGACACCGATATCCGATACCAACAAAGCACGAAAGATATTCCCAGCCCTGCCCTGTTCGTATATACCCTGCCCAACATCGTGATTGGCGAAATCTGCATCCGCAACGGGTTCAAGGGGGAGAACAGTTTTTTTGTATTTAAGGCATTCGATGCTACTTTTATAAAGCGGTACGTGGAAAGCCTGATGGATGAAACGCCGACCCAAGCTTGTATCTGCGGCTGGGTAGAATTTTTGGGTGCCCAATACCACGCCGCCCTCTGGTTGGTGGAATACCGCGCATCGGATACTGAATTTTCAATCGAGAATCTTAAAAAAGTGTATGGATAAGTTAATGGCCGAACTGAAGCGACAGATCATTACCCAGTTGAATTTGAAGGACATGACGCCTGAAAGCATTGGGGATGACGAGCCCTTGTTTGTGGAAGGACTGGGACTCGATTCCATTGACGCCCTGGAACTGATCGTGCTCCTGCAACAGGAATACAAGATCAAGTTGGCCCACGCCGATGAGGGCCCTGCCGTATTCCGGACGGTCAGGACCATGGCCCAATACATCACGGATCACCAATGAACATTTTCGTGGCCGGGGCCGGGGTCATTTCCGCCATAGGAAAAGGAAAAGCGGAAAGCCTGGACGCCCTTGAAAAAGGCCGGGCAGGGATGGGACCTATGCAGCGGCTCCAATCGATTCACCCCCTGCCCGTGGCGGAGGTGCCTTACTCCAACGCGCAACTCGCTCAAATCGCCTGCCTCCCGGAAACCGCTCCCCGAACCGCCCTTCTCAGCGCCATCGCCGCTGCCGAGGCGTTGCAGCAGGCCAATCTCCCAAGTGGGATCCGCATCGGCTTCATTTCCGCCAACACGATCGGCGGCATGGATAAAACCGAAGTCGCCTTCCCCAATGGAAAACTCCGCAATTTCCAATACCACGAATGCGGCAGCGTCACCGAAATGGTCGCCGACCGCCTGGGCATCACCCACCACGTCAGCACCATCAGCACCGCCTGTTCCTCCTCCGCCAACGCCATCTTCTTCGGGGCGAGGCTCATCCGCCACGGATACCTGGACGCCGTCGTAGCCGGAGGCGCGGATGCGCTGGCAAAATTCACCCTCAACGGCTTCAATACCTTGATGATCCTGGACTCCAACCCTTGCAAGCCTTTCGACGAGCATCGCCAGGGCCTCAATCTGGGCGAAGGCGCAGGCTATCTTGTCCTTACCTCAGAAAAAATCACTAAGTCCCCCTCCGCCACTTTAAGCGGCTACGCCAACGCAAACGACGCCTACCACCAAACCGCCTCCTCCCCCGGCGGTCAAGGCTCCCTCCAAGCCATGCGCGAAGCGCTGAAAAAAGCCAACCTGAAACCGGGAGACATCGACTACATCAACCTCCATGGAACGGGCACCCAAAACAACGATATATCCGAGGGGAGCGCCATTCAAACCTTATTCGACCCCGACTACCCTCCCATGAGCTCCACCAAAAGCTTTACCGGTCATACCCTGGGTGGCAGCGGGGGCATCGAGGCCGTCTTTTCCATCATGGCACTCGAAGGAGGCTATCTTTATCCTAACCTAAGATTGGAAACCCCCATGAAGGAACTGCCCTTCAGTCCCATCACGACCTTCCAAAAAGGCGTGAACGTCCGCCACGTACTTTCGAATTCCTTCGGGTTCGGAGGCAATTGTTCCTCCCTGATTTTTTCCAAGGTATGATCTACATCCGCTCCACCGGTATTATTGCACCCCAGGGTCACACCGGCCCCGCGCACGCCGAGGAGCCCGCACCCAGGATGCGCGCCCTAGAACCCGACTACGCGAAGTTGATAGACCCAAAGCTCATTCGTCGCATGAGCCGCATCATCCGAATGGGCGTAGCCGCTGCCCTCGAATGCCTGAACGGAGCCACCCCCGACGCGATCATTACAGGCACCGCCTACGGTTGCCTCGAAGACACCACGGTCTTCCTGAAGCGCATGATCGACAACAAGGAAGAAATGCTCACGCCTACCGCGTTCATTCAATCCACCCACAACACCGTGGGCGCCCAGATCGCGCTCCTCCTCCAGTGTCACGGATATAACAATACCTTCGTTCATAGAGGATTTTCATTTGAAAGCGCCCTCCTCGACGCCATCATGCTACTGCAGGAAGGAGAAGCCCGAAATGTCCTCATAGGCGGCATCGACGAGATCACCGATACTTCCCACGAAATCCTCACCCGTTTCGGCCTCTACCGCCATGGTGCCGTGAACGGCGAAGGCGCCGCCTTTTTCCTCCTGGATACCGAAGACCCAAAGGCTCCCGGAACCAAAGACCCAAAGGCTTCCGGAACCGAAGGCCCAAAGGCTCCCGGAACCAAAGACCCAAAGGCTCCAGGAACCAAAGACCGTAGTGTTTGCCTGGAAGCCCTGGACACCTTCTACAAGCCCACCGATCCCGCCCGGCACATCCGTGAATTCCTAGCCAGCCACGAGCCGCCCGACCTGGTGCTCGTCGGCCTAAATGGCGACCCGGCCAACGATCGCACCTACCAGGGCCTTTTCCCGGATCTCCCCACCGAAAGCTTCAAACACCTTTCCGGGGAATATCCCACCGCCACCGCATTCGCCCTGGCAAGGGCTGTGCAAAGGGCCCGCGAGATCAATGGCCGCGTCCTGATCTACAACCATTATCAGAACATCCATCATTCCCTATACCTCGTTTCCGCATGTTGACCTCCCGTAACATCACGATTGCATTCGTGGCGGGACTGGTCGTTTTCTTCTGGTTTCACGCATCCATACCGATCTACATAGTCTGGGGCATCTTATGTTCCTTACCCCTTGGCTGGGGCAGCTATCGCATCGACTCCAACGTCTATTTGCCCGTCCTTTGCAGTGGCCCCACCGAAAAAAAACAAATCGCCATAACCTTCGACGATGGACCCGCGGCAGATTTCACCCCCCAAATCCTGGACATTTTACAAACAAAAAAAGTCGAAGCCGCCTTCTTCTGCATCGGCAACCGCATCGCGGGCCACGAAGCGTTGTTAAACCGAATGCATCAAAACGGACATATCATCGGTAACCATAGTTTCTCGCATCATTTCTGGTTCGACCTGTTCAGCACAAAACGTATGCGCGCCGACCTGGCCAAAATGGATGAAGCCCTGCATACCGCTACCGGCCTGAAGCCCCGTCTCTTCCGCCCTCCCTACGGCGTAACCAATCCCAATCTGGCGCGCGCCATCCGTCGCGGAAAATACATTCCCATCGGCTGGAACATCCGGTCCCTGGACACCGTCAACAAGAACCCCGAAGACCTCCTTGCGCGCGTCGGGCGCGCCCTGCGACCAGGCGCCATCGTCCTTTTCCACGACACAAGCGCAAGCACGGTAGCCATCCTGGGCGAATTCATCGACAAAGCCCGCGACAGCGGCTACAGCATCTCCCGCTTGGATAAAATGTGTAACTTGATCCCCTATGCGTAAGCTTTGCTTTGTATGTCTCTTGTGGAGTGTTGCCGCGCGCGCCCAGTATCCAGGTTATGCCCCCGTTTCCAATCCTCAGGCCTTCAAAACCGCCTTCGCCTCCGCATACCAGCAAACCTCCAGCCTCCGGAGCGACTTTGTCCAGGAAAAAGATTTGAGCGTCCTGGAAGAAAAAATCACCTCCCGGGGTAAATTTTATTTCAAGAAAGAAAACAATGTCCGGTTAGAATATGTCCACCCCTTTCAATATTTACTGATCCTTGCGAATAACCACGTCTACATCAGGGACGGGGCAAAAGAAAATTCCGTTTCCGCCAAATCGAATAAACTTTTCGGGAAGATCAATGACCTCGTCATCGATTGCGTCCGCGGAACCGCTGTCAACAACCCTGACTTCAACACACGCATCTTCGAGGGTGAAGCCACCTACCTCGTAGAGTTGACCCCCCAGGAAAAAACGCTGAAGGAACTCTTCAAAACGGTTGTCCTGGTCCTGGACAAGAAAGACTTTACCGCCTCCCGTATCCGTATGACGGAGCCCTCGGGAGACTACACCCTCATTAACTTCACCAACAAGGAGCGAAATGTGGACCTTCCCGATGCGCTGTTTAGCCTGCATTAGTCTGGTTGGCTGCGCCGGGGCAGTTGGCTGCGCCGGAGCCTACCGCCATCTGCAGCCCGTCCCCGGGAACCCGGCCTGCGTGCAGTCTTTCAAACCTGCCCTGGGTCGTGCCATTTACAAAACCTCCGTAGAAGTCGTGGGCAAGCACCTGGACGGCCTGCTGGTCATGAAAACCATGCCCGACAGCAGCACCCGCATCGTTTTCACCAACCAGGCGGGCCCAACCTTCTTCGACTTCGGCTGGGCGCCCCATGACACCGCTTTTACTGTGTACCACATCATCGACCAGATGGACAAAAAAGCCGTCATCAAGACCCTTCGCAAAGACTTTGAGCTTGTCCTATTCAAACATACCTCGCAGGGCCGCACCCTGAGCGACGGCACAAACCGATACTACGCTTTTCCCCAGGAGAAAGGCACCAACTACTACATCACCGACAGCACCTGCACCCACCTCCTCCGCGCCGAAAAAGCCTCGAAAAAACGAGCCGTCGTCGTTGCCACCATGGTCAACTACCAGGATGGCATCCCTGACAGCATCCACATCGAGCACCGGAAATTCCATTTCATCATCGATCTAAAACGCTTCGAATGATCCTCGGCGACCTGTTCCAGGCAAAAATGCAACACGACCCGGGGGTCATCACCGCGCAGCTCACCCTAAATGCTGCCCATCCCATATTTGAAGGCCACTTCCCCACCCAACCCGTAGTACCAGGCGTCTGCATGATGCTC
>CAZJDB010000174.1:0-8852 GCA_964544695.1 uncultured Chitinophagaceae bacterium
CAAAACCACAAGGAGGCAAAAAAGGTGATTGACAAAATAATCCAGGTATATAATGGCAGGCGGCCTCATTCGAGTCTGAACTTTTTAACTCCAAATGCAGCTCACCAAATGACAGGCCCGATCGCAAAGAAATGGAAACCAAGAAAAAGGAAATTTGGAAACGCTGGCTTGCAGAATTATAATGGAAACAATTAAATTGGAGGCCTAAACCCTGTCAAGCAATTCCAGGATTAGTAGAAATCCCTGTCAATGTTTTTTAGGATTAATAATTAAAAAGTGTAAGGTTTTTTCAGGACGTGTCAACATCGGTAGATATGAATTCAAACTTTTGACATTCACCATATTTACAACCAATCAAAGATTAATTTAAGAAATATATGAGTAAAAGTACATATTCGTTTAAAGTATTCTTTTTCTCGTATACTATTTTAGTTGCATTACCAATAATGTCGTTGGTCGCAATTTTAAACTGTCTTCATCAAGTTCCAATTTATTTTAATGGGCAGTCGGTATACGGTGTAGAAGGGGTTCTAATTTGTATAATCGCTACACCTCTTTGGGGGGGCTTTGTTGCTGGTATTAATTGGGTAATATTAACAATTGGAAATAAAATATTCGGCCGTTTCCAAAGAAAAGTTGACCGAAAAAAGGTTGACTCATCTAATCTTTCGTAGAAAAGACACTATCGGTCTCAGTGTTAAAAATAAAATTTTGAATTCTCCAATCGATTCCTGGTTTATAAAAAAGCAACTTAAATATTAAAGGCAGTCGGTCAAATTTTACAATGAAAGTTAATAATTCCAAATCCTTTCCACCCATTTTAGTTGATATAAGTTCATAACCTGAGAATTGACCAAAAGATGGAGCACTTTCGTAAAGCTTTGCCTTAATGCTCTCTATTTCGCTTTTCGAATCGGCTGAGTAGTGATTGGTCGAAAATAGATAATCGACTGCTTGATTGGAACCAACCTCCTTGTATATTGAGAAAAATTTATTTGAAATTTCAATTGGCGTTATCTGCGCATTTGAATTAAAACTCAGGATTGAAAGTAAAAGAAATGCCAAAGTATTTGACAGGACTAATTTATGAATCATGTTTTAACTTATTTTTAAAAGGTAGTCTAAAATTAAATAAAAGTATCAATATTTGGATTAGACTAATAAGACGAATGGTAAATTAAAGAAAGTAAACAGGCTTCTTAATTTGCCTTCACCTCGAATTCCGAATGCCCATATACAGGGTCTCCTTTGGAAGAGATCCCTTGCACTCTTACCTCATACTTCCCCGTAGTATTATTATCCGTTCGGATTAACAATGGCCGGTATCAGTTCTCGTGCCCTTTCATTCGGAACGGACAATAAATACAGATTTAACGGTGGGAATGAACAACAGGTTAAGGATTTTAGCGACGGAAGCGGATTGGCTTTATATGATGCCAATTTCCGAATGTTTGACCCCCAAATTGGACGATTTCATCAAATCGATCAATTATCCGATGTTGCAGAGGGAATAAGCCCATATTCCTTCGCATTGAATAATCCAATATTGTTCAATGACCCACTGGGCTTAGCTCCGGATACAGTTCAACTACCGGAAATTGTTATTAATGGAACGGGGCCTGCGCCAAAGCCTGCCATTGCCCCCCCACCTACGGATAATATAGTATTGCCCAAACCTCTAACCCCGACAACACCCACTCCTATTCCACGCGGCCCCCTGTTGGTTACAGAAAGCGGCGTAATTGAAGGCGGAACAGATGTTATATCGTCCGGAACCAGTCTCCTTGGGGGAGTTTTGACCATACCCTTGCTCTTGATCCCTAATAAAATTGGGGAGGGGGTTGAAGACATGGAAACCCTTCATCTTTATGGTGCAGCAAGGAGTTCTGGCGACCCTGCTTTTGACCAAGGACGTTTTCCAAGCTTGTTATTAGGTCAAGATAATTCACATGACATAAGCTCGGCTTCCAGTCCATTTACCCACAAGGTTTATGAAATTGGAGGCTGGGATATTACTAATGGTTTAAAATGGGTGACTTTGAAATATGGTGTGGCTAGTATGGCTTATGATACGTATTTTGGTACCGGAAACAGAAGGCCTGATGGTCAATTGGGAGGGAGGTTAGGAGATGCCCTTAGGGCTGCATATCCAAACCTGATCATCCGACAATTTACAATCGCGTATTTTACTGACAAACCATCAGCGCATGAATTTGAGGGTTTCATGGTGAGTGCATATCGAAGACGTAATCTCAACCCGGACAATAAGGCTCCTCGGGAACAAGGATTGCCTTATGGAGATGGTTGGGAGACTTTAATTCCAGATGAATAAATCAAAAATGAAAAATTAATATGCTTAGACGATTTGAGGTTGGATTTGAATCACATCGCATTGCAACTAGTGGGATAACAGCAATCGAAGTAAATTTGAAAGCAAAATTATCCCAACTTAAATACATTTCATATCGGAAAATATATATTACTTTAATTGAAAATACAAGTAAGAATGAACGCGGAATAATTTGGGATGATGGGAAAGATGCACACATTAATCTTAACGTGGATACAGAGATACTCAGCAACTTATCTGATATCGAAAATGTTAAGTTTATGTATAGGTTGCTTTTAAATACGTTAGAACCTATATGGTTAAAAAATAATTGGGACGCGGAAGATCTGATTGCTATTTATAATACAATTGAAAGCGAAAAATTTGAAGTGGAAGTCCGCTTAGGCAAAGAAATAGTTTCCCCGGACAGAAAGACTAAAGCGGTGATCATTTGTAAGTTATATCCGGACTATGCGGATTATTTTATTGGGTTTAAAAAGGCGAATAGAACAGTTTGCAAAATTTTGTACCTAAAGGGCCATCCAGTTCCAGGCTTATTCTTCGATACCTTCGTCAGGCGTTATTGGAAAGACAATGATATGTTCATTTTAAATGATGCAAACAAAGAAATCTATTTTCTATTTTCTGTAAGTAGATGTTCATTTGAAATTGAATATTTGCCTAAGATCAATTCCATGGAGGATTGCCAAAATCAACTTAAGGGCTTTGAGGCTGGTCTTTCACAAGAGGAAAGGTTGAAATTGTGGAAATTGTAAAAGTGAATTAGCGCACCTCGAATTCCGAATGCCCATACACGGGGCCGCCTTCGGATGAGACCCCTTGCACCACCACCGCATACCGCCCCGGCAAATCCGAAGAATAAAACCGAACAGGACCGCCCGATAAGGAAGGATCCCAATACAACACATCCCTAAAATCCGGCAACCGCGAAGCCCGGTGGGCCCCGTCAACATAAGACGGCGAATAGAACACCCGCCGCTCCTGCAACCCCTCGTAATCCAGCGCCGTAGCATGCGGATCGATAGGCAACCCCGCCAGGTCCCCCTTGTAGGAGATGCAATTCAGTATCCCATCAAAATAAGACCCGCCCAGCATATACCGCCGCGTGATGACGTCTATTTTCCACACCTTGAGCGGATCGCACTTCATGAAAAGATCGATGTTGAAATAAGGCACGCCGTCCAGCAACACGAGTGGATCGTCATCAAAGGGAACCTTCCCCGGGTCGTTATACGCCCAAAGATGAAAGTGCTCTCCGTGGCGCTGGACGTTCAGCAGTTGTACGTATTCGCGAAGTACTTCCTCCATGGTGGTGAAACGGACATAGTTGTCCAACAGGTAACTAAGGTCGGGTTTGTTGTAAAAGAAGGCGGTATCGACCGAAGGAGGGAAAACGAGGCCCTGGGCCTTCATGGCGCCATAGGCGTTTTGCACCTGCATGGAAAGGTTATGCTCAAGGACGGTTTTGGGGTTGCGAAGCGGCAATATAAAAGGCGTTTCGGGCCACGAAGGATACACATCGGAGAAAGGGCTGTTGATGTCTACCCTATAGAGGCTGTCATGGTTGGTGGAGTTGGTCTGGGCGACGATTTCTTTGGAGCCGTACATGTGGGGCAGGTCGAAAGCGACGCGGCCTTCGCGGTCGCTGATGGCGGAGGCGAAGTCGGCGCGGGTGCCGGGGGCGGAGACGAAGCCTTCGACGTTGGGGACGGGGTCGCCGGTACGCGTGTCCACGATTTTACCGGTAATGAGGTGGCCGTTATATTCGGCAGCGTAGGTGAACAAGGGAGTTTTGTCCAGGAGGACGTCTTCCCAGCGGAAGCGTCGCCAGCCACGCGTTAGGAGGAGGTCATCGACAGAGACGCCTTGGGGAATGTAGCCGCCCAGGTCGGAGTTTAACCAAAAGTAAGAACAGATATTATTTGGGTCGAAGGACTGGAGGGAATCCAGGCGATAAACACTAATGGACAGGTCTGCGTGGGTGAGGCCTGCGGGCAGCGCAACGGCCAGGCTGACGGGAGATCGGGTGTCGTAGGACGACCGATCGGGGGTAACGGTGATGGAGGAGGGTCGCGTGGGGGCTTTATAAAATAAGCGCTCGCACACGGGCTGGCGGGCTTCGTTGAAGACGGTCAGGACGGAGACACCTTCCGCGAGGTGATCTACGGGCAATGGAAAGGTGGCGTGGCCATCGGATAAGGGTTGGGAGAGGGTAACCTCGACGTCGGCATTGTTGTGGACAAGGAGGTAAACGCTGTGATCGGAGGTGCCATTGGTGTGGACGGACACGGCATAGGTGCTGTCCAGGTGCATGACATAGCCTTGGGCGTAGGGAGAGGGTAACGCCACCGCGGCGGCTTCCCCGTCGGCAAAGTGAACGTGCGCGGTGTAGCTGCGGCCGGTGAAAGGTGTGATGGCGAAGCGGCCGAAGGTGCCCGAAAATGAGGCCAGGGTGTCGCCGTGATCATCGATGACGATGCCGGTGGAAGAGAGGGGTTGACCGAAACCGTCCAGGGCCATGAAGGCGACGGTGGAAGTCAGGCCATCCACGAGGTTCCCCCCTTCGGGGAAAAGCGAAAAGGTCGCCCTGGGCGCAGGTGGAGCCGGTAAGGTATCGACGGCGCGAGGGTTGAGGATAGTCAAAGATTTTTGGAAGAAGTATTCGGCTGGCTGGTTCTTCATCCAGTTGGTGTATGCCCGGAGTTGGTAGGTTCCCGATTCGAGGGTAAAGGGTAAATAAAAGGACCCGCTGCCGCTGCCACCTTTGAGGGCGACCTTGGCCTGGAGGACGGGTTTGTTGGCAACGTCCAGCACTTCCACATAGGCCACCTTGCTGAGGTCAAGGGGGCGTAGGTTGGTGGCAGAGACGTCGTAGCATTTGAACCAGCAAAGCTCGCCGGAAAAGTAGTAGTCCTTATCGGTGTGCACGAAGACCTTTTCGGTGATGTGCGTGTTCCGGTAGGTGGTCCAGTGGGCCTGGAGGTCGGACTGGGCGTGCAGCACAGACGGAACGAGGAGCAATAAAAAGAGCTTTCTCATTGCCAGAATGTGGGTTTGGTGGTGGTGCCGCCCTGAAAGCGGCAATCGATGCATACGTTCAGGTTAGAAAGCCAACCCGATTTGGGGGCGGCGGTATCGATCGGGATATAGACGCCGGGGGGCGGAGGATAGGGAAAACCACCTGGGGCTATGGGTACGGGGTTGGGTTGTACACCGGTAAAATCCCAATTGTTGAGGACCTTATTGGGAGCAATAGCGGTGTCCGGGTATTCGCAGCCGTAAGAGTAATCCCAGAGGTAGGGTTCCTGGATGAAGACGCGCAGGTACTGGGTGGACGAGGCATTGGCATAGCCCACTACGGTCTGCGAGGGCTGCGTGATGCAATGGATGTTTCCCTTGAGGTTGGAGGGCAGGGGGTCGAAGATGCTTCCCAGGTTTTCGGTATTGGATTGCATCAGCGACAAATAATTGTATGCGCCCTCGCTGAGGCCATATTGGGAGACGGCCACGCTGTACTCGACGCTGAGCTTCTGGTTTCCCTGGGGGATGTTGATCAGGGGGAATTCGTAGACGACATCACTGCTCAACTTGGTGGTGCTGAAGAGAAGGAGTCCCGTGGAGCTGTCGGTGTTCCAGCACGTGAAAATCTGCAAGGAGTCGGGGCGTGGGATAACCAGTAAATCTACAGGGTCGTAGATGTAGACGCTGGATTGGGCGGAATGGTATTCCCAGGTCTCGGAATAGGACCATTGGTAGTACCGCGTATTGTTTTGGGGGTTGTGGGTGTTGACGTAGATATTCATGCCGCCCGATCCCATGATGCCGTTGATGCTGTCGATGGGTGGGTTGGGAATGACAGGTACATAGTCCGATTGATATTGGTTGCCGTCCGAGGTGTGGATGTCCAGGCGGAAGGTCTTGGTGGTGTCGAGGGTTAGGATGGGGAAGAGGTATTGGCCGTTGCCCTGGGGCGAGGAATTGTATATGGTCCCGTCGGAACAGTCGATGTTCACGGTGGCCCCGTTTTCATAGATTTCGGTAGCGGTGTCGGTCAGGGGCTCGGTCCGGCTGAGGTGGATGACGGTAGGAATCGAGCCGCTGTTGATGTTCCCTTCTATCACGAGGTATCCCGTCGGGGGGTTGTGCAGGTTGGGGTTGTAGGGTTTTATGCAGGCGACGAAAAATAGTATGGGGAGGAGCTTTTTCATTAGAATCGGATATTAAAGTTAATGTAAGGGATGGCCGTCCCGAATATGGACAATTTGTACCCGTTGACCACGCCGTTTTGGGACACGAAATACACCGAGTACGGGTTTTGCCTCCCGGTAAGGTTATATACACCGATGGTCCAGGAATTGTGGGTCTTCTGATGGACTTTATGGTTCCCTTCGATATTCATGGCTACATCCATGCGGAAGTAATCAGGGATGCGGTAGCTGTTCCGGTCGGCGTACAGTGTCCGCTCCGAGCCCGCATAATAAAAGACGCCTATGGGCAAGGTGATGGGTCTCCCCGTGTTGTAGGCGGTATTCAGGGATACGCTGAAGCGGTGGTTGATCTTGTAGTTGCCGACAAGGTTGGCGTCGTTGGGCTCGTCGTAGCTGGCGGGGTACCAATTCCCGTTGTTCACCTGGTTGCCGGCATTCAGGAGGATCCTCGAATACGTATAGCTGAACCAGCCGTTGAGCTTACCAGCCGTTTTCCGGACGAGGAACTCTATGCCATAGGCCTTGCCCTGGGCTTCCAGGACATCCGTTTCGATGTGGGAGTTGAGGAGGAGCTGGGCCCCGTCCTTGTAGTCCAGGTAGTCGTCGATGTTCCGGTAGTATACTTCTATGGACGTCTCGATCGTATTGGACTTGAAGTTCTCGTACACGCCCAGCGAATATTGATCCCCCTTGCTGGGGAGGATGTTGGCGTCGCTGAGCTTCCAAATATCCGTGGGCGCCATGGCGGTGGTGTTGGAGAGCATGTGGATGTACTGACGTCCCGTATTGTACGAGGCCTTGACAGAAAGGTTTTCGCCCAGGGCGTATCGTGCGGAGATCCGGTATTCGGGTCCGTTATAGGTCTTGATGATCTTGCCCGAAGGGTAGTCCGTGGTGCCCGTCATATCGGCTACGGTGATGGGTTGCCCGGGCGCATAGTTGTTGACCAGGGAGGGGCCCAGGTAATTGAACATGGACCAGCGGATGCCCCCCTCCAGGGAGAAAGCAGACGTAATCTTGTATTCGTCGCTCAGGTACACGGCGCTTTCCAGGGCGCGCTCGGGTTGGAGCGTGTCGGGGACGACCAGGGAGGCCTTACCCAGCGGCTGATAGGTTCCGGGGTTGAGCTTGTAGTGGATCGACTGGAGCCCGTACTCGAGGGTATGATGAGCGTTGAGGTAATACTTGAAGTGAACTTTGAGGTAAGCCTGATTAATGTTGAATGCCAGGCTGGAAGCGTTGACGGGGTTGTTGCTGCTGGAAATCTTGTATTGATAGCGGTCGTACCCCGTCGAGATGTCCATGGTCGTCCTGCTGCTGAAGATGTGCTTCCATTTAATGGAGGCGTTCCGGTTCCCGTATGTATAAAGGGTGTCGCTGTTCAGGTTGAATCGGTCGGAGCTGAGGTACCCCGTGATAAAGAGGGTATTGTGCTTATCCAGCTCCGAGGTAACCCCCAGGTTTAGGTCGTAGAAGTCGGCCCGGCTGTTGCTGTATTGGGAGGGCAACAGGTTCAGCAGCCAGTTGGCATAGGTGGTACGGCCACCAACGATGAAGGATGTTTTGTTTTTATCGATGGGTCCCTCCAGGTTGAGGCGGCTCGTTAGTAGTCCTATCCCCGCGGAACCCGTGAATTCTTTTTTATCCCCTTCCCGGCTGGAGACGTCCAGCACCGAGGAAAGGCGTCCTCCGTATTGGGGAGGGATACTGCTTTTATACAGCTCCACGTCCTTTACTACCTCGGGGTTGAAGGCGGAGAAAAGGCCGAAGAAGTGGGAAGGGTTGTAAATAGTGGCGTCGTTGAACAGGATGAGGTTCTGGTCCGCGCTGCCTCCCCGCACGTTGAGGCCCGTGCTGGACTCGCCCACGGACTTGACACCCGGGAGGGTGAGGACCACGCGGAGCACGTCAGGTTCTCCGAAGACTACGGGAACCTGCTTGATGGTTTGAATAGAGAGCCGTTGGATGCCCATGTCGAGGCTGCGGATATTGCTCGCCTTTTCGGAAGAGATCACGACGTTGCGTAAGGTCACTACCTGCCCCTGCATATCGACATTGAGCCGGCCGTCGGAGAATACCAGGAGTTGTCTGCGCGTGTCCTGCATGCCGATACTTTGTACGTAAAGGACGTGACGTCCCTTGGAAACGCTAAGGGCATAATACCCGTATTGGTCGGTGGCCGCGCCGATGCCGGAATGGTCGATATAAACCGAAGCGCCGATCACGGGTTCGCCGTTCTTGGCATCACGCACGTAGCCCGCCACCGTCGCATTCCGCGAATTGCCGGCTGCTGC
>CAZJDB010000175.1:0-47942 GCA_964544695.1 uncultured Chitinophagaceae bacterium
GCCATAAATGGCCGCATGGAATCGGCAAGCGCCCCTATATATAGAGGGTCATTGTAAAAAGGTTGGAGTACGCTGATGGAAAAAGGATATTTACCCGCGCGATGTACCGAAATGGCGTGTTCCACTGCTGTCTCATACGAAGACATGGCATAATGTGGGTAAAGGGGCACCAAAAGGACCTGTTTCAAATCCGGATACCGGGTCGCCAAACTTTTGTAGGCCGATTGCATGGAAGGTTTCCCGTAGCGCATGGCAATTTCCACGGGAAAAGGGAGAATATCCGCGAGTGCGCTTTGTAATTTTTTTGTCAAAACAATCAGCGGAGAGCCTCCTGGCTCCCAGACCTTCTTATACGCTTCCGCCGATTTTGGGGCCCTGAAGGGGGCGATAAGGCCATCCACCAACAACTTCCGGTATACGTAAGGATAGTCGATGACACGTTTGTCCATCAGGAATTCGTGAAGGTACTTTCGTACGTCTTTTACTTCTGTGGAATCCGGGGAGCCCAGATTCATGAGGATAACAGCAGTAGATGCCATAAATATTTTACGAAGTTAAAACAATTGCGTCGGTCTATTTCTTCGTATATACGTTGCGTGGCCGCCAAAGCAATATTTTATGACAGTGTAATGACCCGTTATTTTTTATGAAACAAGCATCCAAAAGTAGCTTTGCAGCCATGAGCGACCATACCGTAGACCAATTTTTCATAGTAGGGATCAGCTACAAGAAAACAGACGCCGAGATTCGCAGCCTTTTTGCTATCAAGGAAGATCAATACGGTCAGCTCATTTCTTCGGGTCGTGCCCTGGGTCTCGGGGAACTTTTCGTACTTTCCACGTGCAACCGCACCGAAATCTGCGGTTTCGCTTCTGACGCAAGCCAACTCATTTCATTATTGTGCGCATTTACCAGGGGAGACGAGGGCACCTTCGGAGAAAGCGCTTTCATATACCAGGGATGGGAAGCCGTTCAGCACCTTTGCGAAGTGAGCGCGGGCCTGGATTCCCAGATCCTGGGCGACTACGAGATCAACGGCCAGATCAAGGTCGCGGCCAGGTTCGCCAAGGAAAGGGATGCCCTGGGACCCTTTACCGAAAGGCTCATCAATACGACCCTTCAACTCTCCAAAAGCATTAAGAATAATACCGAGCTCAGCAGCGGTACCGTTTCGGTCGCGTTTGCCGCCATACAATACCTGAAAACGCACCTGCAATCCGGACCATCCCTGAAGATCGCCCTGGTAGGTTTGGGAAAGATCGGGCGCAGCACCTGCAAGAACGTACTCGCCCACCTGGGTACCCGTAATATCGTCGTCCTCAATCGCACCGAAGAAGTCGCCAGGGAATTTGCCAAAGAACAAGGCATCCGTTATGCAGCCATGGATCAGCTCCATACGGAGCTGGCTGACGCCGACGCCGTCATCGTAGCAACCAATTCCGATGCGCCTACCTTACGTAAAACGGACCTGGAACATACGTCGGTACGCATGGTCCTGGACTTATCCATCCCCTTCAATGCGGAACCGGCCATCGGGAACATGCCTGGCGTCACCCTTATCAACGTAGATCAACTGTCCAGGGATACCGACGCCACCATCAACCGCAGGAAGCTGGAAATACCCAAAGCCCTGGACATCGTTTCGGAATTCGTGAAAGAATTCAAAGATTGGTACCTCATGCGTCAACAAATGGGTGTGCTGAAGGAAGTGCGTCATACCCTGAGCCGGATACCATCCGACCATCTGAACGCCGAGGAACATATGCAAAAGGTGATGAACAACCTCGCCGCCAAAATCCGCCGCAACAACCCCAAAGGCTGCTGTTACCTGGAGGCGCTCAACGATTATTTAACAGCCGGTTCCTGATCATAGATGAGCAAGAAGATTCGCATAGGAACACGCGATAGCCGTTTGGCCGTGTGGCAAGCCTCGCTTGTCCTTCGGCAACTCCAAGACGCTGGCCACTCTCTCGAATTGGTCTTGATCAAAAGCGAGGGAGATATAGACCTCGTTACCCCTTTATATGCGATAGGCGTGCAGGGCATCTTTACCAGGACCCTGGATGCCGCCCTGCTCGCAGGCCGCATCGACCTGGCGGTCCATTCGATGAAGGATGTCCCGGTCCAGCTCGCCGAAGGCTTATCCGCTGCGGCCGTGCTCTCCAGGGCCGACCCGGGAGACCTGCTCGTGCTCCGCGGAGATTCCTCCTGGGTCGACGACCGCGAAAGCAACGCCACCATCGCTACCAGCAGCCTGCGCCGCAAAGCACAGTGGCTGCATCGCTTCCCCCGGCACCGGATCGAAAATCTGCGGGGTAACGTGGGAACCCGCCTGAAAAAATTAGCGGACAGCGACTGGCAGGGCGCCATTTTTGCAAGGGCCGGACTGGAACGCCTCGGCGAAATGCCCGCGAATAGTTTATCCCTGGATTGGATGCTCCCTGCTCCGGCCCAGGGCGCCATCCTGGTCACCTGTCGGGAAGAGGACGAGGCCATGCGCCAGGCCTGTAGCCCCTTGAACGATCCCTCCACCGCCGCTTGCGTAAACATCGAGCGCGCTTTTCTCTCCATCATGATGGGCGGTTGTTCGACCCCCGTGGGCGCACTGGCGACGCTGCGCGACGGGCAGGTCCATTTTCGCGGGAATGTTTGCAGCCTGGACGGCGTAACCTGCCTAAGCGTAGAGCGCACCGGCCCCGCATCCGCGGACCTTGGCCGCGAATCCGGTGAAGCGCTCCTGGCCCAGGGAGCGGGCGCCCTCATTCAAAAGCTTCCGCATGACTGAGCCCCTTTCCATATTGAGCACCAAAATCCTCGGGGAAGGCATCAGCCAGAAAATGCGTCAAGCGGGCTGGACATTGCGGGAAGAAGAATTTATTTTAGAAAAGGGTCTGGCGCTGCCACCTCACGAAAAACCGAACGATCAAACGGTGATTGTTTATACGAGTGCCCATGCCATCCAGCCGTTAGCCGGCAACATCGCCTGCCTTTCCGGTAACACCCGCGGTCACCTCCCGGCCGATGCGGAGATCGCATGTACCGCCGCAAATGCAACAGACCTGGCGCACGCGATCCTAAAAGACGGCCGCTTCACCAAAGCCTTATTCTTTTGCGCAAAAGAGCACCGGCCCGAGTTACCCGACATCTTACGACAGGCCGGGCTGACGGTGCACGAAATTCCCGTTTACGAAACGATCGCAACGCCACACACCATCGACACCCCCTTCGATGCCGTCCTGTTTTTCAGTCCCAGCGGGGTAGACAGTTTTTTCACACACAATCGGGTCCCGCCCGGCGCCATTGCCTTTGCCATCGGAGAGACAACTGCCGCCCGGGCCCGCGAACACAAGGACACACAAGTTATCAGCAGCCCCTCCCCCACCCAGGAGGCCCTGTTGCATTGCATTCAAACATATTATGAGTCCACTGAAAAATGATTTGATCCTGCGCGTCCTGGCAGGAAAACCAACGGAACGTCCTCCAGTTTGGATGATGCGCCAGGCGGGCCGGTACTTACCCGACTACCGCGCGCTGAGGGAAAAATATTCTTTCTTCGAGCGCGTGCAGACCCCGGAACTGGCCACGGCCATCACCCTCCATCCCGTGGACCAGATAGGTGTGGATGCCGCCATCCTTTTTTCGGATATACTCGTGATCCCCCAGGCCATGGGTTTGGAGGTCGAGCTGGTCGAAAATAAAGGTCCTTACCTGCCCGAGCCTGTGCATCACCCGGCGGATCTTCGCCGCCTCCATATCCCCGAGCCCGGGGAAGAATTGTCCTACGTAATGGAGGCCATTAAAATGATTAAAGGGGAATTGAACGGGCGCGTTCCCCTCATCGGTTTTGCCGGGGCCCCATGGACCCTCCTGTGCTATATGGTTCAGGGAAAGGGCTCCAAAACTTTCGATGAGGCCAAGGTCTTTTGCTATACCCAACCCCAGGTGGCGCACCAGCTCCTTCAAATGATCACGGACGCGACCATCCTTTACCTGCGGGCGCAGGCAGAAGCCGGGGCGGACCTCGTGCAGATTTTCGATTCCTGGGGTGGCCTCCTGGGTCCGGAAGATTTTGCGACCTGGTCCCTTCCCTATATCCGGCAAATCGTGCACGCCGTCAGGGACGCCTGCCCGGTGATTATCTTTGCCAAGGGCGCCTGGCATTCCCTGGGCGCTATGGCAACAACGGGGGCGCATGGACTCGGAATAGATTGGTGTATTTCCCCTTCATTGGCCCGGTCTTTTGCGGGACCAAAGGTCGCGCTGCAAGGAAACTACGATCCCGCCCACCTGCTGAATCCCATCCCGGTAATCAAAAAAGAGGTCAAGGCTATGCTGGATGCCTTTGGAGGGCAGGGTCATATCGCCAACCTGGGACACGGCATACTGCCCAACGTACCTGTGGACCACGCCATTGCTTTTGTGGAAACTGTCAAATCATGGAAAGCGTAAAAGATCGGTTTACCGCCCACATTCACTCCCTTCAGGAGGTGATCTGTGGCGCACTTGAAACGCTGGACGGACGTGCCGTTTTCGCATCCGATGCCTGGGAAAGGCCCGGAGGCGGAGGCGGGCTGACCCGGACAATGGAGCAAGGCACCGTGTTTGAAAAGGGCGGGGTGAATACCTCCGTGGTTTGGGGCGACGTCTCCGATCCGATGCGTGCCCAACTCGGTATCGATGGCTCGACATGGTTCGCTGCAGGGCTTTCCCTGGTCATTCACCCCCTCAACCCATACGTTCCCACCGTGCACGCCAATTGGCGGTATTTCGAAGTCTACTCCGATGGCGCACTGTTGGATAACTGGTTTGGCGGCGGGACAGACCTGACGCCTTATTATCTTTTCGAAGAAGATGCGCGCCACTTTCACACCTGTCTCAGGCGCGCCATGGACCCTTTCGGCACGGAACTTTATCCGCTGTACAAATCCGAATGCGATGCGTATTTCGTCAACCGGCACCGGGGAAGCGAAATGCGCGGCATCGGCGGCGTGTTTTATGATCACCTGCGCCCCGCCGATCTTTTGCTGGACTTTCAGATAGCCCAAGGCAACGCCTTCCTCCCGGCCTACCTCCCCATCGTTGCCCGGCGCAAAGACACCCCCTACTCCGACCGGGAAGTGTTTTGGCAAGAATTGCGCCGGGGCCGCTATGTGGAATTCAACCTCCTCCATGACCGGGGAACCTTGTTTGGTCTCCGAACAAACGGTCGTACCGAAAGCATCCTCATGAGCCTGCCCCCCCGGGCTCGCTGGAAATATCATTACACACCGGAAGAAGGCAGCCCTGAAGCAACTACCCTGGAGGCCTGCCTGCATCCAAAAAACTGGACCTGACCATGTACCTCCAAAGACGCAATCGAATCCTCCGCGGGACCCCTGCCATCCGTTCATTAGTGGCCGAAACCACCTTGACGCCAAATGATTTCATCGTCCCCCTGTTCATCGACGAAGGAGAAGGTATAACCAACCATGAAATCCCCTCCATGCCAGGGTATTACCGCCGTAGCCTGGACGGGACCGTGAAAGAAGTCAGGGACCTGTGGGCTATGGGCCTGCGTTGCATACTTCTCTTCATCAAGTGTACCGACGAGCGTAAGGACAATACCGGTAAGGAAGCCTGGAATCCGGACGGACTGATGCAAAGGAGCATCCGGGCCATCAAGGACGCCGTTCCCGGGATGATTGTCATGACGGACGTAGCCCTGGATCCTTACTCCTCCTACGGTCACGACGGCATCGTGGAAAAAGGAGAAATCGTAAACGACCCGACGGTCGGGGCCCTGGTAAAAATGAGCCTGAGTCATGCGCAGGCCGGAGCCGATTGGGTCGCGCCCAGCGACATGATGGACGGACGCATCGGCGCCATCCGCAAAGGCCTGGAAGAAAACGGGTACACGAAGACCGGGATCATGGCGTATAGCGCCAAATATGCTTCTTGTTTCTACGGACCCTTCAGGGATGCCCTGGATTCCGCACCCGGTTTCGGAGACAAGAAAACCTACCAGATGGACTATGCCAACCGGATCGAAGCTGTCAAGGAGGCCCGGATGGATGTAGAAGAAGGCGCAGATATCGTCATGGTCAAGCCGGCCCTCCCTTACCTGGATATTATCCGGGAAGTCCGCAATGCCGTGGACGTTCCGGTGAGCGCCTATAATATCAGCGGGGAATACGCCATGATCAAAGCCGCTGCCCGAATGGGCTGGATCGACGAAAATAAAGCCATCCTGGAAGTCCTCACCTCCATCAAACGCGCAGGGGCCGACCTGATCGCTACCTATTTTGCCAAAGACGCCGTAAAACTCCTGTAATACCATGTACGCTAACAGTCAACGCCTATTCGAACGCGCCCAGCTATCCATCCCGGGCGGCGTAAACTCTCCCGTACGCGCTTTCAAAAGCGTGGGGGGCACGCCCATATTCATCAAAAGCGCCCGTGGGGCCCATCTATACGATGAAGACGGCCGCCGTTACATAGACTACATTGCTTCCTGGGGACCCATGATCCTGGGACACGCCTACGAACCGGTGATCAGGGCGATCCAGGAGCAGGCCGTCCATTCCACTTCCTACGGAGCGCCTACCGAACTGGAGATCCGCATGGCCGAGCTCATCAAAAGCATGGCACCTCACGTGGACCTCGTGCGCATGGTCAGCAGCGGAACCGAAGCCTGCATGAGCGCCCTTCGCCTGGCCAGGGGATATACGCATCGCAACAAATTCATCAAGTTCGAAGGTTGCTATCACGGTCACGCCGATCCCTTCCTGGTCAAAGCCGGCAGCGGAGTAGCCACCCTGGATATTCAACAAGTGCCGGGGGTCACCTCAGGCGTTTCCGAGGACACCCTGACCGCGCCTTACAACGACCTGGGCGCCGTCGAATCCCTGATCCAGGCGCACAAGGGACAAATCGCCGCCATCATCATAGAACCCGTGGCCGGTAACATGGGCTGTGTCCTGCCCCTACCCGGTTTCCTGGAAGGGTTGCGCAGGATTTGCAACGAAGAGGGAATCGTTTTCATCATGGATGAAGTGATGACGGGCTTCCGCCTGGGACCGGGGGGAGCCCAGAAATACCTGGGCGTCTCCGCCGACCTTGTGACCTATGGTAAAGTGATCGGTGCAGGGATGCCCGTGGGCGCCTTCGGAGGCAAACGGGCCATCATGGAACACATCGCCCCGTTGGGTCAGGTATACCAGGCCGGGACCCTCAGCGGAAATCCCATCGCCATGATTGCCGGCTTCACCTTGCTTTCCATCCTCAAAGATCAGCCCGGCATCTACGAAAGCCTTGAAAAAAAGACCTTTTACCTCAAACAGGGACTCGAGAAAATCCTGGATGCCAGTGGTTACCCCTATCGTATCAATCAACTAGGTTCCATGATCAGTATTTTCTTCAGCGAAGACGAGGTCGTGGACTTTGCAGGCGCAGCGGCCTCCAACACGGACCGCTTCAAGCGCTTTTTCCACGAAATGCTCCGCCGCGGTGTCTATCTTCCCCCCAGCCCTTTCGAAAGCTGGTTCCTAAACGATGCCCTGAGCACCGAAGACCTGGACGCCACCCTACAGGCTGCGGAAGACAGTATTAAAATCATCGGCTAAATGGCGCCGGCTTCGCCGACAGGTTTGATAATGGGTGATACACTTTCGTGATCAAAGTCATACATATCGCCATAGTCTCCTTTCTGTCGCCAATCCATAAGGTCAGAAAATAATCTACCTTGCTCCATGGTGAGAATTCCAGATTTTACAAAATGTAAATTGAATTGCGTCTTAAAACCAGAATGGGTATAAGTAGGGATTTCACTTTGTAGAAGGAGCGCCGAAACGGCATAATAAATTGTATAATAGAGTCAGTTTATGGCAGCATTCCAACTTTCATTTTCTGCAAGCAATCATAACACCATCCCTTCCTGCTGTACATTTTTAAATAACGGCGTACCGGACATTCGCGTATTCCAATCTAATAAGGAATAAACAAAAGTAGAAATGGATTGACCGATCCTTAATTCCAAATCATAAAGCTTATGGCGGAATAATTGCTCGTCTTGCAAGGTAACTTTCGGCTTATTGAGAAGAATCAGGATGTCCCAATCTGAATCATCCCTGGCTTTCCCTTTCGCCCTTGAACCATATAAAATTGCAGTAGCCGAAGCATCCATGCTTTTTACTGCTTCTTTAATCTGTGACGCTATGGATTGGCTGGGGCCATTGAACAATCATTTGATTACCAAAGATAAGCATTTATTCAAAATCGTACCGCGAAGTGCTGCACAGTATGGAACTCCGAACGAAAGAAAAGGATTCCAATATAAAATAAATCGACCGAACACCGCACTGAGCTGTCCTGCTTCAATTCCTCCCAGGCCTCCTCCATTTCGTGGCTCCAATGGATATCATCGAAAATCACGATGCTGTCAGGATACAGTTTGGGAAGCATCTCCCGATAATACCTCAGCGTGGGTTCGAGTCGATGGTTCCCGTCGATAAAGGCCATATCCAATTTAGGAAGGTTCTCTAACACACCCGGCAGCGTCGCATCGAAGTTCCCTTCCACGAGGCGAATATTCCTCAACCCCAATTCCGAAAAATTCCGTCGTGCAATGGCCGCGACTGCGGGCGCGCCTTCCAGGGTTGTCACCGTAGCTGCCTCCCCGGCCCCCCGGGACCCGCTGGCCAGATATGCCGTAGTGACCCCGAGCGAGGTCCCCAACTCGAGAATATTCGATGGCTGGTAAAACCTCGCCATGCGATAGAGGAGCTGTCCGAACTTAGCCGGCTTCAGCGAAGTCCGGGCAATTTCAGAAATGAGTCGTTCCCCCGAGTTTCCGGCCCCGAAGTCCAGGGTGGGCACGGATACGTGCTCCTCAAGGAGTGACCTGCGCAATTCCTCTATGGAGGAAGGATACGAAACATGATCCCGGAGCACCTTCGTAACGAATTCGAAAATGAAGGGGGAATGGATCCCGTGGCCCTTGCCATTGGAGGCGGTTAGCCAGTACTTCAAAAACTTGGGACCCAGTTGCAGGGGCGTATAAGCGCTGCTCATCTTTTTCTATCCCAGGTTTCAAAAGTATAGGCGGACTTATGGCGTTCATCCGCCTCGAAACGCTTGCTGCGCGCCAGGTGCCATTCCTTCCAGTCCGGAGCCGGGAAAAAGGTATCCGCCTCCGGCTTCGCGTGCACCCTGGTCAGGTAGATGCGGTCCATGATATCCATGTAGAGTGCATATATTTTCGCGCCCCCGATGATGAAGACTTCCTTGCAATCCGTTTCGGCCGCTAGGTGCAGCGCAGATTCCCGGTCGTGGGCCACGCGAACCTCGGGGTCGCCGGCGGAAAATTCCTGGTGCGTTGTCAGGACGATATTGAACCGCCCGGGCAATCGCTTGCGACCAAGCGAATCGAATGAAGCTCTGCCCATAATGACGGGCATCCCCCAGGTCGTGTACTTGTAGAATTTCATGTCGTTGGGGAGATGCCAGGGCAGGCCCCCGCGGAGACCGATGGCGTTATTTTCCCCTGCGGCCACGATACTGCTGATGAGGAGTTTTGGCTTCATATGGCAACGGGTGCCTTAATGGCCGGGTGACTTTGGTAGTTCTCTAAAGAAAAATCCTCATACCCGAAGGCAAAAATGTCACGAACCGCGGGATTCAGGACCATCCTCGGCGGGGGATAAGGCTCCCTGGTCAATTGGAGACGGGCCTGCTCTACGTGGTTGCTGTACAGATGGACGTCTCCGAAAGTATGGACGAATTCCCCCGGTTCCAGGTTGCAAACCTGGGCCATCATCAGGGTCAACAGGGCGTAGCTGGCGATATTGAAGGGAACGCCGAGGAAAACATCGGCGCTGCGTTGGTATAATTGGCAGGACAAACGCCCCCGGCCCGTTGCATGCGAACCCGGATCGGGGGGGACGACATAGAATTGAAACAAGCAATGACAGGGGGCCAGGGCCATATTCGGGATATCTGCTACATTCCAGGCACTGACGATCATCCGACGACTGTCCGGACTGTTGCGGATCTGACGGACCACCTCGGTAATCTGGTCCACGGTCCGACCGTCCGCCCCTTCCCAACTCCTCCATTGTTTCCCGTATATGGGTCCCAGGTCACCGGAAGCATCCGCCCATTCATCCCAGATGGAGACCCCGTGTTCCTTTAAATAAGCAGTATTCGTGTCTCCCTGCAGAAACCAAAGCAATTCATAGACGATACTTTTGAGGTGTACCTTTTTGGTCGTGACCAGCGGAAACCCCTTTTGCAGGTCGAAACGCAACTGGGAACCGAAAAGGCTGAGGGTCCCCGTACCTGTCCGGTCGGTCTTCACCGCGCCTTCGTCAAGGATCTGCCGCAAAAGGTGGAGATAGGACTGCATCGTACAAATTTAAGGCTTTTGGCGGCGACGCAATTCCTTTTGAATCAATCCAAGCTCCCTGCCCGTTTGGCCTGAAACGGAACTGTTCTCCTGGGCCCGGCGCATGAGGTAGGGAACGACCTCCTGAATGGGACCGAAAGGCAGGTATTTGCTCACCGAACAACCCGCCAGCGCCAGGTTAAAGGTGATATTGTCGCTCATTCCGTAGAGCTGGGAAAAGTGGATGTGGGGATGGTTCAATGGATGGCCGGCGGCTTCCAGATAGCGGATCGCCAGGAGGTTGCTTTGTTCATTGTGACTGGCGACGATCAGGGAGATGCGGTCCAGGTGTGCGATGCAGAATTCAAGGGCGAGGTTGTAGTCCCTGTCGGCGGCTTCCTTATTGGGTTGTATGGGAGAGGGATAGTGCATTGCCGCTGCCCTTTTCCTTTCCTTTTCCATATAGGCTCCCCGGACCAGTTTAACACCCAGGAGGAATCCCCGTGCCTTGGCTTGGGCCTCGCAATCCTTCAGGAAACCCAGGCGATCCTGGCGATACATTTGTATCGTATTATATACCACGGGACGGTGCTGGTTGTACCGCTCCATCATCATGATCGTCAGCGAATCCACGGTGTCCTGTATCCAGGTTTCCTCGGCATCCACCAGCACCCCGACGTGGTTTTCGCGCGCCGCATTGCAGATTTCTTCCATCCGGACATGAACGCGCGACCATTCGGCGCGCTCTTCCCCCGAAAGCGGCAAACGCGCGTCCATTTTTTCGAGCAATCCGAAACGCGCAATACCGGTCACCTTAATACTGATGAAAGGGACGTGCGCCCTGGAGCCCGCATAACGAATGAGGCGGATAAATTCTTCGGCAGCATGATCGAAGTGCGCTTCGCCGTCCTTTCCTTCCACCCCGTAATCCAGGATGACTTCCACTCCGTAACGTGTCAGGAGGTCGCATACCTTATCCGTCTCCTCCAGCGTTTCTCCTCCCACGAATTGTTCGAAAAGGGTATCCCTGATCAATCCCTTAATGGGTAAACCCGAGCGAATGGCCCAAGGCGTAATGCGCGTGCCCAATTTGACCAAAAGTCCCGACCCCATGGAGGAAAACAGGAACCTGGCTTTCTTCAGGGCCTTATCCGATTTGTAGGCAAAAGCAATTTCCGTATTATCAAACGAGATCTCCATACTTGATTATAGCCCGAACAACCCCTTATTCAACAATTGCAAAGTCTTCTTCTTGGATTCCGCGGGAACCAGCAATGACACGTTGTGCGGGCTGCCTCCGTACGATACCATCCGTACGGGAATGGGGGCCAGCGCATCGAAGAGGCGCTTCAGGACTTCATTAGAAGAGGCCAGGTCATTCCCTACCACCGAAACGATGGTCAGGTCCTCTTCCACTTCCACCGCCCCAAAGGGTTCCAGTTCCTTGACGATGGACTCCAGGTGGGTCTTGCTGTCGATGGTAAGCGAAACCGCGACCTCGGAGGTAGTGATCATGTCTATTGACGTCCGGTATTTTTCGAATACCTCGAATATTTTTCTCAGGAAGCCATATGCCAGTAACATCCGGCTGCTCTTGATCTTTATGGCCAGAATGCCGTCTTTGGCGGCCACGGCCTTGGGGCCGTCGGATGTTGCCTTTTCCTGTATGGTAGTACCCTTGGCATCGGGCTCCATAGTATTAAGCAACTTCACGGGCACATTGAAATGCTGGGCCGGCCAGATGGAGGCGGGATGGAGGATTTTTGCCCCGAAATAAGCCAGCTCCGCGGCCTCCTCGAAGCTAAGCGTTTCGATGGGCGCTGTTTTATCCACGATGCGCGGATCGTTGTTGTGCATCCCATCTATATCCGTCCAGATTTCGCAGACCGAAGCATGGATGGCGGCGGCGATCAGGGAAGCGGTATAATCGCTCCCCCCTCTCTTCAGGTTATCGATCTCTCCCTTGGCGTTCTTACAAATGTATCCCTGGGTGATAAACAAAGTATCCTTACTTCCTTCCAGTAGCATACCAAGGCGGATCCTTATCGTCGCGATCTGGGGCTCGTCGTAGCTGTCGATGCTCATAAACTCCAGGGCGGGAAGCAGCTTATGCGCCACTTTTTGTTCTTCCAGGTAGCAGGAGAACAATTTGGTGCTCAGCAATTCTCCCTGGGCAAGTATATCCTTGTTGAGGGCCTCGTTGAAGGATATTTTCAAAATGATGTTCAGGAAGTCGAAGTGTTCGGTAACGATGGCCTGCGCCTTTTCGCGGGCATGACCCGAAGGGACCAGTTCTTCCACGAAACTGCGGTAATGCGCTTCCAACTGATCTATTAGCCGCTTGGCAGCCACTTTATCTCCCTGGGCGCACATTTCTCCGATGGACACGAGCGTATTGGTAGTGCCCGCTAGCGCGGATAATACCACGATTTTGGGCTCCGTGTCCCTGGTGATCAGTTGTTTTACCTGGTGCATCCTTCCGGGCTTTCCCACGCTGGTGCCACCGAATTTCATAACCTTCATACGGGGAGCGAAATTAGAACTTGATCGAAAATTTATTAGCAATTTTTTTCAAATCCTCCGCAACGACGTCCTGAATGGGAATCCCCTCGACAAGCCGCACCGCAGAAATCTCCCGCTCCGGGTCCCCCGGAATGAGCACGCGCGACTGCCCCGGTACGGGCAAAGCCGCCCGAAACCGCCGAATCCATCGATCCATATGCGATTTGAACTCATCCGCAGGCCGGAAAGCATCGATCCGCATAGCCCCGAAGAAATGCCCAATTCCCTTCCCCGGAAGATCGGCCATCAAAGGCAAAAAGGACACGAAGGGCGGAACCCAGGGACCATAATTCGCCCCGCTCAGCAAAGCGGAAAAGATGTCAACGACCGCCCCCAGGGCATACCCCTTGTGACTTCCATGCTCCCGATCTCCGCCCAATGGCAAAAGGGCCCCGCCACGGGAAGTGGCCGTAGGATCGGTAGTCGGACTACCTGAGGCATCTTGTATCCATCCGAATGGTGCCGAAGCCCCTTTGCGTTGTAGGATTTCGAGTTTTCCATTGGCCGCGGTGGTAGTCGCCAAATCGGCGACGAAAGGGGGTTCTTCCCCCGCGGGGATGGCCACGGCAATGGGATTGGTCCCCAGCAGGCGCTCCAGGGAAAAGGTGGGCGCCACGAGGGGACTTGCGTTGGTCATGGAAAGCCCGATCATATCCCGGGCCAGGGCCTGCATGGCGTGATATCCCGCGATTCCATAATGGTTGCTGCCCCGCACACTCACCCAACCCGTTCCCGCCTGGGAAGCTTTGTCGATCGCGACCCCCATTGCATAGGGTCCCACGACCAGACCCAAGCCACTGTCCCCATCTACCACCGCGGTGCTGGGAGATTCATGGACGATCCGTATATCGGGTTTGGCATTGATGCGGCCGACTTCCCAAAGGCGGACATACCCGCTGAGACGGGCGACCCCGTGGGAGTCCACACCCCGCAAGTCCGCCGAAAGGAGGGTATCGGCAGCGACATGCGCGTCAGCCAAGGGACATCCCATTGCGGTAAAGACGTCGAATGCCAGCCCACGCAAGGCTTCAAATGTAAAAATTTCCATAGGCTAGGCCTGCGCTGTAGGCCCCCCGAAATTGAAAGGCAATTCGATGGTGTCCAAATCCTGGATGGCTCCATGGACGGACTCATAGCGCGAAATATTGTCGCCCAGGGCGTTCATCAGTCGCTTCGCGTGGTGGGGGGTCAGGATGATCCTGGCCTTCACCTTGCTTTTGGGCGTGCCAGGCATGACATTCACAAAATCCACCACGAATTCCGTATGGGAATGAGTAATGATGGCCAGGTTCGCATATGTGCCTTCCGCCACTTCCTCCGAGATCTCGATATTGAGCTGGCTTTGCCCTTGCTCTGGTTGTACTGCCATAAGGCACAAATATAAGAAAGGCGGCCCAATTGGACCGCCTTGTCTCTATCTGATCCGCGTCATTACTTCTGTAACCACGGAGGAATCCCCCGAGTAGGGATCCACAAACCCGTAGCTCAACGTAAATACGTGCTTGACGGGGTCCCACGTCGAAGCCCCGCTGTTCAGCGCGTATGTTTGTTTTCCAAAGCCGTATAAATTATCGTTGGTCACGGTCACGCTGTTATCCGGATTGACGGTGAGGTCCATTTGCTCCCCGATCGACAGGTAAACCGTTTGATCGGCGCAGTTGGCCACTACCGTATTGGGGACGAAACCCGTGGGTCCGTTGGGGCCGGCAGTCGGGAAGCCACCTTGAAGGGCATAAATGTCCGAGAGGTCATACGCCTGTTTCAGATCGTTGATGGTGTAGGTGTTTTCCCCCATCACCCTTTGCCCTACCGATTGGTACAAGCCCATGTACTGGTTGCCCGCCACGATAGTGTACATCGTCGTTCCGTAATTGCCGCTGATCGTCTGACCGGAGGCATCGGTGATAGCAATGGGTAATACATAGTTTTGGGTGAAGTCGATCAGTTTCGTATTGAATGTGAGGTAACACTGGGCGATACCAGTGCCCCCCTTGATGACGGTCGAGTTTCCGTTGGTCCAGGTGTAGTCCGCGGCGGGCAGCAACTGATAGCCTCCACCATTACCTGCATTGAATTCATTGAAGGTAACGGTATCGACCCCGAAGGTTACCGTAACATTGGAACCGATCATGGGACCGCCTACGTCCACGGTCACGGAGTCCGTGGCGGTATAGGTACTGTCTACCCTGAGCTGCATCCAATAGGCGTACTGATTGGCGCCTCCGGCCGTATTGGCGTTGAGGAAGTTTGGTGCATTCAACTGCTCGATCACGGGCTTGACCGTTCCGAAATTGGTGGATTGAGGGTCATCTTTGAGACAAGCACTCGCAAGGAACGTCAATCCAACGGGTATGATGTATTTGATCTTCTTCATAATGTTAATTATTGCATCCAGAAAATATTGGGGGAAACGGGTGTGACGGTCCCCTCCTTATTTACATTCGTCGTATTGGAATTGTATTCGCTTTGCGGATAGACAAACCGTGTGATGTACGGGTACAAGGCAGCGGGGTCATTTGATTGGGGCAGGTCCGAGGGAAAACCGGTGCGCCGGAAATCGGTCCAGGCTTCTTCGACGTTCGTGAAGCAAAGTGAAATGTATTTCTGGGTGATGATGGCCTGAATCTTGTTCGTGCTGGCGGTCCAACCGACGTTATTGATCGACTGCGCATAATACGTCGCGGCAAAGTTGGCAGGGCTGCCGCTTGTGGTACCGTCCGTATACACGTTCAGGTAGTTGAAGTTGTCCGCAATGGCTTGCTGGTAGAACGTTTGAGCTGCTCCGTCACCACCGGGCAACAGGCCCCTGTGCGCGGCTTCGGCCTGGAGGAACAGGCTTTCCCAACTTGACAACAGGATAGCGGGCTGTATGGGGCTTTGCAATATGCCATAGGCCGAAGGTCCTGCAATCCCAAAGGGAGGAGGCAAGGGGCTGCTGGGATCCGCCCCGATCCCACTGCCCACATACGTGGAGTTCGCATTGCTGGGGATTCCAAACGCATTCCCTGAAACCTGGCCTGAGGTGTTGGAGCAATAAAAGAAGGGCGCTCTAGGATCGTTGAAGGAGGTCAGCTTTCCGATCATGTAACTGTTGGCACTTTGGTCCGCGTCGGCCAGGGCTCCCGTAATGGAATAGCCCATTGTGGACCACAGCGGACTCAGGTGAGCTGCCGCATCCGTGGCATAACCAGGGTTGACGAAGGCCGTCTGGCCGGCGCCCAGGCACCCGTTGGCATCGGCCGCGATCTTGGCCGCTTCCGACTGGATAAAAGAGGCCTGTCCGGTTACATTGATCTCATGGAGGAGCATCCTCAACTTGATGGTATTGGCCAACTGTACCCAGGAGTTTGCACTTCCGGAAAAAATCGCATCCGCGCCGCCGGGGTTGTACGAACCATTCGCCTGGACGCTGTCGCTTTCGAAAATGGAGATGGCGCTGTCCAGTTTTCCAATACAGGCCGTATAAATCGCCTGTGCCGAATCATAGGCGGGATTGGTGATACCCGAGGGCAACTGCAGCGCCTGTGAGAAGGGTACATCATTATACCCATCGACGAGCATCTGGTAATCCAGGGCCGTCATGGTCAGGGAGGCCGCATACAGGAAGGGCTCCCCCTGAGACCCCTGTTCGACGGCAAGGTAGTCGTTCAGGTTATGGTAAATGTCCGACCAGACTCCCGTGAAATCGTTACTCGTAAAGTTATTCCGCGTGATGTTATAAGCTACCTGGTAGTTCGTGCTCAGTGAATTGTAATTCATGGAGAATTCCAGGTTGAAGAAGTCTCCGCCATTGATGATGGCGGCTGTCATGGTTTCCGCACCGGTGAAGATCAGGGCGGGGGCGCCACTGGTAGGGGCATTCGGATTATTGTTCACATTGAGGAACCCCTTGTTACATGCGCCCAGCAATATGACGAAGCCGGAATATAGAATAATTTTTTTCATACTTCAGGGTTAAAACGTGACGTTTAAGTTTAAGCCGAAGGTGCGGGTGGGCGGCGTTTCATTGAGTGAATTGGTACCCGTGGCGTTACCCTTGTCCTCGCTGAATTCGGGGTCCTGCCAGGTATTCAGTTTGGGCACGAACAGCAGGAGGTTGGACCCAACCAAACCGAGGGATATGTTCTGCACCACCTTCAGGTGATGGATCCAAGCCTTGGGGAAATCATACGTGAGGCTCACATTCCTCAGGGTCCAGAAAGCACCGCTCGTTACGTACATCGAGGGCGGGAAGTAACCGAAGTTCCCCCAGAAGCCGACGCCTCCATCATTGACCGTAATGTTGGTATTGGGTACGGACTTGCCACCGACCTCGATCGCCGAATTGGGATACACGAAGCGGGAATGTCCGAACATGGCGGATCGTGCTGAAAGGCCGTCTACGTCCAGGAAGGTTCCCGTGTTATTGTAGATCACATTTCCACCCCGGTATTCCGCTACGGCCGTTAGCGTGAACCCTTTAAAGGAGACGGTCGTATTGATACCTAACGTATTGATTGGGTTCGTGGGGCCGAAATTCACCAATTGAGCCGAGGTGCTGGGAAGACCGGTATTGGCGTTGACGATGACCCTGCCGAGGCTGTCCTTGGCCCAATCCTGAACCTGCAGGACGGGATAAGGATTTCCCTTTACGGCATACGTATTACTGGTGCCCAGCACGTTGGGAATGTACAGGGAGGTCGTGGGCCCCAGATCGACTGCAATATTCTTGTAGTGGGTATAGTGCAGACCTACATCCCAGCGAAGGGTGTTGTGCTGCTGGAGGATGGTAGCCCTGAGATCCAGCTCAACGCCGCGGTTGTCCATGCGGCCTATGTTCTCCAGGTAGCTGGTGTACCCGGAGGCGCTGGATACGCTGACGGGGACGGTTTCATCCGTCGTCTTTTCATAGAAATAGGTGCCCTGAAAGTCGATCCGGTTTTTCAGGAATCCGATTTCTCCTCCGGCTTCATTGGATGCCGTGAATTCGGGCTTCAGGTTGTTGTTGGCATACGAATACGATGTCGTCAGGCCCGCGGTTTGACCGAAGGGGAACCCGTTCCCGACGTTGAGCGTATTTTGTATCTGATAGGGGCTGGCATTGATATTCCCCGTTTTGGTGGCGCCGCCGCGGATTTTCAGGAAGGAAATGAAGTTGCTGGTCTTGATTCCACCGATAACGTCGCTAAGCACAAGAGAAGCGTCCACGCCGGGATAAAAGTAAGTCCGGTTGGCCAGGTTCAAAAGGCTTGTCTTATCCTGGCGTCCGCTGGCGTGCAGGAAGGCCCAGTTTTTATAGTTCAGGGTCAGATCCGCATAATTCCCGTAATTCCGGGCCAGGGAATAAGACTGGCTGACCGCGGGAGTGCCCTCGCGGAAAGAAACATTATACAAGCCCGAAATATTCAACAGGGTGGTGGACCCGTTGGAGAGATAATTATATTTTTCCTGGTTAATCGAGTTCCCGAGGATCAACTGACCTCCGAAGTCCCCGAAATTCTTGTGCAGGGTGGCTTTGAAATTGGAATAGATTTTCCGGTCCGTGACGTTATCCGTACCTACCTGGGGCAGCGCATTTCCCACATATACCGATTCGTTACCGGCCAGCGTAGCTCCGGCCAGGTAAAATGCGTATGGGCTAAAGTTCAAGGCTGCAACGGTCGTCTCTTCATAGTAGGCATAATTTTCGGCTCCCAGTTGGTAGTCGAAGGTCAGCCATTTGGTGGCGTCCAGGGCCAGGTCGCCGCTCGCCAGCAAATCCTGGCGGTTGCGCGTGTAGCGATCGTTGTCGATGTACCAGTAGGGATTCAGGGCATAGGCGTTATAATAGGTGTTGATGTCCGCGAACTGAGCGTTTGGATTGGTATAATTGGTAAAAGGTATGTCCGAGGCGATGTTCTGGACCTGGTAATACGTGTTGGACAGACTCCCGGCCTGGTCCAGGTTGGATTCCCCGTAGCTCACATTACCCGAGGCGCGGAAAGCACCGTATTTTTTGGTCCCGTTGAAGCGGACCGTCGTGCGGTTGAATTTATCTCCGGGAGTAATCCCCGTCTTTTGGATGTTTTGTCCTGACAGGAAGAAGGCGCTGTTCTCATCTCCCTGCGAATACGATATTCCGTTTTGATAAGTCACGCCCGTTTTCCAGAAATCCTTGATTTCATTGGCCAGGGGCTTATATGGGACTTTCTGAATCTGGCCGTTGGGACCGGGAAAACCAATGACCACCGAATCACCTCCCCAGGGCGACCCCGAACTGTATGGGGAGGCGAAACTCTGGTTTTCGAAAGGGACGTACCCGTTTTGGTTGTTGGAGGGATTGGAATAGGAAATGGCATCCGTTGCGGTGTACTCGCTGGATGCAGATCCATTATAATATTGCATTTTGGGGTAGAACGACACCCGGTCGAGGGTTACGGTTGAGGTGAACTGGACCGTGGGCCGGTGCGAAGCCGTCCTGGTCGTGACTACCATGACGCCGTTGGCTGCTTGCGATCCGTAGAGGGCAGCGGCCGTGGCGCCCTTCAGGACATTTACGCTGGCAATATCGGCCGAGTTGATCTGGGCCAGGTAAGAGATATCCACAGGTACCCCATCCACGACCAGGAGGGGCTCGTTATTCCCCAGGAAGGACCGGTTCCCCCTCAGGGTGATCCGGATATTGTCCGGGTCCACTCCACTGTTGGTCAAATCCACATTCATCCCGGATACCTTACCCGTAATGCCGCTGGCAAAATTCACGGGTTGAGAGGAGTTCAGGTCTTTGTTGTCGATTTGGGCGGTAGCGTATCCGAGAGATCGGGCTTCCCTTTTGATGCCCAGGGCAGTCACTACGACCGCCGACAATTCCTGGGAGGTTTTGTCCATGGTTACCATCACGGCGCCGGTGGTCACCGTGACTTGCTTGGCTTCATACCCGGCGGAAGAAAGAAGCAATATATCGCCCGTCTTTGCCTTGAGGGTAAAGACGCCTTCGGCATCGGCAACGGCCCCTGCCCTGGACCCTTTGATCTTGACGGACACAAAGGGGATAGCTTGACCCTGGTCATCCAGGATTTTACCCTTTATAGTGAGCAATTGCTGGGCAAATAATAAATTGGTTAGGAAACAACACGCGGTTAGAAGGATTAGAATTTTTCTCATATCACTGCAGGTTTATACAAACGTTAGGTTTGATTTCAGCAAATAACTTCCCCGGGCCCCTTTTGGGGCCGCGCAAAAAATTTCCCTTGCCCCTTTTGGAGGGGCTAGTCAAGAGGAATCCGTAAATGCAAGGCGTAGTGAGCGAGAGAGCGAAGCAGGTCAGAGCGAACTAAACTTGACAAGTGGCCGTGGTCGTTTGCTGCTTGATAATTTTAGCAAATTTTAAATATTTATTACCAATATGCATAACAAATTGTCAATAAATAAAAAAGGCAGGCTTTTCGAAAAGCCTGCCTTTTAGGATATCTAACTTTCTATTATTTATCGTCCTGATCGAAGCCCGTCCGGTTATTTCCGGCGATCACAAACGTATCCAGTGGATTCTTGGAAAAGACGATCTGGAAATAAATACTGTCGGCCATGGCCCCCGAGGGCTGTTTGCTGGCCTTGGGCAGGATTATGCCGTTGTACACGCTGAAGGTCTCCGAAGACGAAGTGTCACCAGTCCAATAGGCATTCTGGATACCGGAGCCACTGAAGGTTTCGGCCATATATTGGAGGCCCGTGGTCCCCTTGAACGAGGCCAGGCCTATACCCAGGCTGTAATAAAGGGAGGAATCGCCTCCCTGGAAATCAGCGTCCAGACTTCCCAGGTCGTCCACCCACATGGAGTCATCCGAATTACCGGAAGTATTATAGGTGTCGAATTGAATGGGCCCGACAATGGGGGAACCCTGGAAATTCAGGTTCACGAACCACCTGTTGGCTACATTCGGAATAGCCGTGCCTCCATAATCCGGCAACTGCCTTTTGCAAGCCCCCAGGGATACCAGCAACAACCCAAGTCCTAAAAAAATATGAATGCTTTTCATCATTTGATTTTTTCAATGAATAATAATTATCCCTTAGCGCGCCCACCAAACCGGGACACCCACCGCCACAGGCTGGGGTGCATTGGTATTCCGGGATGTCTCGGAATAGGATACGGGCAGGCGTCTGGGCAATTGTCCTGCGGGTAAAACCGAATTCTTGCTTATGACGATCTGGCCAGGTATGTAATTAGAAGCCGTTGAATAGACCGGGCTCTGAATGGGTACTCCCGTCCGGCTCTGATCGAACCAGGACTCCAGTCCATGGCACCCGTAGGCCAGGGAGGCCCATTTCTGTCGGAGGATCTGCTGCAGGGGTGTCAACGTAGCCCCGCCTTCCATTTCCTGGCCCCACGCATAGACGCCTCCGGGTCCGATATAGGAGGTGGCATCCTGACCCGTTTCCTGGAATGAGAGGGTAACCGCCTTGTTGTACAACTGCTGGGCGCCGGTCCCTCCGTTATACCTGACAGCCGCTTCCGCTTGCAGGAAGTAGGACTCGGGGGCGGAAATGAATTCCACGGGATCGAAGGGCGATTGGGCAAAATCGGGAGAGGTGCCGTAGCCGGGAAGGTTTTCATCGAAGTCGCCCTGGTTGATGGAGGTCACCGAGGAATCCCCGAAGAAATAGAGTATACGCCAGTCATTATTTGCCTCAAGCCAGCTCACGAAGGTCGTGCTTGCCTTTAGGTTGTCCGGGGTATTCTGGGCTCGCTTGTTCTGATCATAGAAGGGGTTTTCCAGTCCCGGATTGTTAGTAAAATTGGTGAAGGCGGCATCCGTGGTCAGGAAGGATACCCCATCCGTCCACATGGCCTGAATGCCTGCCTGGGCGACCGTCGGATACGTATTGACCATGCGCAAATACATCTTCAGCTTGAGGGTATTGGCGAACGCGATCCAGTTCTGGATACTCCCCCCGAAAATGGGGTCCTGGTCCACCGAGGGAGAGGAATTCGTGAGTGCCGTGAAGTCCTTGTTCATTGCCGTATCCAGCTCGGTGATCAGGTCCTGGTAAATGGCATACCCGCTGTCGAATTGGGGATTCAGGTTCCCCAGGCCCTGCAGCGCCTGGCTATAAGGTATGGCGTCCCAAATGTCGACCATCACCTGCGCCGTATAGGCTTTCATCACCGTGCCCATTAAGTAATAGGTCCAGTCCTGCAGGGAATCCGCTTTATCGATGACGTACTGGTAGTTTTTCAGGCCGGTCGTGAACAAGCCGTCCCAGGTCGTGGTGATCAGTGCGTCGGTGCTATACATCCCGTAGGTTTCTACGTCGATGTATTGCTGGGCGTAGTTGCTTTGCGTGAAATATTGCGACCAAATCCCACCCACGATTTCCATGGTGCCGCCGACATAGGCCGTAGTGGCCAGCACCGCCACGGGAAATACCACAGCGGGCGTACCCTGAGCAACGGAAGGGTAGTTCGGGTCGGTGTTGATGTCCAGTTGCTTCTTACATCCGGAATCCATGAAGGTGGCCGCCACCAGGACCGCGCAACCGAGAATATATTTATGGAATGCTCTCATAGTTTCAATGTTTTAAAATCCGAATTTCAAAATAAGCCCAAAGCTTTTCGCCAGGGGAGCCGTGGCGAATTCACCCAGTTCCCCCGTTAGGTCGTTACCCAGGTTGGTTGCCTCGGGATCGACATAAACATTGGCTTTGGGGGTCCACAACAGGAGATTGCGCGCATAAATACCCACGGAAGCATTGGTTGCCTTGATCCTGGAAGCGAAGCTCGTGGGGAGGCTGTACGAGAGGTTGATGTCCCTCAGCTTCAGGAAAGACCGGGAAACCGTCCGCATCTGTGTAGTCGTGGCGGGATTGGTGGTTGGATAATAATAAGCATAGGTATTATCATTTTCTCCCGAACCATTGGTGCCCACCGCCGTGGTATTGGGCGTATACCCCTTGACATTTCCCGAGCCATCCAGTACTTCATTTACCGAATTGGGGAGGATGAAGGGTTTGCGATCGTTGTACACGGTAGCCACGGAGTTACCCGTAAAGAGAACCATGTCCGCCGTTTCGCTATACATGACCCCGCCGTACCGGAAATCAAGGGTGCCTGTGAGCGAAAAGCTCTTATAGGTGAAGGTATTGGTCAGACCCATCGTATAGTCATACAGCGCCGATCCGTAGTATCCCTTGGTATCCCCATAGGCGTCCAGGGCAGCCGTATTCGTAACGGGCATGGTCGTATTGGGGTCGACCACGATTTGTCCCTTGGGCGTTGTCACGGGAACGGGCCCGTATATGGAAGCCACCGATTTCCCGACCACGGCCCTCATTTCTATATTGTATACGAAATTGAGCAAGGGGTTCTGGGAACCCTGGAGGCTGACGACCTTGTTCAGGTTTTTGGCGAAGATATAAGTGAAGGTCCAGGTGAAATTCCTGGTTTCGACCGGCCGGGCGTTGAAGGTAAGTTCAATACCCTTATTGTTCACCGTTCCCAGGTTTTCGACATAGTTGGTATAGCCCGTCGAAGGCGCGATAAACACCGGGAAGATTTGCCCCTTGGTGTTCTTATTATACAGGGATACATCGAAACCGACACGGTCCTTCAGGAACCTGGCTTCCATTCCAACTTCTGCTTCGTTGGTAATAATGGGTTTCAGGGCGCCGTTATTGATCGTGTTGCTTACCCCGTATCCTCCTATACCGTTGAAGGGTACATTCATTTCTCCAAAGGGCATGGTTACTATCCCCGAGCCCAGGGAATTTTTCACCAGGTACGGCGCAGGGTCGGAGCCCGTTTTACCATAAGCCGCCCTGAATTTCAGGAAGGAAATGGCGCTCTTGGCGCCCACCAACTGAGAAGCAACCCAGGACAGGTTGGCACCGGGATAGAAAATGGAATTGGAATTGATCGGAAGCGTGGAAGACCAGTCATTTCGCACAGTGCCGGTAAGGAACAGTTGGTCCTTGAATCCCAGGGTCGCCTGGGCGTAAGCGCCTAACCTCCTTTGCAGGACCGTGGCGTCCCCTGTTACGGGGGGGCTGGCCGTGTTCGACAGGTTGTACACACTTGGGATGATCAGGTTAGTGACGGTTGTGAGCTCGCTCCTTGCCTGGGCCTGGTAGTAGTTGCCTCCGGCCAGGACATTCAGGTTGAAAGTGGGACTAAGGTCCTTGACGTACTTGACGATGAGGTCGCCGTTGATGATCCCGTTATAATCGGATCCCTGGGAAACCTGGCCGATGTCCGGCGTCTTGGATTGTCCTTCCGGGTTGGTGGGATCGGGGCCATCCCAGGTACCGGCGTGGGCGGATGCCAACTGTTTCCAAATGAAGGTGCGGGCATCGGTGAAATCCCCGCCTAAACGGAATTCCGCGCTGAGGGCGTCGGTGAACTTGTAGTTCAGGTCGATGTTGCCGAACAGGCGATTGAGGTTTTGCTGGTCACCGTTTTCGTAAATGTCGAAATACGGGTTTTCAGCATAGGGGGTGAAATAATAACTGTTATTATTATAAGGGCCGTTATAATTCTTGAAGGAGGAGATGGGCAGGTCCACGGGGATTTGCAGCAGGTTCTCGAAAGTTCCACCCCCGCTGGCGGTAGATTGCCCCGTATTGGGAACCGTCAACGCCTGGGTGACGAAATTGAAAGAGGAGTTGATCGCGAAACGCCCCCAGTTGCTGTTCGTCCTCAAGGAAAAGGTATTGCGTTGCTGGCGGTCGACGGGGCCTGGAATGACACCCTGGCTGGTCACATTACCATAAGAAAAATAGAACCTGTTGGTTTCGGTTCCTCCCGACAAAGCGAGGTTGTTATTGTATTCGGAACCCGTAGCGTAAAAATCCCTTACGTTATTTTTAATAAAGGAAAAGGGCTTCATCTGTTGCACCCCGTTAACCACCGCGCCCCAGGGCCGGATTTGTCCGTCGAGCTTGGGTCCCCAGCTACCGTTCTCGTCCGGAACCCAAAGTCCACCCCAGCCCTGACCGAATTCGGATTGGTAGTCAGGCAATTTGCCTACCCGGCTGAAATTGGCCGAACCACTGTAGTCCACGTGGAGTTTTCCGGCCTTTCCCCGCTTGGTCGTGATGATGATGGCTCCGTTCTTGGCCAGGCTTCCGTAAAGGGAGGAGGCCGCCGTCCCTTTCAGGACGGTAATGGTTTCAATATCATTGGGGTTAATATTGTTCATGCCATTTCCAAAATCCGCCCCGTCAGTTCCCGTGGCATTTTGCTGAAAAATCCCGTCGCTAAGGGGCACCCCGTCCACGACATACAGGGGTTGGTTATCTCCCCCCGAAATGACGCCGTAGCTACGCAACACCACTTTGGTGGAAGATCCCGGTCCGCCCGTATTGGAAATATCGGCCCCGGCAATTTTGCCTTCCAGGCCGTCCAGGGCGCCGGTGACCCCGTTCTTATTGATGGTGGTGGTATTGAAGGTTTGGGTGGCGTAGCCTATTTTGGCCTTGCTTTGGGTCTGGCCCAGAGCGGTGACGACTACTTCGGTCATGGAAGTGCTCTTCCTGGCGACCACGATGTTCAATTTTTCATCCGCGCCCACGGGCAATTCCCTGGTGGTGAAGCCCGTACCTGTGATGACCAGGACATCTCCCGGTTTTACCGGAATGCTGAAATTACCGTCGGCGTCCGCGGTAACGCCTTTATGCGTTTTTTTGATTTGAACGGAAGCGAAACCTGCCGGCGCACCCTGATCGTCCGTAACTCTGCCGGTCAGCAGTCTGGTTTGTGCCAAAGCACCCAGGGAGCAAAACAGGATTGCCCCTAGAAAAATTAAAAATTTTCTCACGTGATATACTTTTTAGTGTGGAATGTGGATAAAGCCCTGCCCTCAGGAATGATCTCCTGGAGCGTTTTGATCGACATTACGGGGGTTGGGAGGCGCGAATAGGGAACAAATAAAATAGTCCCTATTGAAGAATAAGGATGTGCTCATAATCTCTGATGTTTTTATTTCTTGACCTAAAACGTTAAAAAAGTAAATTAACGTATTCTTAATAGAATGACAATGATTATTTGGGTGTTGCTGCTTTGAATGTATCACTTTCGGACAAATTTTTATTTTCCCCATATCTTTGCGCCATGCAAAAAATCGATGGTAGAACGGTGTCCCAATCCGTAAGGGATGATTTAGCCGAACAGGTAAGGGTCTTGACGGGAAAGGGCCTGAGAGCTCCGCACCTGGCGGCGATCCTGGTAGGCAACGACGGCGGAAGCGAAACGTATGTCGCCGCGAAAGTAAAAGATTGTGAAGAGATTGGATTCGGTTCGACCTTGAAAAGATTACCGCAAACTATTCAAGAGGACGACTTACTTTTCGAGATACACCAACTCAATCAGGACCTTAGCGTAGATGGGATTATCGTCCAACTACCCCTCCCCCCGCACATCTCGCCCGGGAAGGTGATCAATGCCATCGATCCTTCCAAGGACGTCGATGGATTTCACCCTCAGAACGTCGGGAAAATGGTGGAGGGGCTGGCGACGTTCCTGCCCGCCACACCTTTCGGGATCCTGATGCTCCTGGAATATTACCGGATCGAAACCAAGGGTAAGCACGCCGTGGTCATCGGCAGAAGCGCCATCGTGGGCACACCGGTCAGCATCCTGCTGAGCAGGAACCGGTATCCGGGAAACTGTACCGTCACCCTTTGTCATTCCGCAACACCCAATATCCAGGCCCTGTGCCTCCAGGCCGACATTATTATTGCCGCCATCGGCAAGCCCGGTTTCGTCAAGGCGGATATGGTGAAGGAAGGCGCGGTGGTCATCGACGTGGGGACGACGCGCGTTCCGGACCCAACGAAAAAAAGCGGTTTCAGCCTCAGGGGCGATGTGGATTTCGCTTCCGTAGCTCCCAAGACCTCCTTCATCACTCCAGTGCCGGGTGGAGTGGGGCCCATGACCAGGGCGGCTTTGATGAAAAATACCTACCTGGCCTACCTGGGCAGGGAAAATCGGTAACTTTGTCCCATGTTGGCTCCCGTTACAGACTGGTCCTCGTTGTCCCTTCCCGTCATGGAATCTTTTTATACCCTCCAGGGGGAAGGAACTTATCAAGGTCATGCCGCCTGGTTCATCCGCCTCGGGGGTTGCGATGTGGGTTGTGTGTGGTGCGATGTCAAGGAAAGTTGGGATGCTTCCCTGCACCCCGACCGGGCCATTCCCGATTTGGTATCGGAGGCCCTTTCCCAACCCGGTCGTATAGCCGTGGTTACGGGTGGCGAGCCCCTGATGCATGATTGCGGTCCCCTGACCCGGGCCCTGAAAGAGGCGGGATTCCGGACGCACGTGGAAACCTCCGGTTCTTCCCCCCTCAGTGGCGACTGGGATTGGATCTGCCTGTCCCCCAAAAAATTCAAGGCCCCCCTTCCCGAGGTAGTCGCGCTCGCCGACGAACTCAAGGTAGTCGTATACAATAAGTCCGATTTTGCCTGGGCGGCCAGGTTTGCCGCGCAGGTCCCCCCCACCTGCCGTTTGTACCTTCAGCCCGAGTGGAGCCGTCGCGATGTGATGACTCCTTTGATCGTAGACTACATCAAAGAAAATCCGCAGTGGATACTTTCGGCCCAGGTCCACAAATTCATTCACGTACCCTAACCCTCGCCGCCTATGCGTTTCCTGATCGCTCTGCTGTTCTTGTTTTCGGTCCTGCCGGTTTGTGCCCAAAACCGTAAAGCCGTGGACTGGTACAACATGGCCCTGAACGAGCTTTCCACGAACAACAACCGGAAAAAAGCCCTGGAATATCTGGATGAAGCGGTAAAGGCGGACAGCACCTATATCAATGCGCGGCTGTCCAGGGCGGGCATCTATGCAGACATGAAGGACTACACGGCCTCCGTGGCGGAATATGATCATGCCCGGGCTATGGATACTGCCTATTTCTTCGATATGAACCTGGCGTATTCCATTTCCCTGGCGGGCATAGGCGCTTTCGACAAGGCCCTGGAAGCCGTGAACCGCTACCTGGCCATCCCGAACCTAAATGACCGGGAGCGGGGAGCGGGCCTGTATCGCCAGCGGACCTACCAGTTTGCCCTGGACCTGGCCAGGGAACAATCCCTGTCAAACTATGTCTTTGCCCCCGTGAACCTCGGGGACAGCATCAATACCCGTGCTTCGGAATATTTGCCCAGCGTTACGCTGGACGGCAAAACCTTGGTATTTACCCGGAACGTCAATGGCAACAATGAGGACTTTTACGAAAGCCATATGGGCCCTGATGGTAAATGGAGCCTGGCCAAACCCCTGGAAGGGAATATCAACACCCCCGACAACGAAGGCGCCCAGAATATTTCCCAGGACGGCCAAATGCTGGTCTTCACAGGATGCAACCGCCCCGATGGATTGGGAAGCTGCGATATTTATTATGCGTTGAGGACCCGGCACGGATGGTCCACTCCCCAGAATATCGGGGAACCCATCAACTCTGAATTTTGGGAATCCCAGCCCTGCCTGTCACCGGATAAGAAGGATTTATATTTTGCCGCCCGCGATCCTAGCGGATACGGAGGCTCCGATATTTGGGTCAGTCACCGCCAGCCCAACGGAAACTGGGGGAATCCCCAAAACCTGGGGACCAATATCAATACCCGTGGGGATGAAAGCTGCCCCTTCATCCATGCCGATAACCAGACCCTCTATTTTACCTCCAACGGACTACCCGGGTATGGTGGAACTGACCTGTTCGTAGTGCGGAAGGACAGCACGGGCAGGTGGGGGAAGCCCGTTAACCTGGGTTATCCCATCAACACCATCGACGACGAGGGTGCCCTGGTCATCGCCGCCGACGGAAAGACCGCATACTATGCCAGCGACCGCAGCGACAGTCGCGGAGGGTTGGATATCTACACCTTTGAACTGAGGGAAGGCATTCGTCCATTCCGTACGCTTTGGGTGAAAGGGCGGGTCTATGACAAGAAAACGGGCGAAGGCCTGCCCAGTGACGTAGGCCTTACCGACGTGCACGGAGGTCAGGCCATCGCCCGGGCCCAAACCGACGAGGGCGGGTACTACCTCATCACGCTGCCCGTGGGTAAGGAATATGCCTTCTCGGTTCAGCGAAAGGGCTACCTGTTTTATTCCGACCACTTCGACTTTACCCACAAGGTGCCCGACTCCACCTACGAAGTGAACATACCCCTACAACCCCTGGAAGCGGGAGCCGGCATCGTTCTGCAAAATATTTTCTTTGAAACGAAGCGATACGACCTGAAACCCGAATCCGAGTTCGAATTGGGTGAAGTCGTCTCCCTGCTCAAGGAAAACCCAACCCTGAAGATTCAAATTTCGGGACATACGGATAACGTGGGACAGGATAAGGACAACCTGGTACTGTCGAATGCCCGTGCCATTTCGGTCATCAACTACCTCATTAGCCGGGGCATTTCCCCTGCAAGGCTCGTCGCCAAAGGATACGGAGCGACCAAGCCCATAGCCGACAACGCCACCGAGGCGGGTCGCGCCAAGAACCGGCGCACCGAGTTGACGATTATTTCCAACTAAGTTTCGTCCTTCGCTTTTCGCCCGGCAATCCCGGGGATCCGCCGCCGCGTGGCCTACTCCGACGAACGATATTATCTTATTGCGCTGACGTTGATTCCCGGCATCGGCACCATCGGCATCCATAAGCTCCTCGCTTTTTATGGCAGCGCCACCGCCATTTTCCACGCGCATCCTGACCTGCCCTGGGATTTCCCTTCTGTCGATGCTACCATCACCTTCTGCCGCAAACACGGCGTCCACATATGGTGTCACACCGATCCAGAATATCCCTTCAACCTCACCCAAATCACCGATCGGCCCACCGTGTTATACTTCAAAGGCTCCGTCGATCTTAATCATCCGAGAATCCTCTCCATCGTCGGCACCCGCCTTCCCAGCCAATACGGCAAACAAATCGTTAGTGATATCGTCCGTCACCTGGCCACCTATGATATCCTTGTAGTGAGTGGCCTCGCAGACGGCATCGACGCCCTCGCACATCAAGCCGCCCTGACGAACGGCATCCCTACCATCGGGGTTCTGGCACACGGACTCGATACCATATATCCGACAGGTAACCGCAAACTGGCCAAGGACCTACTGACGAATGGAGGTCTGCTGACCGAATACATCCAGGGAACCCGCCCCGAAGCCTTCCGCTTTCCATTGCGCAATCGCATCATAGCAGGCCTGGCCACGGCTACCATTGTCATTGAATCCGCATTAGAAGGAGGTAGTATGATTACAGCAAAGCTCGCCCGTGTCTATGACCGGGAAGTTTTTGCGATACCCGGTCGGACCACCGATAATAAAAGTGGCGGCTGCAATGTGCTCATCCGGGACAATATCGCCGCCATTGCGACCAGTGCAGTGGATATTATGATAGAACTGAACTGGGAACCGCGCCAAAAGGCAACCGCATGCGCGCGCCTCGCGAGCCCCCTCCTCGACCTCCTCAGCGACCGTGACTGGGTCCACATAGACGAGCTCCGCGCAAGGAGCGGTCTGTCACCGGGTGACCTGGCGACCAAACTTTTGGAGTTGGAGCTGGCGGGCAACGTCGTCCATATGCCTGGGAATCGCTATAGACTTAGCTCCTGATAAAAATTTTATTCTATATTGGAGAATGTTTTTCAACTCCGTTGAATTCCTCCTTTTCCTTACCATCGTCTTCTTTCTCTATTGGTTCGTATTCGAAAAAAATGTCGCCAGACAAAATGGAATACTGCTCGTGGCAAGCTACGTCTTCTACGGATGGTGGAGTTGGAAATTCATGATACTTCTGATGGGATCGACGATGCTGGATTTCCTTTACGGTTTTGGTGTCGCTTCCGCGGATAAAAAGAAGTCTAAAATATTCCTTTGGCTGAGCATCCTCAACAACCTGGGTATCCTGGGTTTTTTCAAATATTATGATTTTTTCGTAACCCAATTCCAAAAAGGTTTCGATTCGATAGGGCTCCATTTCCACCCCTATCTTCTGCAGGTTGCCCTGCCCGTGGGAATTTCATTCTATACCTTCCACGGTATGTCTTACGTATTCGACATATACAGGGGACTGAGGAAACCAGTCCGCAACTTCATCGACTATGCACTCTTCGTATGCTTCTTTCCCTTGCTGGTGGCGGGTCCTATAGAAAGGGCAAACCACCTCCTGCCCCAGATTCAGGTGAAGCGATCATTCCGGTACCTACAGGCAGTGGAGGGCTGCCGGTTGATTCTTTGGGGGATGTTCAAAAAGGTGGTGATTGCCGATTCCCTTGCAGCCATAGTGGAAAAGAGCTTTCGCGACTATTCCCACAACGACGCTTTTACCCTGCTCATCGGCGCGTTTTCGTTCAGTATCCAGATTTACGGGGACTTCAGTGGCTATTCGGATATTGCCATTGGAACCGCAAAGCTGTTCGGCTTCGAAATACTCAGCAACTTCAGGTTCCCCTATTTCTCCAGAGATATTGCCGAATTCTGGAGAAGGTGGCATATATCCCTGACCACCTGGTTCAGGGATTACCTGTACATACCCCTTGGGGGTTCAAAGGAAGGCAAAATCATCGCCGTTAGAAATATCTTCATCGTATTCCTGGTAAGCGGCTTATGGCACGGGGCAAGTTGGAATTTCATCGCATGGGGGGCATCCACGCCTGCGCCTTTCTTCCCCTGTTGCTGTTGGGCAACAACAGGCGGCATAGTGGGGAAGTCGTGGCTCATGGCCGGAAGCTCCCCACGATTAAGGAGTTTGTGCAGATGCTGTCAACTTTCATTTTCGTTACGGCCGCCTGGGTTTTTTTCAGGGTCAGCAATATTGGTGACGCCGCCGGTATCCTGAAACGGATATTGGTGGACAGTGTACGACATCCAGGTCAATACCTGCAACCGGGTCAACATCTGACGAACACGGCGGTATTTTGGGCGGTTCCCCTGTTCCTTTTGGACTGGAATTTTCGCAGGGATGAACGAAGTCCCCTGAAGCCATTGAAAGCGAGGTATTTTTATTACATCATCCTGGGAATTTTGATCGTATTGGCCTTCAATAAAAAGACGAATTTCATTTATTTCCAATTTTAAGATGAGAACCTTCCTGTACAAATCGATCTTGTACGTTTTACTGGTACTTTGCCTGACGGCGGTAGTAATCCATGTATGCCTGCGATGCAAACCGGATTATTTCCTGGGGGTAAAATTCGATTATGATCTCTGCAATTATCAATACCGCCAAATGGCCTCCAAAAGCCCCTATCGCAACATAATCATCGGCGATTCCAGGGGGAATGCAGCCATCGACCCTACTTTGCTGGGTAAAGATTGGATAAATCTCTCCCTTCCCGGTGGGACCTTCTTCGAAGGGTACCTCACTTTAAAGCGTTTCCTGTCAATGAATGCCGCAGACACCCTGGTCATGGTGTATGGGATAGACCTGATCGAAGCTCCTTCGATATGGTTCAACGTACGGACGGTACCCTTCCAATTCCCAACCTACACCGAAGTGGAATCCCTGCAAGCCCTGGAAAGGCGATTCCATGTCCCCTACCTGGGGGGGTATCCCTACGATGTCCACGGGCTTACCTTGATTCAATTGGAAAGGCGGTTGAGGTATCAGCACTCTCCGCTCGTCTACCAACAGACATTTTTGGATGCCCTAAACCGTTATATACGCCCAACGGACGAGTCAAGCCAATTTACGCACTTCAATGACCATCGCGGACAATTGAACTTCGGGAACAAAGATTCCTCGGATGAGACAAGGTTCACCCAAACAATGCTGAATAACGCCTTCAACCCGAACAAAATAAATCTCTGCTACCTGGATTCCATTATCGACCTGGCGGCCAAAAATAAAACGACCGTATTTTTCGTAATGGCGCCGCTCAACCGGAGGTCCTATGAGCTGTATGAGAACTCGCCATATGCAAAATCCTTCGACCATTTCATGGATAGCATTTCCGCCATCTATCCTTACATGAAAATTCCTGCGGCGCCTTCTCACCTGGACAATCGATACTTCGGCGACGGACTTCACTTGAATGCCCGCGGAACGGCTTATTTTACGGGGATGTTGAGGGGTATTTGGAACGAATATCTTTTTTACCGTACCTTTGCCCATGGCGACAAGAAATAATCCCACCGATTTCCCCTCTCGTTTTTTTGGTGAAGGTCTGACCTTCGATGACGTGCTCCTGATGCCAAGTTATTCCCAAGTATTACCCAGGGAAGTTAACATTCAGTCCCAACTTACAAAAGACATCAGCCTCAATGTGCCCATGTTGTCCGCGGCCATGGATACCGTGACCGAGGCCAATATGGCCATCGCCCTGGCCAGGGAAGGGGGTGTGGGCATCCTCCACAAGAACATGCCCATCGATAAACAAGCCGAACAGGTCCGCAAAGTCAAGCGCAGTGAAAGCGGGATGATCATAGATCCCATCACGCTCCAGGATGGCGCCACGATCGGAGACGCCCTGAATCTCATGAAGGAGAATAAGATCGGCGGGATCCCCATTGTAGACGTAAATGGAAAATTGGTAGGCATCCTTACCAACAGGGACCTAAGGTTCGAGGAAGATATGCGCCGAAATGTCAGCGAGGTGATGACTTCGGAAAACCTCATTACTGCTCCCGAGGGAACGGACTTGAAAAAAGCCACCATCATCCTCCGCCAGCATAAGATCGAAAAGCTTCCCGTCATCCGGAAGGACAATACCCTCGTGGGTCTGATCACCTATCGCGACATACTCCAGGTCCAAAGCCATCCGAATTCCGTCAAAGATATGTATGGGCGCCTCCTGGCAGGAGCGGCCCTGGGAATCACCGAAGACATGCTCGACCGGGCCAGCGCCCTACAGCACGTGGGCGTGGACGTCGTTTGCCTGGACAGTGCTCACGGTCATTCCAAAGGGGTGATCCAGGCCCTTCGCGATTTGAAGCGCACCTTTCCCAACCTTCAGGTCATTGCGGGGAATGTGGGTACCGGAGAAGGTGCCAGGGCCCTGGCTGAAGCGGGTGCGGATTCGGTAAAGGTGGGTATCGGCCCCGGATCGATCTGCACAACGCGGATCGTCGCCGGGACAGGTGTACCTCAACTGACGGCCATCATCGAGGCCGCAACCGCATTAAAACCCCTGGGCGTTCCGGTGATTGCCGACGGAGGTATTCGCTATACGGGAGACATGGTCAAGGCACTGGCCGCGGGTGCAAATGTCGTCATGATCGGGAATGCCTTTGCCGGCACCGAGGAGAGTCCCGGGGAAACCATCCTGTACGAAGGCAGGAAATTCAAGCAATACCGGGGCATGGGCTCCATCACTGCTATGCAGCAGGGCAGCGGGGACCGTTATTTCCAGGACGTGGAAGACGGGATCAGGAAGCTGGTGCCCGAAGGTATCGAGGGACGCGTTCCCTATAAGGGCTCGCTGAGTGAAGTGATTCAACAATTCACCGGCGGTCTCCGGGCGGGGATGGGTTATTGTGGCGCGGCGAACCTGTCAGCCCTGCAACAGGCCACCTTCGTGAAGATCACCAATGCCGGTATGAAGGAAAGCCACGCACACGATATAGAGATCACCAAAGAGGCCCCCAACTACCACCGGTAATGAAGCGCCCTTTATTCCCTTCCCTTATATCGGGTGTATTGTTGTGGGCCTGCTGGCCTACATCTCCCTTGACCTTTCTGGTGTTCATTGCCTGGGTGCCGTTGCTGTGGCTGGAATCCCGGAGCACCCGCCTGTTGCGTTTCTGGGGCCTGACCTACCTGACCCTCCTCATTTGGAATGTGGGAACCACATGGTGGGTGGGGAATACGACGGCTCCTGCCAGCGGGGTAGCGGCCAATGTCCTGAATGCATTGATCATGACCATTCCCTGGATTGGCTTCTGGAAAACGCGGAGGCGCTTCGGGAATGTAGCGGGGTACCTTTCCCTCGTTGCCTATCAACTGACATTCGAATACATACACCTGAATTGGGAGTTGAGCTGGCCCTGGCTGGACATTGGTAATGTTTTCGCCGGTCACCCGGGTTGGGTGCAATGGTACGAATGGACGGGCGCCAGCGGAGGCACGCTTTGGGTTTGGGCGGTCAATATCCTGGTCTTCCAGGCCTCGAGGGGCGCGCTGGGGTCCCTGGCCCGCGGATGGCGCATGGTCGCCCTGGCCCTTTTCATCCCCCTGGTCATATCCATCGGGATCCGCTGGTACCGGTCATCCCTGACAACCATACCCGAAAGCGGCCCGGACATCGTGATCGTCCAACCGAACATCGATCCTTACAATGAAAAGTTCGCTGAAGGTACGGAAGCCTTACAATTATCCAAACTGATCCAACTGAGCGAATCGGCGATAGACACCTCAACCTCACTGGTCGTCTGGCCGGAAACCGCCATTCCCTTCGACGTAAACGAAGCGTATTTCTGGCAAACGCCCGCCCTGCAGCCTTTACGGAACTTCCTCCAAAGGCATCCGGACATCCGCCTTTTGACGGGGTTGTCGGGATACCGGGAACTGCCCCCCGATACGATTACGCCGGCTATGCGCTATGATAAAGCGACAGGAAAATACTGGGAAGAATACAATACGGCCTTGCAGCTCGACGCAAAAGGAGGCATAGAATTTTATCACAAGGGCAAACTTGTCCCGGGCGCGGAGATCATGCCCTATACCTGGATATTCGGGTTCCTGGAGAAATATTCCCTGGATATGGGAGGGACAAGTGGGACCCTGGGCAGGGGTCTGGACCGCACCGTATTCCGGAAAACGCCCGGGGGATACCGCGCGGGCCCAATCATTTGTTATGAAAGCATATACGGGGCTTACACCACGGGGTATATCCGCAACGGGGCAAATGTACTAACCGTCATTACCAATGACGGCTGGTGGGGAAACACGCAAGGGTACCGGCAGCACGCACAGTACGCGCGCCTCAGGGCCATAGAAACGCGGCGCTGGATCGCCAGGAGCGCCAATACAGGCATTTCGTGTTTCATTTCTCCCGTGGGGCGCGTCTATGAATCACAGCCCTATGATACGCAAGCCGTAATCAAAATGCACATCCCACCTCTTGAGGGAAAGACATTTTTCGTCCTTATGGGAGATTGGATATCCATATTGGCAGTCATATGGACGCTGCTCTCCATAGTCACTTCCATTATCCGTTTCCTAAAGCGCAAGTTGCCAAACTAGGGTCATGGTCAAAACGCACCAAAACATATCTTACGAAGATACCGGGCATGGCGATGTACTCGTGCTCCTCCACGGTTTCGGCGAAGACGGAACGGTGTGGAAGCACCAGGTGCTCGAATTTCAGGAGAGATACCGCCTCATCGTCCCTGACCTGCCCGGCAGCGGGCTTTCGCCACTAAGCATCACCACCATGGAAACATTGGCGGCCCACATAAAATCCCTCCTCGACCATGAAAAGATCCGCCATGCCTGTCTCATCGGTCATTCCATGGGTGGATATGTTGCACTGGCCTTTGCAGATGCCTACCCGGAGATGCTGAAAGGACTCGGCCTCTTCCATTCCACCGCGAAAGCCGACAGCCCCGAAAAACAGCAAGCGCGCAAAAAAGGTATTACATTCATCAGGGAAAACGGGTCGGCACCCTTCCTGAAGCAGTCCACGCCTAACTTGTTTGCCGAAAAGTACAAGCTTGAAAACCCCGGGGAAGTAAGCGCCCTTATCCAAAGGGGAGCAACCTTCAACCCCGAATCCCTGATCGCCTACTACGAGGCCATGCTCAGGCGCCCCGACCGTACAAAGGTGCTGGAGAGCATGCGCGTGCCTGTGCTGCTCATTGCAGGAGCCCTCGACACCGCCATACCCCTGCCAGAAAGCTTATCCCAGGCTGCAATGGCAGACACTACCTACTTTCATATCCTGGAAGACGCTGCGCACATGGGCATGTGGGAGGCGAAGGAACTTGCGGGGAAGGCCCTGTATCAATACCTTATCAATATATTTCGACATGAATAAGATCGTTCTCATCACAGGTGCCACTTCCGGCTTCGGGGCCGCTTGTGCCGACAAGTTCGCAGCCGCAGGATATGACGTCATCGCCACCGGCCGCCGGGGCGAAAGGCTGGACGAAACAAAAGCAATGCTCGAAAAGAAATACGGCATTCGCGTCCTTCCCCTGACCTTTGACGTCCGCAATAAAACGGCCGTTTTCAAATCGATCTCAGCTTTGACGCAGGACTGGCAAGGTATCGACGTCCTGATCAACAACGCAGGCCTGGCCCTGGGCCGGGACTACTTCGAGGAAGCCTCCATGGACGATTGGGAAACGATGATCGATACGAACGTCAAGGGTCTGTTATACGTGTCCAGGGCCGTTCTGCCCTATATGACCTCCCGGGGAAAGGGACTCATCATCAACCTGGGCTCCACTGCGGGTAAAGAAGTCTATGAAAAGGGCAACGTATACTGCGCCTCGAAATTTTCCGTCGTGGCCCTGAGTCAGGCCATGCGCATCGATCTGTTGAGGCACAACATCAAGGTCACCTGTATCAATCCCGGAGCCGCCGAAACCGAGTTTTCCCTGGTCCGCTTCAAAGGGGATGCGTCTACGGCCGCCCAGGTATATTCGGGCATAACACCTCTCAGCGCGGGAGACGTGGCCGATGTCATTTATTATACCACTACTCTCCCTGCCCACGTGTGCATCAATGATTTGGTGCTCACGTGCACCCAACAGGCAAATTCCATGTACTTCTATAAACGCTAAGGCGCCAGGCTGACCTTGAACTCCACGCCCATACGCGTGAGCGTCGTCGGTGGTGATGACGATATGTAGGGGATGGTCCGCGTTCGGTCATAATACAGCTTCACATTGATTTTCTTGTTGACGGTATACTCCACGCTGGGCTGGGTCTTGATGGTCTTGTTACCCGCCACCGGGGTCGTCAGGTTCTGGTCCAGAATGCTGTTCGAGGTGGAATTGTTCGTTATGCTGAAATCCAACCGGAAAATCATGTCGTTATCCAGGCGATGCGTATCCTTGGAGGTGAACGGGACCTTGAAAGGCAGAACGATGCCCTTTTTCCTGAATGCGCCTGAGAAATTGAATCCCGAATTATGCACTTCGCTCACCTGGTAATCGATCAGGCTGAGGCTGACCGAACGACCCTTGTTATAAGCGATCTTGAGGCTGAGGTTGTTCACCGTCGTTGCCTCTATCGAAAGGAGGGGAGAGAATTGTTCTGTAATGGTGGTATTGGGCACATAGAAATAAGGTACGAAGCTACGCGAGATGGTGTCGATGAAACCGGGCCAACCGAATCCCTGAGGGTCGGAATAGGTCAGGTTAGTACCATATCCTGCCATGGCAAGGCTGCCCACGTAAGTGTTCTTCAAGGTCAGGCTCCTGAAGACATCCGCGATACCCGGGATATTGGTCAGCCCGGTATACGTGATATTCCAATTGGGCATAGGCTTGTATCCCGAGAATGGATCCGTTCTGAGCGATGAATTTTGCTGCCCCATAACCGCAATCTTGTAAGGGTTCTGCCCGGAGTAGGCGGCAATGAAGGCCGGGACCAGTACGTCCTGGGAATATTGTCCGTATCCCTTACTATATCCTCCCGTCGGGAAGAAGCCCTGACTATAGGGGTTCATATCTCCCAGGCGCTCGGAAAGGATCTTCCGGTAATTCTGGAACTGGATGAAAGTTCCCGAAGTCACGTTTGGATTGAAGGGTCGGAAAAGGGCCTTTAGGGCGATATATGACACATTGAATCCACCCGCGGCATAAGGGCTCAGTGCCTCGAATTCGCCATTCCCGAGGGTGTCCTTGAAAAGCTCGGAAAAGTTCTTCTGGAAGGATTTAGTTATGGTCAGGTCGATGGTCATCCCCTTGATGGGAATGAGAGAGGCATTCCCGGTCAGCTCCTGGTCATAGGTTTGGTTCAGGGGCTGGTTAAAGGCCGTATCGCTGGTCAGCAAGCCCTTGGCTGCCGCATTATTCAGCCACGCCTGGTTTGGTTGGGCGCCGAACATGAAGCCCACGCCCGGGGCATTGGATCTCCAGTCCCGTCCAAAGGCCACGGCGCTGTCCGTGAATCCGGGCAGGACGGTGGAATACCCCTCCGAGTAATTGATCCCCACCGTTTTGACCGCCGTAAAGAGGCGTCCGAATACCCGCGCCGTTTCATAACTGGCCAGCCCCGATACTTTAGGCGGAGGAGGCTGGGACGGGGGCTTCTTCAGCCTGGCAGCCGCCGAGGTATCCTTTTTATTCAGGGGCGGGGGTGCGTTGGACAGTGTATCGAGTTGCCTGAAGAACCTCAACTTGTTGTACAGCTTCTTCATATCGAACGTGAGTTTCCCCGTTCGCATGGAGGTATTTTGAATGATATTACCCAGGTCCAATCCCAGCTCCTGCTGGAGCAGGGAAGCCGCGTTCCATTGATAAGTCGAGTTATACCCCACCGTCAGGTTGATCCATTCCACCGCGGGGAGTTTTTGCGTGGGCAACTGGTAGGTTGCCGTAGCGGTCTGCTTCCACATCGTATTGCGACCGCCCTTGAAGAAATTGTGCCACACACTATCTCTTTTCGACTTGGTATCGATCCGCCCGTCGGGCTCATCCACCCGCGCGCTATCCAGGGCCTGAATGTTGACGTTCAGGGACCGGGTAATGTTCCATCCCAATCCATAGGTCTTTGCAATGGTAAAATATTTGTTGTACGTCTCTGGTATGGTGTAGGCAGAGGTATCGGTGGTTACCCCGGGCACCAGGATGTCACGCGATTGCTGGGCCCCGAACTGCCGGTTCACGTCCTCCCGGAACAAGATCTGGTTGGGTTTGTAATTGAGGTTCAGGTCCCGGACCATGTCCAACCACTTACTCTTGTTCTTTGGTTTCGACTTTTTAAGGGGCTGCCAGAATTTATTGGCCCCGTTGTAGGTGTATCCCAATCCCCCGTAGTATTTCTTCATGAAGTCCTCCACGAGGGTTGGGCTATGGTGGTTCATTTCCGTAAAGGAAAAGCTCAGATCGAAATTGGAGATGTCCAGGATTTTCGAGCCCCCTCCCGTGGCCTTCAGCTTGCGTATGTTGGTCAGGTTGAGCGTCGTGATGTTCATCTTCTCAACGGCATAGCTCTTGATGGAATCCTTCGCTGCCTTGGTTTTCAGTAAAGCGAACTCCTGCTTCAACTGGACGTCCTGGTTGAAGGGGTCGTACTCTGGCGTTATCGAGGTCGTGGAATAATCTCCGAAGAAGGGGATGGCCAAATGCGCTTTCTTGGGCAGGAGCTTGGACAATTCCAGGGTAGTGGACACATCCGTTTGCGTGGTGGTGCTCAGGGCCCTGGACGCCACATTCTGATCGATGCTGCCCCAGCCCACGGTCTTGATGCTTCCCGAAGCCGAAAGGGTTCCCAGGTCGGCGAGTTGCAGGTCGACACGTCCCGTCGCCGCGTATCCTCCTTTCTCATTCAGGCCGCTCAGCCTGAGTTCGTCGACCCATACTTCGGTGCTGACGGTCGCTCCGTTGGCGGGGTTTTGAATTCCGATCATGACCCCGCTCACCTGGCCAAGATTGGGCACCCCCATCACCGAATATCTTACGCCCCCGGGTTGGTCTTCCGAATACAGGGTGGTGATGGGCCCTACTCTATGCAACTTCAATTGGACCAGGTCCTGCAGGACGAGGTTCAGGTTGTTGGCCGTGGGCCAGATGGCCGTATCTATGGTGGACCCGGCAGGCGTGACCTGCAGGGGAATCGTGATCTGGTAATAGTTGTTCACGAAATCCTGACCTATGCGGATCACCGCCGAAATTTGTCCACTGGACAAAGCCACATTCTGGGCCGCTTCGCAGTGGAGGAACATTTGCATGTTCTTGTATTGCCGCAGGTCCAGGTTGGTGGTCTTGTACACGGCGCGGCTGTCTCCAGCGGCGAGGTTATAGACCTGCAGGCTCATGGATTGTTCGTTCTGCAGCAGCGTCACGTTGTTCGTACTCAGGACCTGCTGGCGCTGGACCCCCGGAGGAATGACGTAGGGGATGGGCTGGCGTTGGTCGTCCTGCTCGATGTTCACCGCCGTGACATTGAATGTCGTGTTGTTGATTGCCGGGATCGTATCGTATTGTCCGCTGGAATCGACCCGGTAATTGAAGGTGCGCCATTGATTGCGAACTAGCTCCAGCTCCCCGAAACGCAGTACCCTCACGGAGTCCGTGAAGTTCGTCATGTACATGCGCATGAACTGGATGGAACTGAAATCAGGTAAGTTCCCCACCTTGGCCTCGTAGGAGTTGACGGGGATCCGGAACTGATACCAGTACATCTTGTACTGAGTGTTATCAGCATTGGTCTGGGTAACCAGCCTCTTGTCTGTAATGAAGTTTTGCCCGATCTGCATTTCCGGGTTGTTAGAGGGCAAAAGGTCCACGTGGTATTGGAAATATTCTTCGTCCTCGTTCATGGTATTGTCCCCGTTCAGGTCCTCGTTATCGGGGTAAAGCGTGGCCGCTGAAGAATAGGTTGCGTTGGCACTCACCACCGGGGAATTGCCTTCGGTATTGTTGTAGAATTGATAGCGTTGCAGGATACCAGCCCCTTCGGCATCATATCGGGGATCCCTGTAATGGACATAGTCATCCGAGGAGGGATCCGACTGGGCGACTTGATAGGCCGCCGGGCTTATGATTGATGAGAGCTGTTGGAGGTAGGGGCCCCGCACGCGCTGTTCGGCAGTATCGCTCATCCCATCGAGGCCGATATCCTGGTAAGGTCGCTCCGTAGGATCATTGCTGAAGGCATTCGTGATCTGGATCGGGTTCCTGGGAACATAACCCCAGACAGAAGTATCTTCCGGCGCCGGGTTAACCGGAGTGTTCAGGCCGTTTTCGAAAAAGTGTTTCCCATCCTTGAGGATGTCCTCGGACACATTTCCCAGGTTGAAATAAAGGCGTGGTATCGTGGGCAGGTTAACGTTGGAATCCAGATAGGGGTCCTGAATCCAGAATTCGATGTATTGGACGTTCCCCGTCTGAAAGTCCGTCTGGTCCATGGCCCTCATGATCCCGCCCCAGCGCTGTTGAGGGTTCGTCAGGGTACCATTCGGATTGACGTCAACATTAGTGTTGTCGTAATTGTATTGTCCCCGGGTTGTAGGATAGTAGGCAAGGTCGAAAGTTACAAGCTGGTTCTGTCCGATGTCCGTGGTCTGTTCGGGGAAGAGCGCCTGGTAGTTGATAGCGACGACGCGGGGATCGGATATGGCTCCCGGAATATTTCTGACTGGGTTGTCACTACTGGAGGGATCCTGTAATGTCGTTTCGATATTGTACCAGGCCAGACGCGCGCGGTTCTTACCATAGGCCAGGTTGTCGTTCAGGGCCGCCTCGGGGAACATCAGGTTCCCAGTTGGGTCTGTGGCCCCGTAAGGCGTACTGGCCGCGGCCCAGGCCGTAAAGGGAAAGCGCATGTCTTCACCGCTTGACGAAGCCTCGAAGTCGTCTATATACACCGCGCCCTGGGTGCCCTTCCCGATTTGGGGCGGGTGACCGGGAATGAGTTTCGCCACTTCCCCGTGGACTTGAATCGAGGACGCAGTCGTGGTATTGTACAGACTGTTCAGCCACTTGGTCATCCGGGGGAAGGGCGCGGAATAGTTGAAATCCGTACCCAGCATGGCATTGTTGATCGGGTCTTCTCCATATTGCACCTTGGTGTAATAGGGCCTTTCCGCCAGCTTTTCGAAGGTGAATCCCAAACCCAGATTTTTATTGACCTGGTAGTCCGCCCTCAACCCAATGAAGTTTCTTTGCTGGAGGCCATAGGTACCATTGTTCTCGTATTGTACATTGACGGGGATACCCGATTGGATGATGGATTGGTTGATGATTTTCACCGTACCAAGGTTATAGTCCACGGTATAATCGACGTTTTCCTTCAGCGTCGTTCCACCGGCGGTGACGACCACCGATCCCGGTGGTATGTTGAAAGCGCCCAGGCTGACCTGGTTCGCCACGGTGCCCTTGAAGGAGCCTTTCAACTCGAAACGGTCCAACTGGGGAGACTGCTGCGCATAGTACTGCAAAGAATCGTACAGGACATAAAACAACGTATCCCCCGCTTTCGCGGGCACCGGGTTGTAAATCACTGAAGCCAGGTCCCGCCCGAAGGGTTGCAGAACGGGGAAAATGATTTTAGAAAACTGGGGCAGCACCGTAAAATTGGGGATGAAGTCAAAGACTCCGTCCGGCTGCGGGTCATTGTTGCTGTTGAGGCGATCCAGGCCCACCAGGCTCAATATGGGTTGACCCCGCGTTGCTCCACCCCCGAAAGGCAGGTAGGTCTTGTCACCTCCCCCGGGCTGATCGTACAGGACGTTCAGGAGAAAGCCCTGTTGTTGCAAGGTCCCGCTCCCGATGGAATACACGTTTTTCATCATCAGGTTCCAGATCGGCAGGTTAGGCCTGGGGCCCGTGGCCTTGAGCAACTTCAGGAACAGGGTTTGCTGGTTCCCCTGGGAATTGGCAGCCGTATCGGGCGTGATGTCCGTGGAAAATTCCCCCACCTGGTATACCTGCCCGTTGTTGGTATACTGGTAGGCCACGGCCAGGACGTCGTTGGCCTGTAATTGCGTATTGACGCAAATGAACCCCACCTGGGGGTTGAAGTAATATTCGTTCGAATTCAGTTTCCGTGCATATACCTGCTCGTAATCCGTGACCTGTTGCAAACCCAGGCCTGCCAATGCGGACCCGACCCTGGTCACGTCCCTGAAGGTAGGGTTGGAAGTAACGGACCCGTACAGTGTATTGGATCCGTTGCTGGGAAGGGGGTTGTTTCCGATAGGATGTACGAGCGCGGTATTGGCGGGCTGGCTTTCTCCTAAATCAGCCAGGCCTACGACGATGCGGTTGTTCAGGGTGGCGCCCTGGCGGTTGGTCACCCAAACTTCCAAACGGACGATGTTGATGGGAGAGGTCATCACGGGGGCCGTGGACATCACCTTGTTGAAGTTGTTCTTGAAGTACTGGGCCAGCAGGAAGTTCCGGTTGACATCGTACTGGGAGGACTTCAGGTCGAAAGTCTGGGTGGCATTGCCACCCTGAAGGGTAATGGACTGGGTGGCTGCCTTTTGGTTGGCCAGGGCGGCGGTTATGAAAAGTTTCCCGAACTGAAGCTGGGCCTTGATCCCGAATAGGGACTGGACGCTGGGGATGAGGCTGCTCTTGGTCGTAAAATTGATATTCCCCGCCTCTATCTTTTTGATGATGTCGTCGGGGGTCCCTGTATATTCCAGTTTAAGTTGGTTGGTAAAGTCGAAGCTGGATTGGGTATTGTAAACGATGGGGAGCTTGAGCTTGTCCCCGATGTTGGCATTCACGTTGACATTCGCGTTCATGTTGAAATCGAATCCGCCGTTGGACCGTGCTCTCTCCGGTAAGGTAGGGTTATCGATCTTCTGTCCCTGGTACCCCGCAAACACGTCGATCAGACCCTGGGGCTTGATGTCCAGCTTTGGGATGCCCGTGGTGGAAAAGATCCGGTTGAAGAAGCTGGGGTATATCTGCAGGTTGGGGTTATCCACGTTGCGGTTCAGGGCGCTCAGGGCGTCAGCCCTTTCGCGGAAATACTCCCTTTCCGCTTCGTCGCTCATGATCTTGAAAAGCTCGTCGAAGGTATAGGCCGTGGGCATCCGGTAATAAGATTTCCCCACCTTTTCATAGATATAGTAACGGTTACTGACAGGGTCGTAGGCAACGGAGTCCTGGATGTTCTTTGGATCTTTTAAGTTGAGATTATTGAAATTGCTCGTGGAAAAAGGGTCGCCTCTCCTGTCTTCAATGGGATAATGGAGGGTATCCTTTGAAGCCGGCAGTGTATCTCGTACATTTCCAATCCCGCCCCCCCAGGCTTTCCCATCGGGCAGGACGGACCAGAGGGTGATAAGCAGCGAGGACACGACGAGACGCAGTCGTGTACGGGTCAAATTCTCAAAGCTGTTTTTCACAAATAAAATAATCTTCGGCCAGGTGGCCTAAGCCACTTTATAATACCTGCAAGGCCCGTTTGATCAGTTGTTCCACCCCGGTAACCCCTGGATCCGAATGGGTCACCTTACGTAAAGCCTGTTCGGCAACGGACCTGGCTATCCCCAACGCCAGCAGTGCATTTAACGCATCTTCAACGCTGGTATTGTGTGTAGTCCCGGGAATATCTGTACCCCGGGGGGTCAGGGTCTGGCCGCGCCCCAGCTTATCCCTCAGTTCCAGGACCAGGCGCTGCGCCGTTTTCTTCCCGATACCCTTCACCTTTTCCAGGACAGGCTCGTTACCCTGGACGATGGCCCGTGTAATTTCGGCGGGGGGCAGACTGGACAGCATCATTCGCGCGGTAGCGGCTCCCACGCCCGAAACGCTGATCAGGTGCAGGAACAGATCCTTTTCCTCGGGTTCGAAAAAGCCATAGAGCAGGTGCGCGTCCTCCCGGATCAGCAGGCAGGTGAGGAGGGTGCCTTTGTCCAGTCCCTGGATTTTGGAGTAGGTATGCAAACTGATATTCACCTCATATCCCACACCCTGGACTTCAACAACGACCATGGTTGGGGTCTTGACCGTGAACATCCCCTTCAGGTATGCCATCATATGGGTGGCAAAATACCCCCAATTGTCCATTTCTCCTTACTTTTGACTCCTTGTTTTCCACACATAGGTCATTGATTAAACAGAAACTATGCAAAAAATCACGGCCGCGATCACCGCTATAGGAGGATTTGTACCAGAATACAGGCTTACGAACAAAGAATTGGAAAAAATGGTGGATACCACGGACGAATGGATCAAGACGCGAACGGGTATCGAGGAACGGAGGATTCTCAAAGGTGAAGGGTTGGCGACTTCGGATATGGCAGCTCCGGCCGTTTTGGAACTCTGCAGGAAAAGGGGCATCAGCCCGGAAGAGATCGATTGCATGATCGTAGCTACCGTGACCCCGGACATGATTTTTCCCGCTACCGGGAACCTGGTTTGCGACAAGATAGGCGCGAAAAACGCCTGGAGCTATGACCTGAACGCTGCCTGCTCAGGTTTCGTTTTTGCCATCAGCACGGGCGCCATGTACGTGGAAAGCGGGCGTTTCAAAAAAGTCGTCGTCGTGGGCGCGGACAAAATGAGCTCTATCGTCGACTATTCGGATCGGGCTACGTGCATCCTTTTCGGAGACGGAGCCGGTGCGGTGCTCCTGGAACCCGATACCCACGGATACGGCATATTGGATACCATCCTCCGTACCGACGGCAGCGGGGCGCCCTACCTCCATATGAAAGCGGGAGGATCCCTTCATCCCGCCTCTGTAGCCACGGTGACGGCGGGCATGCACTATGCATTCCAGGAAGGAAAGACGGTGTACAAATTCGCGGTCACCGAGATGGCCGAAGTTTCCTATCAGATCATGGAACGCAACAACCTCAAGGGAGGGGATATTGCCTGGCTGGTCCCCCACCAGGCCAACAAGCGTATCATCGATGCCGCCGCCCAACGAATGGAGTTGCCCCAGGAAAAAATCATGATGAACATCCAACGCTACGGAAATACGACCGCCGCCACCATACCCCTTTGCCTTTGGGATTATGAACAGCAGTTGAAGAAAGGGGACTTCCTGGTCCTGGCAGCCTTTGGCGGCGGATTTACCTGGGGTTCCGTGCTCGTCAAATGGGCCTATGACCCAAAATAATTTGTTATGAACAACGAAACCTTTTCCATCCAGGGCTTTGGCTCCACGGCCATCCATAGCGGGCACCATCCAAACGATGCCTATGCCCACCTGGTTCCCATTTATGCCTCCAGCACCTACGTTTACGACACAGCCGAACAAGGCATGCGCCGTTTCAGCGGGCAGGAGCCCGGATATATTTACTCCCGCTGGGGAAATCCCACTTTCAGCGAAGCGGAGGAAAAGATCGCCGCCCTGGAAACCTTCGGTCTCGGCTTTCCCGCCAAAGGGTTGCTCACCGCATCGGGCATGGCCGCTATCAGTACACTCCTCCTTTCCGTTTTGGGCAAGGGCCGGAAGGTCCTTTCGCATTATTCGCTCTACGCGGGTACCCAGGAATTGATGGACCGCACTTTGCCCGGTCTGGGCATCGACGCGGTCATCACGGACCTGCGCGACCTGGGAAAAGCCGAAGAAGCCCTGAAACGCGACCCTTCCATCGGACTTCTATACCTCGAGACCCCCGCCAATCCCACCATGCAGTGCGTTGACCTGGTCTCCCTTTGCACCCTGGCCGCCAAGTACCGCGTCCCGGTGGCCTGCGACAATACTTTTGCCACCCCCTATCTTCAGCAACCCTTCCGCTATGGAGTGGATTACATCGTCCATTCCACCACCAAGTTCCTGAACGGCCACGGCACGGCAATTGGCGGCATCCTACTGGGCAAGGACCTGGAGCGCATGAACGGCCCCGTTAGCAAGGTCTACAAGTTGCTGGGCGGGAACAGCAATCCTTTCGATGCATTCCTGTTGATCAACGGCATCAGGACCCTGGAGCTGCGCATGGAACGGCATTGCGACAATGCAGAACGTGTAGCGGCCTTCCTGAACGCCCATCCCGCCGTGGCCTTCGTCAATTTCACGGGCCTTCCCTCGCATAAGGAGCATGGCATTGCTTCCCGCCAAATGAAACGCCACGGAGGCATGCTCAGCTTTGAACTCAAGGGGGGATTGGAGGCTGGGGTCCGGTTTATCGACCGCCTGAAAATGTGTACACGTACGGTGTCCCTGGGCACTTGCGACAGCCTGTTATGCCATCCCGCGTCCATGACGCACTACAGCATTCCCCGCGAACAAAGAGAGCAATACGGGATCACGGATGGCCTCATCCGCATGAGCGTCGGCATCGAAAACTCCGGGGATATTCTGGCCGACCTCGACCAGGCGCTGGCCTAGCGGCGCCCCGACTAAAATTATGAGTACGAGTATACGCAGGGCCGTCCGCGAGGATTGCCCAAGGTTAATGGAATTAATCGTCGAGCTGGCCGAATTCGAGAAAGCCCCTCCCGGTTCCCTCATCGCCACCCTGGCCCATTTCGAGGAAAGCG
>CAZJDB010000176.1:0-40749 GCA_964544695.1 uncultured Chitinophagaceae bacterium
GACGTACATACTTTTGATAGTACCTATTTTGAACTCGATCCAAAGGTGAGGGCTTCCGGTATCGGCGAGCGCATAGCGGTTATGCTGGCCATCGCCAAGCGCACCGACGTGGGCCAACCCATCCCCGATTTCACGCAAAACGACACCCTCGGACGTCCCGTTACGCTCTCCAAATACGCAAAAGGCAAGGTGGTTTTGGTCGACTTCTGGGCCAGTTGGTGCGGCCCCTGCAGGGCGGAGAATCCCAACGTTCGGAAAGCCTATAAGGCATATCACGGGAAAGGTTTCGACATCCTGAGCATTTCCCTGGACGACAAGAAAGAACCCTGGCTGCAGGCCATTCAAAAGGACACGCTGGATTGGACGCACGTATCCGATCTCCTGGGATGGAAAAATGCGGTTGCCGTCCAATATGGCATTCAAGGGATCCCCATGAATTTCCTGATTGACAGGGATGGGAAAATTGTAGCCAAAGGTCTCCGGGGCAAAGATCTGGACGATAAGCTGGCTACCCTTTTGAAGTAAGGTCTTCCAGGGCGGCCTCCACTTGGGGGTATACGCATTGGAACCCCGCTTCCCTGATTTTCCGGGTATCCACGGTACAACTCTTCAATACTTCCACACTCATGTCCCCCAGGGCGATCTTCAGGAACAGGGCGGGTACATGAACGGGAATGAAAAATCTCCCCCTGAGGCGCAGCGCCAGGGACAAGACGAGCGTTTTAAAAGGAACGGGTTCCGGGGCGGCGGCATTGTAGACTCCTTCCAGGGAAGGATCCTCCAGGGCTTGCATGTACATGCGGCATATGTCTATGAGGTGAATCCACGAGATGACCTGTTTCCCGCTCCCCGGAATGGCTCCGATTCCCGCCCTCAGGGGCCCTTTTAAAGCGGGGAATACCCCAACCTCCCTGGCCAGCACGATACCCGTGCGCAAGATGACCAGTCTTTTTCCCAGTTGGCGTAATGGCGCGAGGCTGGCTTCCCAAAGGCGGCAGGTCTCTCCCAGGAAATCTTCCGCGGGCGGATCCGGTTCGCGGAAGGGATGGTCTTTATCCGGACCGTAATAGCCCAGGGCCGAGGCGCTGACCACGGCCTTTACACGGTTGGGATGGATCCTCAGGGCTTCCACGAGCAACGCCGAGCTATCCGTCCGGCTGCGGACGATTTCCTCCCGGCGCCGGGCACTCCAACGCCGACTCCCCACGTTTGCCCCAGCGAGATGTACTACGTAATCCGTTTCAGCCACCGCGGATGCGGGAAATTTTCCGGCGGAGACATTCCAGGATAGGTAAGAGACTTGTCCTGAGGTCTTTTCGCCTCCACGGGTGAGCACGATGATCCGGTGACCCCGGTGGAGCAGCATCCCCGTCAGGGCCTTTCCAATTAATCCTGTCCCCCCCGTAATAAGTATGGTGGCCATATCGTTAGTCGTGGGGAGAAATTAGTACTTTTATTTCAAGTTTATGAATATGCGTCACCTACGTTTCATTTTGAGATTGGTTTGTTTGATGGTGATCCCCGTTTCCCTGGAAGCGCAACAGATCACCTATTCGGAAGCGGACAGGGAAGATATGCGCCAGCTCCGGTTCGATCTGCTGGGCAAGATCGGGAACCAATACATGGTGTATAAGAACACGCACTCCAAGCACTTTATCAGCGTATACGACCAGGAGATGAAGCTCGTGAAGAACACGGACCTGGATGCGCTCAACGACCGCCTGATCAACGTGGATTTCGTATCCTACAGCGATTTCGCCTACATGATCTACCAATATCAGCGCAGGGGGGTCGTGTATTGCATGGCGCAAAGGATAGGCCGGGACGGGAGCGTACAGGGGGAACCCCGGCAATTGGACACGACCGATATTGGCTTTTTCGGGGATAATAAGATATATTCCACCATTTCCAGCGAGGACAAGTCCAAGATCATGGTCTTCAAGATCAAGGGTAAGAACAGCGACATCCTGACCTTTACCACCATCCTCCTGAGCCAGGATTTGGAGATGCTCAAAAAGACCCGATTTACTTTCCGCGTCCAGGAGCACCAGGACGCCCTGACCGATTTCTACGTAACCAACGGGGGCGATTTTATTTTTGCACGGGCCGAAAAGTCCACCGCCAGGGATGCGATCCTCCACGTCACCGTGGCCATGAAGCCCGAAGCCGGAGATTCCTTGCTGGCGCTGCCCATCGACGTCGGGAGCATCTTTTTGGATGAAGTGAAATTGAAGGTCGATAACTTCCACGGGCGCATCCTGCTGAATTCATTTTATACGTCCAACCACCGGGGGAATATCGACGGACTCTTCACGGCCATCGTAGACATATCGGGTCAGACCCCGGTCAAGACCGATACCATTGCCTTCAGCAACGAAATGAAGGCCAGGGCAAAAGGAGATAACAACACCAAGGGCGCCTTCAACGATTATTTCATCAAGCACATCATCGTCACCAAGGACCAGGGTTACCTGGTGACTGCCGAGAGCGAATACTCCACCAGCCGGGGAGGACCCTGGAACCGGTACGACTATCTATATGGAAGCAACCCATATCTTACTCCAGGGTATGATTACTATTATTATTCCCCCTGGGCCAATAATGGATACGGATGGAACCCTTACCGATATGGCTATTACCAGCCCGTCCGGTATTATTCGGACAACATTGCCCTCTTCGCGATCAATAAGCAGGGTAAGCTGGAATGGACCAACGTCATCCCAAAGAGCCAGTACGACGATGATGAAGACAGCCGTCTGTCCTTCCAGATCATGCTTCAGGGGGGAGCCCTGCATTTCCTCTACAACGAGTGGACACACCGGACGCCTATCCTCAGCGACGACGCGGTGAGCCCCGACGGACAACTGAATCGCCAGGAACCCCTGCATAACCTGGACAGGGGGTATGAATTCCTGATCCGCTATGCCAAGCAAGTCAGCGCCGGGCAGATGCTGGTACCCTGTACCTACCGAAACAGCATCGCCTTTGCCCTGATCGATTTCGACGCTACCAATCAAGACGCTTCAATTCCATAAACGGTGGTCTATACTTTCCGGGAAAACAATGGTTTCAATGCTTTCCTTCTTTTCGCGTACGGCTTTCTTCTGAAGTTGCCGTATTTCCTGCACCCTTCGATCCCCGACGCCACACCGGCAGATGGATTCCTGTATTATAAATTGCTGAAAGAGGTGGCCCACCTGGGGCATTCGGCGCCCGTCATCTATCCCGTGATCGCCTACCTCCTGATCTATACGCAAGCCCTGACGTTCAACCAACTGATAGGAGAGCAAAGGCTGATGTACAAGCCACATTACCTGGTGGCCATGAGCTATATCCTCATCACTTCCCTGGTCCCCGAATGGAACAACCTGTCCAGTGTGCTGATCACCAATACGGTCATGGTCTGGGCGTGGCCCCGCATGGTGTCCCTGTATAACCATCCACGGCCCAAGGCCGTCATATTCAACATCGGCCTCGCCCTGGGCATATGCAGTTTCTTTTACCTGCCCAGCATCTTGTTCCTGCTCCTCCTGGGTATTGCCCTATTGTTGTTCCGGCCCTTTTCCATCACCGAATGGTTGGTGGCCCTGGTCGGGTTGTTGTCGCCTTATTATTTCCTCTGTATATATCTGTACCTGACGGACCGTTTCACCCTGTCGGTATTGCTCCCTGCCATGGATATTAAATATCCCAAATTCCGCTTCGATTTCGTGTTCATTACGCGGATCGTGCTGCTGGCCCTTCCCCTCCTCATCGGGTGGTATTACATCCAGCGGAACAGGGGCCGGATGCTGATTCAGGTCCGGAAAAGCGTGACCCTGCTGGTATTTTACCTGGTCTTCGCCCTGCTGGTCCCCTTCATCAATGGCTTTGCTGGACTCGAATACTGGGTCCTTGCCGCCATTCCACTATCGGTATATCACGCCGCGGGTTACCTCTACGCCCGCAGGATTTATTGGGTCCAACTGCTGCACTGGCTTACCGTGCTCTTCATCATCCTCTGCTTTGTTTTTGGCCGCAAATAGGCTTATCTTTGCCCCATGAAGTTTGGTGTGGTTGTTTTTCCCGGTTCCAATTGTGACCGGGATATGTACGATGCCCTGAGCCATGACCTGGGCTACGAGGTCCGGATGCTGTGGCACAAGGATAAAGACCTGAGCGCTTTCACCCCCGAAGATTTTATTGTGCTTCCCGGAGGCTTCTCCTACGGGGATTATCTGCGTTGCGGGGCCATTGCGCGCTTCAGTCCGGTCATGCAAAACCTGCCCTCCTTCGTCCAGCGCGGGGGCCGCGTGCTGGGTGTTTGCAACGGCTTTCAAATCCTGTGCGAGGCCGGTTTGCTGCCGGGCGCCCTCCTCCAAAACCAAGGCCAGCAATTCGTTTGCAAAAATATTAACATTGTAGGCCAGGATGGACAAATCCTGACCATACCCATAGCCCACGGCGAAGGCCGGTACTATGCCGATGAGGCCCTCCTGGATCGCCTGGAAGCTTCAGGGCAGGTCATTTACAAGTATTGCAACCCCGACGGCAGCCAGGGAGGCAACCCCAACGGTTCCCTGCGTAATATTGCCGGCATCTGCAACGCCGACCGTACCGTTTTCGGGATGATGCCCCATCCGGAAAGGGCTACCCAGGAAGCCCTGGGAAATACGGACGGCATTGAAGTATTCAAGTCCCTCCTGAAGGGGCGGCCGGTCGCTGCTGGCGGCCCGGAGGGCCGCACAATCTTTGGCGAAGGAGTTCTCGTTTGATTTCCAACAAAACCATATGCAAAAAATCCTCTTGTTGTCCCTGGCGCTAATGACAGGGCTCTTTTCCCAAGCCCAATCCGGCAGTGCGACCCAGGTTCAATGGACGTATTCCGCGAAAAAAATAAGCGATAAGGTCTATGAAGTGCATATGACCGCACATATCGGTGGCGGCTGGCACCTATATTCCCAAAACGGGGGAGACGGACCCGTCTCCACTTCCTTCAAGTTCACTACTAATCCCCTTCTCAACCAGAACGGTAAGGTGAAAGAGGTGGGAAAAATGATCACGCACTTCGAAGAAGCCTTCAAATCGAACGTACACTATTATGAAAATACCGTGGATTTCGTGCAGACCGTGCAAGTCAAGTCCGCGGTGAAAACCAATTTCGCTGGAACGGTGGAGTTCATGGTGTGCAACGACCATGAATGTCTGCCGCCTACCGATGTTCCTTTTACCGTTTCTTTGGGGAGCTAGCATGCGCCGTAGGCTTCTTTCAATCGGTTTGCTGCTGTTGCCGGGCGTAATGCATGCCCAGGATACCTCAAAGGTGGCTCATTGGAGCATTTCAGTCATCTCCGGGACAGACGGAACCCCCGTCATCAGCGCCAGGGCCAGTATTGCAAAGGGCTGGCAACTGTTCTCCGTTACCATGCCCGACAGCCTTCCCAACTCGAGGATGACCCTGGATTCTTCATCTCTGGCAACGGTGCTGAACCTTACGGAGTCCGGCGCCTTGCAAAAAAATAAAAATGCGTTGCTGGGCAATGCACCTGTGGCCTATTTCGAAGACAACGCCGTTTTCAACCTGACCATCCAACCCCGCCCGGGAGCCCATGGAATCGTGAAGGGGAAGGTACTTTTCATGGCCATCAAAGGCGACGAGGTGGCCGGTCCGGACAGCATTCCCTTTAAGTTTTCCATCGATCCCGCAGGTCACCTGACGGCCGTTTCGGCCCAGAGCGGTTCCCTCCGTATCACCTCGATAGACCTTGCCCATCCCGTCAACTCCTGCGGGGGCACGGGGCTGGACAGCGGCCAGCACAAAGGTCTGTTCACCATTTTCCTCATCGGCATGCTCGGGGGATTCGTAGCCCTGCTGACCCCCTGCGTATTTCCCATGATCCCCCTGACCGTATCCTTTTTTACCAAGCGGGCTAAGGACAGGCGCTCGGGGATCGGGAGCGCCGTGACGTACGGCTTTTTCATTTTCCTGATCTACGTCCTGCTGAGCGTTCCCTTTTATTTCCTGCCCTCGGGCCAGGAATCCTTCCTGAATAACATTTCCACGAATATTTACCTGAACCTCGTGTTCTTCACGGTCTTCGTCCTTTTTGCGCTGTCCTTCTTCGGACTCTTTGAAATCACGCTGCCCAGCAGCATTGCCAATAAAGCCGATGCGCGATCCAGCGTGGGCAGCCTGGCGGGTATTTTCTTCATGGCCCTGACACTGGCCCTGGTCTCTTTTTCCTGTACCGGACCTATCCTGGGCACCTTGCTCGTAGGCGCCCTGAATACCGAAGGGAGTGCCTTGCAACTGACCATGGCCATGGGTGGTTTCGGGCTGGCCCTGGCCCTGCCCTTTGCGATATTCGCCCTCTTCCCAAGTTGGCTGAACGCCCTTCCAAAATCGGGGGGATGGCTGACTTCCGTGAAGATCGTGCTGGGCTTCGTGGAACTCGCTTTGGCACTGAAATTCTTTTCCAATGCCGACCTGGTGGAACACTGGGGCATATTGAAAAGGGAGGTTTTCTTCGCCCTTTGGATCGTCATTGGGATTGCCCTGACCCTCTACCTGCTGGGAGTCATCCACTTCAAGCACGAGGGCAAGCCCCGCGTCGGCTGGGTCAGGATCGGCCTGGCCATCGTTACCGGCGCATTCGTGATCTACCTGCTTCCGGGCCTGACCAATACCCCCATGGCCAACCGGGCCCTCATCAGCGGCTTTCCGCCCCCGCTGTCATATAGCATTTACGGTTCCGGCTCGGAAAAAGGAAAGGGGGTCGCACCCAATGTCATCAACGACTATGACCGCGCCCTTGCACTCGGGCGAGCCCAACACAAACCTGTGTTGTTGGATTTTACGGGGTGGGCCTGCGTCAACTGTCGGAAAACGGAAGAAAATGTTTGGCCCCAGCCTGAGGTCAAGACCCTGATCGAAAAGGATTTTATCCTGGTCTCCCTGTATGTGGACGACCGCAAGCCCCTCCCCGATGAGCAGCAATTCACCTATCAAACCAAGGGAGGCGGGGTTAAGTCGATTGTCACCATCGGGGACAAGTTTGCAACCTTGCAATCGGAGAATTTCGTAGTGGCTTCGCAGCCATTATACGTCCTCATCAGCCCCGATCAGCAGCTTTTGAATAAGCCCATCGGCTATACGCCCAGTTCCTCCGATTACGCGGCGTGGCTGCGTTGCGGCCTCGAGGCCTTCCAGCGCACCGCGCAGAGGTAAATCAATCCATTAGGGATGATAATAGTTCGTTATAACGATTGATCCACGCGTCATCTCTTTCGTTCTCCGGAATTTCTCCATGAGTATAAATGCCTTTAATTTTTTCCTTAGTTAAATTAATATAATCTCTTGCCTCATTTTCTGTTTCGGCAAAGCGTGTGTGAAACAGTAGTCCATATATTCCAAATGTTACCGAAAATGGAGCTGTTACGCCATCTTTTTCAAGTGTTATTCTAGCGCCATAATGGCTTTCGATATCATCGACTATAATTCCATTTTCCGAACCCTTTTTGCCAATCGATTTGCCGCCATCATAAATATACCATTCCATAAAAGGGATTATTTTTGCCAGTCAAGCATTCCAAAATATACTATATGGGCAATTCAGCATGGGATATCGAAGTAAAGGATCGAAAATCCTTTATTGAATTTCTCGAGTTGTTTTTGAAGGAATATTTGGAAAAAGGGGATTCTTGGGAGAATCCTACCCTTGAAAGTTTTTTTAGAAGCAATGGCTGCTTATTGCACTGATATTCAAAGCGTTAATGATTATAACGGCAAAAATATTAATGCTGATATACCCACTTGGCAATTATTTGCTGATATTTTAAAGGGCGCGCGGATCTATGAATAGCTGCAAATCACAACCCCCGGGGCGAAACCCAGGGGTTTTTGCAGGCAAGCGCGTGAGTATTCACAACGCAATCTGTTTTTCAGCCATCATTTTGCGCAGGTTGATCAACCCATAGCGCATGCGGCCTAGTGCGGTATTGATGCTGCAGTTCGTGACTTCTGCAATTTCTTTGAAACTCAGTTCGCCATAGTGCCTCAGGACAATCACTTCCCTTTGTTCTTCGGGGAGCTTATCGAGCATTTTGCGGACCCTGTCGTGACTCTGGCGCTGCATCATTTTGCGGTCCGCACCCTCCTCGGAGAAGTGCAGGACTTCGAAAATGTCCCTGTCGTCACTGGTCTTGATCACCGGGGTCCGGCGGACCCTCCGGAAATGGTCTACGCACAGGTTGTGCGCAATCCGCATGGCCCAGGGTAGGAATTTGCCCTCATCTGTATACCGGCCGCTCCTCAGGGTATCGATGACCCTGATAAATACATCCTGAAAAATGTCCTCGGCCAGGAATTTGTCCTTGATTAACAAAAGAATAGAGGTAAAGATCTTATCCTTATACCTCATCACCAGGGCTTCAAGGGCAAGCGAATCGCCTTCCGCGAAAAGGCGAATCAGTTGTTGATCGGATAACGGTTGCATGGACTGCATAAATTTCTACTGTGTTAGTAATCAATGGTTTCTCGATAGAACTAGTGTAGAAATTGGCCGATAAGCGATCCTTTTTAAGATTTAAGTGAGTAATAAAAGTAACCTTTCTTTAAAATATAACAAAATTTATGCATCACATACTGGTAAAAATAATTCGTTAACGGTGGTACCTTTGCAATCCGATGATCAAGTCTCCCACAGCTGTAAAAAAGGCTACAAATACGGATAATATTCTCATCAAGGGCGCACGTGTCCACAACCTGAAAAACATTACGGTAACCATCCCGAGGAATAAGCTCATCGTCGTTACGGGGGTTTCGGGATCTGGAAAGTCTTCCCTTACGATAGATACCTTATATGCGGAGGGGCAAAGGCGGTATGCGGAAAGCCTGAGCGCCTATGCCCGCCAGTTCCTGATGCGCATGAACAAGCCTGATGTGGATTACATCAAAGGGCTCTGTCCGGCTATTGCGATAGAACAAAAGGTGATTACGCGCACGCCCCGGTCCACGGTCGGCAGCATGACCGAAATTTACGACTACCTCAGGCTGCTGTACGCGCGGGTAGGACATACGACATCCCCCATTTCGGGCGGGGAAGTGAAAAAGGATGATGTGCATGACGTCGTGGAAGCAATAAAGGCGCTAAAGGAAGGCGACAAAGTGCTGCTGCTCGTGCCTTTCCGGAAACATCCGGGGCGCGACCCGGTGGAGGATATGAATATCCTGATGCAAAAGGGCTTTACCCGCCTGTATGCGAAGGGGACTACCTACCGTATCGAGGAGTTACTGGAAACGAAGAAAGCGCCTGATAAGGCTTTCGTGCTCATCGACCGACTGGTGGTCAAAGCCTTCGACGAAGACGACGAGCACCGCATTTCGGATTCGGTAGGGACGGCCTTTTATGAAGGTGAAGGGGAGTTGATACTTGAGATCAATGGGGATAAAACCCTCCCTTTTTCCAACCGTTTCGAATTGGATGGCATCACCTTTGAAGAACCCGTACCCAACCTGTTTTCGTTCAATAATCCGTATGGGGCTTGTCCGACCTGCGAAGGCTTCAGCCAGGTCCTGGGCATAGATGAGAACCTGGTCATTCCGGACAAAAGGCTCAGCGTGTATGAGGGAGCGGTGGCACCCTGGAAGGGAGAAAAGCTGGGATGGTGGAAGGAGCAATTCGTCAAGGGGGCGCGGAAAAATGCCTTTCCGGTGCACAAACCCATCATGGATCTGACCAAGTCCCAATACGAGCAGTTGTGGAATGGTACCGAACACTTCCAAGGCATCCATGATTTCTTCAAAGAGGTGGAATCGAACCTGTATAAGGTGCAATACCGGGTACTGCTGTCCCGGTACCGGGGACGGACGATTTGTCCCGAGTGCAAAGGGTATCGCCTGAGGAAGGAAGCCCTGTATGTCCGCATAAACGGCAAGCACATCGGAGAGCTGGGGGATATGCCGGTCAAAGATCTGACCGACTGGTTCGAACGGTTGACCCTGACGGCCCACGAACGCCAGGTGGGCACGCGCATCCTCCTGGAAATCCAGCAGCGCCTCAAAACGTTGATGGATGTGGGCCTGGGATACCTGACCCTGAGTCGCCTGGCCAATTCCCTGAGCGGGGGAGAAAGCCAACGCATACAACTCACGCGATCCCTGGGGAGCAACCTCACGAATTCCCTGTATATCCTCGACGAACCCTCCATTGGTCTGCATTCCAGGGATACCGAACGCCTCATCAGGGTGCTCAAGGAACTGAGGGACCTGGGGAATACGGTGGTAGTGGTGGAGCACGACGAGATGATGATGCGCGAAGCGGACCACATCATAGACATGGGCCCCCTGGCCAGCTATCAGGGAGGCGAGGTGGTCGCGGAGGGGAACTACGACGACATTATCAGGAATCCGGATAGTCTGACGGGAAAATACCTGAAAGGCGAGCTGAGCATCGACCCGCCAAAGTCGGTAAGAAAGTGGAAGCAATCGATTATAGTCAAGGGGGCCCGCCAAAATAACCTCAAGGACATTACGGTGGAATTTCCTCTGAATGCCTTTACCGTGGTCAGCGGGGTCAGCGGCAGCGGGAAAACCACCCTCGTCAGGCAAATCCTGTATCCCGCCCTGCAGCAGTTAAAGGGGGAATTTGCGGATAAACCGGGACTGTTCCAGGCCCTGGAAGGGGACCTGGACAATATTACCCAGGTTGAAATGGTGGACCAACATCCCATCGGTAAGTCCTCCAGGAGCAACCCCGTGACGTACATCAAGGCCTACGATGAGATCCGGGACCTCTTTGCGCGCCAGCCCCTGAGCAAAATTCGCGGCTTCCAGCCCAAGCACTTTTCCTTTAACGTGGATGGGGGCCGATGCGATACCTGCAAGGGAGAAGGGGAGACGATCGTGGAAATGCAGTTCCTGGCCGACGTGCACCTGACCTGTGAAGTGTGTGGTGGCAGGCGTTTCAAGGAGGAGGTTTTAGAGGTGACCTATAAGGGGAAGAACATTTATCAGATACTGGAGATGAGCGTGGATGAGGCCATCGAATTCTTTGCCGAGGAAAGCGACGTAGCCACGAAGATCAGGCCGCTCAGCGACGTGGGCCTCGGGTATGTCAAGCTGGGTCAGTCCAGCGACACCCTCAGCGGCGGGGAAGCCCAGCGCGTGAAGCTTGCTTCTTTCTTAGGGAAAGGAAAAGCGCAGGGGCATATCCTCTTCATTTTCGACGAGCCCACCACGGGGCTCCACTTCCACGACATCAAAAAACTGTTGGCTTCTTTCAATGCCCTGATCGCACAAGGGCATACCATATTGGTGATCGAGCACAATACGGACGTTATCCGCAGCGCGGACTGGCTCATCGACCTGGGGCCGGGAGCGGGAGATGAAGGGGGAAATCTGGTGTATGCGGGGCCACCGGCGGGTGCGAAAAAAGTCGCGGCCAGCGTCACCGGAAAATTTCTGTAAGACGCGCCACGCCCGGTTCAGCGCAGCCGGTCCAGGCTCTTGACCAATTTGTGGTCCTTGCGGATTCCCCTCCAGGCCAGGAAAAATGCAACCATGATCAGGATGGGCAGGATGATGCCCGGCCGCCAGGTCCCTGTACCCGAAGACAGCGGATCACTATTCATCCCCGCGACCTCCTCGATTTCCAGGACCAGCAATGCTATGGACAATACGATACCAAGCCAGCAAAGCCTGGTTTGAAGGGGCCTTTGTTTGAACAGGAAGATGGCTCCCAGGGCGACCACGACCAGGAGGATGACGGCCACATAGATCAGCAGATTGGAATTCTGGGCGCCTAGTTTATGGACGGTGCCGTCCTTGAAATTGCCGAAATAGAAATGAAGCCGGAAGGTTGCCAGGGACAGGAGCCCGGCCACCAATAGCCAGACCGATTGGATGCGTTGAATCATATAGCAATCATTTTAATTCCGGATAAAGCGGGAAAGCTTTCATGAAAGCATTGACCTCCCCTTTCAAAGACGCCAGCACGCCTTCATCATCGGCATGCATGAGTGCCCTGTCGATAGCCCCGACCACGAATTCCATGTCTTTTTCGATCAAGCCCCTGGACGTAATGGCGGGCACACCGACCCGGATCCCCGAGGTGACGAAGGCTGATTTATCGTCGTAGGGTACCATATTTTTATTTACAGTGATCTCCGCGCGACCCAGCACCTGTTCCGCTTTTTTACCGCTGATGTTCTTATTGCGCAGGTCGATCAGCATGAGGTGATTGTCGGTCCCTCCCGAAGTCAGTTGGTAGCCGCGTGTGACAAAAGCCGTAGCCATGGCCTGGGCGTTTGAAATGACCTGGCGCGCATAGGTGGTGAATTCGTCCGTGAGCACTTCCCCGAAGGCAATGGCCTTGGAGGCGATGATGTGCTCCAGGGGGCCTCCCTGGGTGCCGGGAAATACGGCCATGTCCAGTAGGTGACTCATCATGCGTATGTTACCCTTCGGGTCTTTGAGGCCGAAGGGATTTTCAAAGTCGGTCTTCATCAGGATGAGGCCGCCCCTGGGTCCGCGAAGGGTCTTATGGGTAGTGGTGGTTACGAAGTGGCAGGCATCGAAGGGGGAAGCCAGGAGTCCCTTGGCGATGAGCCCCGCGGGGTGCGCGATGTCGGCCATGACGAAGGCGCCTACCTGGTCGGCAGCGTGTCGGATACGCGCATAATCCCAATCACGGCTATACGCCGATGCACCGCAGATAATCAATTTGGGGCGCTCGCGTAAAGCGACTTCCTCTAGTTGATCGTAGTCGATCAGCCCGGTATCCCGGTGTACGGTATAAGACAGGGCGTGGTATAATTTACCCGAGTAATTGACGGGGGACCCATGCGTCAGGTGGCCGCCCATGCTCAGGTCCAACCCCAGGATCTTATCGCCGGGTTGAAGGATGGCCTGCATGAGGGCCGCATTGGCCTGGGCGCCGGAATGGGGCTGTACGTTCGCGTAGACGCACCCGAAGATTTCTTTGGCCCTGTCGATGGCCAGTTGTTCCACCAGATCGACGATTTCGCATCCCCCGTAATACCTCCTTCCAGGATACCCTTCCGCATATTTATTGGTGAGCACGCTCCCCATGGATTGTATGACCTGCAGGCTGGCGAAGTTTTCCGATGCAATCAGTTCAAGGCCGTGGCGTTGCCGCTCCAGCTCTTTGTGGATCAGGTCGAATACTAAAGTATCTCTATGCATGAAGGGAAATGTTTGAGCGCAAAAATATAAAATTACTATTTTCACGGCGCATGAAGGCAATTATACCTGTTGCGGGTGCCGGGACACGCTTGCGACCGCTTACTTACACACAGCCCAAGGCATTGATCCCCCTGGCCGGAAAGACAATCCTGAGCATCATCGTTGACCAGTTGCAGGAGGCGGGTATCCGGGAATTCATTTTCATCATCGGATACCTCGGGCACAAGATCCGGGACTACGTCAAGGAAAAATATCCCCACCTGACGGTTTGGTTTGTCGAGCAAAACGAACGCCAGGGTACGGGTCACGCCATTTCCCTGACCCGGGAAATCGTCAGTTCGGATGAGGTGTTCATATCCCTTGGGGATACCATTTGCGAGTACGACGTCCGGGCCGTGCTGGAAAACCCACACTCCTTGCTGGGCGTAAAACGCGTGGACGATCCCAGGGATTTCGGGGTGGCGGAGGTCGAGGACGACGGTTCCATCAGTCACGTAGTGGAGAAACCCCAAATTCCCAAGTCGAATATGGCCCTGGTGGGATTGTACAAGGTCAAGGAGACGGGGTTCCTCTTCGATTGCCTCCACACCGTGAGCCTCCAGCCCCCGCCCAACCGTCCTTACGACTTCAACCTCACGGACGCCCTGGATTGTATGATCCAGCAGGGAACAGTGTTCCATGCCTTCAAGGTCCAGAATTGGTACGACTGCGGGCGAAAGGAAACCCTTCTCCAATCCAACGCCATCCTGCTCAAGAAATTCGGGAGCAATATTTCCAACAACCATAAATTCGAAAACTCCATTATCATCCCTCCCGTCAGCATCGCGGACGGGTGCGATATCCGCAATTCCATCGTGGGACCCAACGTGGCCATAGGGGAGGGAACGACGATCCGTTCCAGCATCGTACAGAATTCCATCATCGGGGGCTATTCCAACCTGGTCGACATCGTGCTGACCGAATCGCTCATCGGGAGCGATGCGTCCATCATGGGGGAAAGCCGCAGCCTTAATATCGGAGACAACACGGAAATAGCCTTGGGATGAACCGCATCACTTCCTTATTCGGAATAAGGTACCCCATCGTCCAGGCGGGCATGGTCTGGACCAGCGGCTGGAGATTAGCCTCCGCGGTCAGCCAGGCGGGCGCCCTGGGGTTGATCGGCAGCGGCAGCATGTATCCCGAGGTGCTGCGCGAACACATTCAAAAATGCAGGGCCGCCACTGATCGGCCCTTCGGGGTGAATATTCCGCTCTTGTACCCGGACATCGAACGCCACATCGAAGTTGTCCTTTCCGAAAAAGTCCCCATCGTTTTTACCTCGGCGGGGAATCCCAAAACCTGGACGCCAATATTGAAAGAAAAGGGCGTCACGGTAGTGCATGTGGTCAGCAGCTCCGCTTTTGCACGGAAAGCCGAGGCCGCAGGTTGCGATGCGGTTGTCGCGGAAGGTTTCGAGGCCGGAGGGCACAACGGGCGGGAGGAAACCACGACCTTCTGCCTTATTCCACAGGTCTGTGAGGCTGTTTCCATCCCCGTACTGGGGGCGGGCGGCATCGCCACGGGCAGGAGCATGTTGGCCGCCATGGTCCTTGGGGCCGAAGGCGTCCAGGTAGGGAGCCGCTTTGTCGCCAGTATGGAGGCTTCCGTTCATGACAACTTTAAGCGCGCCGTACTGGAAGCCGGTGAAGGAGATACTTTTCTGATGATGAAACCATTAACCCCTGTTCGCCTCCTCAAAAATGATTTTTTCGAGACCATCCGAAAGGCGGAGTCGGAAGGGGCCGATCCCGAAACCCTGAGGGCTATATTGGGCAGGGGCAGGGCCAAACGGGGTATGTTCGAGGGAGACCTGCGCGAGGGAGAGCTGGAAATCGGCCAGGTCAGCGCCCAACTGAGGGAAATCCTGCCCGCTGCGGAGATCGTCCGGCGGATTTGGGAGGATTTTCAAGATAAGCTTCGAAATCCAGTAAATATTTCGTAGCTTGTTCAGCGAAATGAATGCCATGGGCAAGCATTACCTCTTCTTAACACCTTTTCTGCTTTCCGCTGTCGTCGCGAGTGCGTCTACAGGAGCTTCTCCCGGGAGTAACGGGAGTACTATCAGCGGCTCTGTGGTGACCGGAAGCGCCAAGCCACTCAAGCAGGTCACGGTGGTGGTAAGTTCCCCATGCCTTTTGAAGCCCCAGGCCGTTGAAACCGACGAGAACGGCAACTTCAATTTCGGACAGCTCGAACCCTGCGTATATAAAATCACCTTCGAAGGAAACGGGTACAAGAAAGTGACGACCGACAAGGTGGTTGTCAGCCTCGATAAGAAAACCGAATTGAAGGTTCAATTACAGCCCGCGGAATGCCCGCTGCCCGAGTCCGGGACTTTTTCCAGCCAACTACAGATTTACGATTAGGCGAACCGCCACGGTGCCAATCGGGCCGCCGCCCGCAAACCGCATGTGGGATTAGTCTTTCTTCGCTGCCCACTTCAGCATTTCCCTAAAGGTTATTTTCTTCCCATACATGAGTATGCCCGTGCGGTAGATTTTCCCGCAGGCCCACGTCGTGAACATAAATGTTCCGATCAACAACACCATAGACGCCAAGAGTTGCCACAGGGGAATCGTGGGAATGCCATAGGGTATCCGGCCCATCATGACGATGGGTGAGGTCAGGGGAAAAATGCTCCCGAAAACGGCTAGTCCGCTGTTGGGCGCTGCCGTAGCCTTTGTCATCAGGACCAGGCTGAAAACCACGATCAGGGTGATGGGCAGTACCATTTGCTGGGCTTCCTGCGCGTCGTCGCTAACGGCACTTCCCACGGCTGCGAACAGCGAAGCATACAGAAAATATCCCCCCAGGAAATAAAAGACGAAGCACCCCAGGATCAGTGGGAAATTCAGCGATTTGGCCTGTTGCAGGAGCATGCCCATCATTCCCCCGAAACCGCTTCCATGCAGATCCCTTCCAATCTGGGGGAAAGCATAGGGAACGATCAATTGCAGGAGGTAGATCAGGAACCCCCAGATCACGAACTGGGTGAGTCCGACGGCGCCAATGCCCAGGATCTTGCCCATCATCAGTTCAAAGGGCCTGACCGAACTGACGATGACTTCGGCGATCCGGGTCGTCTTTTCTTCGGTCACGCCCCGCATTACCGTCGTCCCGTAGATCAGCAGAATGAAATAGATGAGGAAGCCCGCGATGTAGCCCGTCGCGCGGGCCACCGTGGACACGCTTTGCCGGGATTCGTTGCCGATGGTGGCGACGATGCTGACCTCCGGCGTGAGTTGCTTGATCTTTTCGGGATCCATGTGCGCCGCTTCCATCCGTTTATGTCCGATCAGACCTGCCAGGTCGTCGTTCAGGTCGTTCTCGGCGTCCGATCCCGCCTCGGAGGTCCTTTGGAAGTGGATACCCGAAGGATAGGCGATGGAGGAATCGGGGATCAGGAGGTATCCGTCGTAGCCTTCCTTGTTGTACGTGGAAGCCAGTTCGTCCGCCGAGTCGGCAGGGAAGAGGTGAAAGGAAAATTCTTTTATTTTCTGGTCCTTGCCGTCGAATATCCCCGCTTTATCGATGACGGCGACCCGTTGCTCGGTGGTGTTCTTGCTGATGGAAACGGCAATGATGGCTACATAAAAGCCTATGATGATCAGGGGAAGGAGGATGGTAACGATGAGGAAGGACCTTTTCCTTACCCTGGTCCCATATTCCCGGGCGAAGACGATTCCTATTTTGTTCATACAGCAGTTTGAAAGCGGCGGGCCAGGGGCGTCCCCTCCACCAGCTTGATGAAAATGTCGTTGAGGCTGGGCAGGAGTTCCTGGAAGGAAACAATCGACTGCCCCGACCCGATGAATGCATTCAGTACGTCGTTGGAAGAAAAGCCGGGCGCGATCCTCAGGATCAGGCTGGCGCCCTGAACGTGAACCGACTCAAAGCTGGGGTGCCGCAGCTCGTGTAATTCGCCCGCTACCTCCAGCCGGTAAAGGTGCTCCTTGAAATCCTGTTTCACTTGTGAAACCGTGCCGTCCAGGATCTTCTTTCCCTGGTTTACCAGGATGATATGGTCGCAGATCTCTTCCACCTGTTCCATGCGATGCGTGCTGAAAATGATGGTGGCGCCTTTGCGGGAGAGTTCGTATATCTCGTCCTTGATGAGGTTGGCGTTGACGGGGTCCAGGCCACTGAAGGGCTCGTCCAGGATGATCAGCCTGGGATTGTGCAGGATGGTGGTGACGAACTGCAACTTTTGGCCCATCCCTTTGCTGAGGTCCTGCGTTTTTTTGTTGTACCATGTGTCCATATCCAGGCGGTGGAACCAGTAGTGGATCTTTTCCATCGCTTCGGCATGGCTGAGCCCTTTCAGGCGAGCCAGGTACAGGGCCTGTTCACCGATCTTCATCTTCTTGTACAGACCCCGTTCCTCCGGCATGTACCCGATATTGATCAGCTCGTCGGAACCGAACTTTCGCCCGTCGAAGAAAATCTGTCCGCTGTCGGGATAGAAGATACCGGTAATCATGCGGAGTAATGTCGTTTTTCCCGCGCCATTCGGACCCAGCAGGCCGAAAATGCTGCCGTTCGGAATGGCAAAGCTGATGTCATCGACCGCGCGTTGGTTGTCGAAATACTTTTTGAGATGTTGGACGTCGAGGAGCGCACTCATAGTAGCGAGTTAGTCTGCGGTAAGTTAGGGAATGTTACACGAACCATAAACTTTTCACGGCATTAGCTACTTTCTCGCCGTCCATGGCGGCGCTGACGATTCCGCCCGCGTACCCGGCGCCTTCCCCGCAGGGAAAGAGGTTGGGAACCTGGGGATGTGAGAGGGTTACCGCATCCCGTGGGATGCGCACGGGGCTGGAAGTCCTCGATTCGGTCGCGACGATGACGGCCTCGTTGGTAAAATAACCGGGCATTTTTTTTCCAAAGCGAACCATGGCTTCTTGTAGTCCGTTGTGTACATAGGGGGGCAGCACATCGAAGAGGGAGCAGGAAGAAATCCCTGGCAGGTAGGAGCAATCGGGGAGGCTTTGGGACACTTTGCCCGCCACGAAATCCACCATTCGTTGGGCGGGCGCCACCAGGGCTCCGCCTCCTGCCTTGTATGCCTTTTGTTCTACGTCTTGCTGGTACGCCACGCCTGCGAGGGGACCGTGGGCCGCAAAGCGCGCCACCTGCGCTTCGTCGATGGAGGTGACGATCCCGCTGCAGGCAAAGGCATTGTTCCTTTTGGAGGGAGACCAACCGTTGACGACCACTTCCCCCGGCCCGGTGGCCGCAGGAGCGATTATGCCCCCGGGGCACATGCAAAAGGAAAAGACGCCTTGATCCACGAGGCTATAGGAAGCCGGCGGCAGGAGCAGGTCCCGGACGGCACGGTGATATTGGATGCGGTCGATCAGGTCCTGTGGATGTTCGATCCTGACACCAAGGGCAAAGGGTTTGAAGTGTATGTCGATTCGTTCGCGCATCAGCAGGTCGAAAATATCCCTCGCCGAATGACCCGTGGCCAGCAGGAAGGCGTCCCCTTCGAATCGATGCCCGGCAGCCGTTAATACCGCGCCGATGCGTTCACCCACGCGCTCCAGGCCGGTGACCTTTTCTCCGAACAGGATCCGCCCTCCGCACGATTCGATGTGCTCCCGGATGGTCGTGATGATTCCGGGCAGCTTGTTGGTGCCGATGTGCGGGTGTGCCTCGTAAAGGATCTTTTCTTCGGCTCCGAATTGGACAAGCAAGTGCAGAATGCGGTCCACATCTCCCCGTTTGTGGCTGCGGGTATATAGTTTTCCGTCGCTGTAGGTACCCGCGCCACCTTCCCCGAAACAATAATTGCTCTCGGGGTCGACGATCCCCGATCGGTTCAGGAGGGCCAGGTCTCTCCTCCGGGCGCGAACATCCTTTCCCCTTTCGAGGAGCACGGGACGAATGCCCAGTTCCAGGAGGCGCAGTGCCGCAAAAAGGCCCGCGGGCCCCGCGCCGACGATCACGATTTGCCTGGATGCCGCTGCGACGTCCTGAAAACGGAAGGGTACCGCGGGCCGGTCGATGAAAGGCTCGTCGATAAAGGCCCTGACGGTAAGGTTGATGAGGGGCTGTTTCCCGCGCGCATCGATGGAGCGTTTCAGGGGATAATATCCCGAGACCGGGCCCCGCCCTGAGGCTTCGAAAATATACCGTTGGATGACTTCGGGGTCATCGGCCTCCGCAGGCAAAACCCGGAGCGTGATATCCTGGCGCATCCTTAGAAGGGCAGGTCATCCACGAAATCGGGAGGTGCTGAGCTGGGACTTGGAGCGCTGTAATCGGGCATGACATCGACGCGTGCACTGGGAGCGGTACCTGGTTGAACTTGTTCAAGTCTCCAGGCATCGAGGTTGGTGATGTAATTGACCCTACCGTCTTTTTCCCAGCGGCTTCCCTTGATGTTGAAGGAAACCTTGACCTCGTCTCCGATGTTGAACCGATCGATGAGTGAAGTCCTGTCCTGCACGGATTGGAATTTGATATAGTTGGTAATGACCCTTCCCCCAATGTCCTCGCTCTTTTCCACTACGAACTCGCGTGTCTTGAAGGTTCCCGTTCTTTGAACGGTGTCATATTTGGCCACTAGTTTGCCGGTAATCTCAAAACTCATGTATCGTTCATTTAAATGGCGAAAGTACGTAAAGCTGCAAGCAAAATATAACTTGTAGTCCCTTCAAAATTTTGTACTTTCCAAGAACGCTTATCTTGAAACCGCCTAAGTACTCCCATAGTCTTCCCAGGAATTGCTTGCTTTTAGCAAATGTCACCAGTGTTAGGACGTAACTACCTGAAACGTAAGGTGGGAGTAGCTTTTGTGCGATCAAAGGTTGCAGGAAACGCGCATCAGGTTTGACGCGGGACGAAAAAAATTGCTGAAACCGTTTTCTGTCTTCAATGGGAAAAAAACAAGGCAGTAAAAATTTTTTTTTCAACAATTTCTTTTGATATTCGCTGTCCTGCACAAAAAACTTTATCGATGATTTGAAAGGCAAAGGCTCAAAGGACGATGGAAAGCACGACGTTCAAATATTATTAACTCTATATAAAAAATTGCTTAAGGTACAATGACGAAAACTTGCGATAAAGTTTGGGATACTTGTCTCTCTATCATAAAGGATATCGTAGAATGGCAGCATTTTAAGACTTGGTTCGAGCCCATTACTCCAGTTGATCTGAAAGATAACGTCTTAACGATACAGGTCCCCAGCCAGTTTTTTTATGAGTACCTTGAAGAACATTACATCGGTTTGCTTGGCAAGACATTGAAGCGCGAATTAGGAAAAGAGGCGAGACTGGAATACCGGATCATGATGGACAGCGGAAACCAGGCCAGCAAGCCCATAACCATGGATGTACCTGCTCAGGGCTATAAAGTATATACCAATAACGAAATGGATTTCCCCTTGGTGATCAACAACCCGGTGAAGAACCCATTTGTGATTCCGGGTTTAAAAAAGGTTCAGATCGACTCACAACTGAACCCGGTGTACACGTTCGATGCCTTCATTGAAGGGGATTGTAACCGTGTCGCCCGCAGGGCAGGGAAAACCGTCGCCGAAAAACCGGGCGCTACGTCCTTCAACCCCCTGGTGATTTACGGTGGGGTAGGCCTGGGGAAAACGCACCTGGCCCAATCCATCGGTAACGAAGTGAAACGTGCCAATGCGGGGAAAGTGGTGCTGTACGTCAGCAGCGAAAAATTCATCAACCAGTTCATGGATCACAGCCGCAACAACGCGGTCAACGATTTCATCCATTTTTATCAGCTCATAGATGTCCTGATCATAGACGACGTCCAGTTCTTTTCGCGCGCTGATAAAACGCAGGACGCCTTCTTCGCCATTTTCAACCACCTCCATCAAAGCGGCAAGCAACTGGTATTGACCAGTGATAAGCCCCCGAAGGATTTGGACGGGGTTCAGGAACGCCTGCTGAGCCGCTTCCGCTGGGGTCTGAGCGCCGACCTGCAGGTGCCGGATTACGATACCAGGATCGAGATATTGGAGCGGAAAATGAAGAACGACGGCCTGGACATGTCCAAGGAAGTCGTCAAATACCTGGCCTATAACATCAGCAGCAACATCAGGGAGCTCGAAGGGGCGCTGATTTCCCTGTTGGCCCAGTCTTCCCTCAACAAGCGGGAAATCGACCTGGAGCTGGCCAAGAAGGTGCTCCGTAATTTCGTCAAGACCTCTTCCAAGGAAATCACCATCGATACCATCCAGAAAATGGTTTGCGATTTCTTCAACGTCCCTTACGACAAACTCCTGGAAAAAACGCGGAAACGCGAAGTCGTCCAGGCCAGGCAAATCACGATGTACCTGGCCAAGATGTTCACCAAAAACTCCCTGAAGACCATAGGCGAGCACTTCGGGGGAAGGGACCATACCACGGTGATCCATTCCTTCCAGACGGTAAAAGACCTGATGGACACCGATATACTCTACCGTGAAAGCGTCATGGAGCTGCAACAAAAGATCCAACTCGCGGCTATGTAAATGTATGCGCACCCTGTTCCTTCTGACGACGATTGTTCTTTCTCTGAAGGTAGGAGACAAGGTTCCCGCATTCACCCTCAACGATCAGGACGGTAAGCCCTTTTCCATCACCGATGTCATCGGGAAAAAGGTGTTGGTCATCTATTTCTACCCCAAGGACGAAAGTTATGTTTGCACCAAGGAGGCCTGCGCCTTCAGGGATAACTACGCCGACTTCGTGAAAAAGGGTGCACTGGTTATCGGAATCAACGCAGGGACGGTGGAAAGCCATCGCGCATTCCGTCAGAAAGACAACCTGCCCTTCATCCTCCTCAGTGACCCCGGGAATACCGTACTAAAAGCATTCGGAGTAAAGGGGAGCCTGGGCATGACCGGCCGGGAAACCTTCGTGGTAGGCCTGGATGGAAAAGTTGCCTTCACGTACAACTCCATGCTCAACGGAAAAAGACACATGGAAGAGGCCCTGGACTTCATTGCAAAAATGAACCCATGAGATATTGGCCCATTATCATTTGTCTTCACATTCCCCAGGTCTTTTTGGGACAGTCATTCGAGGGGAAGATCGTCTACCAGGTGACCTATACCAGCAAAATAAAAGGTGTTACGGATGCCCAGTTTGCCAACGCCATGGGGGACAGGCAAGAATATTACATACAGGGCGGGAATTACAAGAGCCTCATGAACGGCTCGGTATTCCAATGGCAGTTGTATCTCCACGCTGACAACAAGCTGTACAATAAAATGTCGAATAACCCTTCGGTCCTGTGGATCGACGGCAGGAAGAACAAGGATACGGTTTTCCGCAGCGCCATGCACTTCGGAGCCGCCACCGTGCTGGGCTATTCCTGCGACGAGCTGGTCCTTTACTGCCGCAGCGGGACGGAGAAATACTATTTCAACGCGGGTCTTGGCGTGGACCCAGGTGCTTTCTCGGGACACCTTTACGGTAATTGGTACGTCATTGTATCCAAGGCCAGGGCCCTACCGCTGAAATACACCATCGACACCCCGCAGTACTCCGTGACCGCGACGGCCGTATCCGTCACACCGGGACGCCTCGAGGCGGCCCTTTTTCAATTACCCAAGGGGGCGATGCTGACCCCCAGCCCCGAAAATTAATACCATGCTTTTTTCCATTTTCCTGATACTAGGAGGGCTTCCGGGTGGGCCGAGCCCCAGCGGTATCGGCGCCGACGTACAGGCATACCGCTTTTCCATCGTCCTCAGCGATTCCACTAACCGGATACAGGGACTGGCCGGGATTCAGGTCCGGTTCACGGAGAATGAAACTTCCTTCCGCCTGGACCTGGAAAAGACGATGACCGTCAGCGCAGTGACCGAGGGCGGCAGGCCCGTACGGTATGCGCAAGACGCATCAGGGGTAACGCTCAGGGTCCACGCCGATGCAAATTCGGTGCATACCTACGCCGTTACCTACGTGGGAATCCCCCGGGACGGCCTGATCATTTCCGGCAATAAGTTCGGACACCGTACTTTTTTCGGGGACAACTGGCCGGATCGCGCGCATTGTTGGTTGCCTTGCGTAGACCACCCCTGGAACAAGGCCCCCGTGGAATTCCTCGTGACGGCCCCGGCCCGCTACCAGGTCGTGGCGGGGGGCAGGAAAACCGAAGAGCGGGACTTGCCGGGTGGCATGCACTTTACCCATTGGGTGGAAAAGGTCCCCCTTCCCACCAAGGTCATGGTCATTGGCGTCGCAGACTTCGCCATCCAACGCCTCCCCGACGTCGGGGGTATCCCCCTCTATACCTATGTATTCCCCGAAAACAAGGAGCGTGGCTTTCACGACTATGCCCTAGCCGCCCGCATCCTGCCTTTTTATATCCGGAACATCGGCCCCTATGCTTATGAGAAGCTGGCCAATGTGCAATCCAAGACGATCTTCGGAGGCATGGAAAATGCCAGCGCCATTTTTTATTACGAAGGCTCGGTGGGCAGCCCCGGCCTGGAACGATTGATGGCGCATGAAATCGCCCATCAGTGGTTCGGGGATGCCGTTACCGAGGGGAGTTATGCGCATCTTTGGTTAAGCGAGGGATTTGCGACCTACATGACCCACCTTTATATGGAACATACCTACGGCGCGGACTCCCTGAAGGCGGGGCTGCGGTTGGACCGGAACAGGATCATCGCCTTCACGCGTTACAGTAGTCGTCCCGTGGTGGACATTCACCGGGTCGGAGGATATATGGCACTCCTCGACACCAATAGCTACCAGAAGGGTTCCTGGGTCTTGCACATGTTGAGGAGGGAAGTCGGCGACAGCCTTTTCTGGCGGGGTATCCGCATGTACTTTGCCAGGTATGACGGCCGGAATGCCCATACCCAGTCCTTTCGTAGGGTCATGGAGGAGGTCAGCGGCATAAATTTGGAAACTTTTTTCCATCAATGGATTTATTCTCCGGGAATTCCCCTCCTGAGGCTCAGCATAGCAGGACATACGCTGAAAGTGGAACAGGCTCAGAGCCAACCCTTTTCCTTTCCCCTGGAATACACCATAGGCGACGACCCCCGCGTTTTCCGGGTACGCATTCACCGTAAGATCACCCTCATTCCCCTGCCGCCTCAGACCACCGGTCAAATTCACGCGGATCCGGGGGTGAACCTGCTGGCAGATATCCGGGTTAATCCGTAAATTGACCTCATGCAATACCTAAAGGCTCGCTTACTTCTGTGCTGTTGTGTGCTCCAGGTCCTTTCAGCCCATTCCCAGGATCGCCTTACCGGTCATTCCTGGGCCACCCGTTCCCAGGTTATCGCCCAACATGGCATGGCTTGCACCAGTCATCCACTGGCAACGCTTGCTGCCCTGGACATCCTGAAAAAGGGAGGCAGCGCCGTTGATGCCGCCATTGCCGCCAATGCGGTGCTGGGTGTGGTCGAGCCCGAGATGAATGGAATCGGGGGAGACTTGTTCGCCATCGTTTACGATGCCAAGACGGGAAAGTTATACGGCCTGAATGCTTCGGGCAGGTCTCCTTATAAACTGACGCCAAAAATTTTCAAGACCCGCGGGTTGAATGCCGTTCCTTCGGAAGGTGCGCTCTCCGTTTCCGTTCCCGGTTGCGTGGACGGATGGTTTTCGCTTCACCTCCGCTACGGTCGCTTGCCTATGGAGGATGTCCTGGCTCCGGCTATAGGATACGCCCGCGACGGTTTTCCCGTGGCCTCCGAGTTCGCTTATTACCTGCACGAATTGTCAAAGCGCGTTGGAGACAATGAGAATATGACCGAGGTCTACCTGCCCGGGGGAAAGGCGCCCAAAGAGGGGGACATCTTCAAGAACCCCCTCCTGGCGGCCACGCTTCAAAAGATCGCTACCCACGGCCGGGATGTATTTTATAAGGGCGACATCGCCAAGGCGATCGACGCCTTCATGAAAAAGAACGGCGGATACCTTGCCTACCGGGACTTTAGCGATCATACCTCCGAATGGGTGGACCCTGTATCCACGACCTACCGGGGGTATACGGTGTGGGAAATGCCCCCCAACAGCCAGGGCATTGCGGTCCTGCAAATGCTGAACATCCTGGAGGGCTTTGATTTTACCCATATTACCTACGGGAGTCCCGAGCACGTGCACCTGTTCGTGGAGGCCAAGCGCCTGGCCTATGAGGACCGAGCCAGGTACTATGCCGATCCCGAATTCGCGCACGTCCCCGTGGATAAACTGATCTCCAAGGACTATGCTGCCGCGCGCAGGAAGCTCATCAATTACGATTCCGCAAATCCCCACATCGACTTCGGAGATACCACCCTCAAGGGAGGGGAAACGATATACCTGACCGTTGCGGACGCCGATGGAAACATGGTCTCCCTGATCCAAAGCAACTATTCCGAATTCGGTTCGGGCATGGTTCCCGACAGTTTGGGATTCGTGCTCCAGAACCGGGGCGCGCTCTTCACCCTGACGCCGGGACAAAACGATACCTATGCGCCCCACAAGCGCCCTTTCCATACGATCATTCCCGCCTTTGTCACCAAGGGGAACTATCCCTTCCTGAGCTTCGGGGTCATGGGCGGAGGCTTCCAGCCCCAGGGACAGGTTGAAATCCTAATGAATATCATCGACTTCGGGATGAATGTCCAGGAGGCCGGGGATGCGCCCCGGATCGCTCACTCGGGGTCTTCGGAACCAACAGGGGTGCACGGCGGGGCCCCCGGAACCATTCACCTCGAATCGGGGTTTCCGTATGAGACGATTCATGCACTCGAGGAGATGGGGTACATAGTAGATTATCAATTGCCCGGTAACTACGGTGGCTACCAGGGTATCCGGTATGACCCGGTTCAAAAGGTGTACTACGGCGCTTCCGATCCGCGCAAAGACGGAATGGCCGCAGGTTACTAGCCCGCGGCCTCCCGCGCTGGTGCTTGCGCCCGGCCCACCGCGATCTTTCGCCCTGCCGCTTGCGCCGGCGGCCTCCCGCCCTGCCGCTTGCGCCGGCGGCCTCTCGCCCCGCCGCTTTGCGCCCGCGCCCACCGGCGGTCTCTCGCCGCGGGCGCTCCTACAGGAACGAAATCATCACCAGAAAAATCCCCGAATACGTGAAAAATGCGCTGACTTTTGCGCCCAGTCGCAGGTATACATTGTCGTGAAGCCAGTGCCGGAATTCGGTGTACCGGCTGGTGTCTGCGGAGTTCACAGGACCCTTCTTTTCCCGGGGTAAAAGATAGCGGATCAATACGCCCATCAGCAAAAAACAAACGCCCGTTCCTAATACATGTCCAATCCTTGGCATAATATTCGTTTATCGATAAGATGCAATGGGGGCCTGTTTTCCATAAAAAAGGCAGGGATTGTTAAATAAATATTAGTCCCCCGCGTTACATACACGTATTTTCAATGTATCATAGCGCTTCCGCGCAAACACAATGTTGTTTATGAGACCTACCCTTTATTGGATGCTGTGCGTAGCGATTGTTTCCTGTGCAAAGCCTGCGACCAAGAACTCCGGAGGAGGCACTGGCCCCACCGGACCCACCGGCGGAGATACCGTGATTACCACACCCGTCGATCCCGCCGTTTCGGCCACCGTTGGATTTTTCCTCAATGACTGGCAAGCAAAGTCCTTCACTGCGCCCAGCGCGACGACAGCCGGTCCCGTGGCCACGGATGCCACCACCGACAGCCTGAAAATAGACCTGAGCCGGGTTCTGACCAAGGTGTCCCCCTACGTTTATGGGAACAACACCAACCTCTGGATTGGCCAGATCGTCACCCAGCCTTCCCTCATGGGCTACATAAAGGATTTGAATCCCCACGTCCTCAGAGGGCCGGGAGGGAGCACCAGCGATATTTATTTCTGGAACCAGTCCACGAACCCTCCTGCCGATGCCCCTGCGCAAATTTATTCTAATGGAGCCCTTGCGGCTCCGGGTTATTGGTACGGACAAAACACTCAGTCCTGGACCCTGGACCTGACTAATTACTACCAGTTGCAGGTGGCTACCAGCAGTACCGGAATGATGACCATGAACTACGGGTACGCCCGTTATGGGACCGGGACCTCGCCGGTGGACTCGGCGGCCCATCTTGCGGCTAACTGGGTGCGCCTGGATGCGGGGAAAAGTAAGTTCTGGGAGATCGGTAACGAGACCTACGGGAACTGGGAAGCGGGATACCAGATCGATCAAACCCAGAACCAGGACGGACAAGCCGCCTTCGTCACTGGTGACCTTTATGGGCAACACGTCAAAATCTTTGCGGATTCCATGCGGGCGGCCGCCCAGGAAACCGGGGCGACCATCTACATCGGGGCATCCCTCGTCGACGGGCCGGCCTACCAGGGGGCTTATTCCACGCTGGTTACGTGGAACCAGGGCGTTCTGGGCGAAGTGGCGAGTACGGTTGACTTTTACATTGTGCACGATTATTTCACCGCCTACAATGCCAATTCCACTGCCGCCCAAATCCTTTCCACGGCGGACAGTGTTCCCCCTAATGCCATGGCCTACCTGAAAGCGCAAATGTCCCAATACGGGGCGAGTCAAAAACCCATAGCCCTGACCGAATGGAATATCCAGGCGGTGGGTTCCAAACAGGATGTGTCCTTCATAGCCGGGGTTCATGCCGTCAAAGCCCTGGGATCCATCATCAAAAACGGCTTCGGGGAAGCCAGCCGCTGGGACCTGGGCAATGGATACAATAACGGGGATGACATGGGCATGTTCAATGTAGGCGACGAACCGGGTGTCCCCCAGTGGAATCCACGCCCCGCCTTTTATTACCTGTATTATTTCCAGCAGTTCTTCGGGGATAGGATGGTGTACGATACCTTAAAAGCTATCAACGGAGACCTGACGACCTATTCTTCTTCCTTCTCCAACGGCGCCGCTGGAACGGTCATCATCAATTCTGGTACGACCCCGCATAACGTGGCCATCGATTTCAAGGACTTTGCCGCGGGTACGACATACTATTGGTATGTGCTGACCGGGGGCACAGACAACGGACAGTTATCCAGCAGTGTCTACGTGAATGGAAATCCGCCCACCAACGCAACGGGCGGCCCCACGAATTATTCAACCCTCGCGGTCTACTCCGCGCCTCTGAAAGGAACAATCAATGTAGACGTACCGTCCAGGGCTGTGGTTTTTCTGGTGGCAGCGGGGAAGTAACCTGCTGACATACGGTTGTCATCCGCGCACTGTAGCTTTGGACAATGACCAGCCGCCACATTGCCCAAAGCAGGCTGCACAATCAGTATCTGAACCGCCCCTGGACCGATGGACCCGGCGAATTGGTCCGTTGGATGGGTTGCATCCAGGCACAGGACTTTGCGGCAGGGAAATGGGCCCTGGGTTTGAGGATGCCCGGCACGACCGAGGCGGAACTCGATCGCTGCCTGGATGAAGGGACTTTCCTGCGCACGCATATCCTTCGCCCGACCTGGCACTTCGTTTCCCCTGCCGACGTTGCCTGGATGCTCCGCCTGACCGCTCCCCGCGTCAATATGTTCTGCAAGGGTTGGCACCGTCGGCTCGGCATCAAGCCTGCCACGTTGAGGCGCAGTAAAAACATCCTGGTCAAAGCCCTGGAGGGGAAAAAACACCTTACCCGGACCGCCCTGGCGGCCTTGTTCCGTGCGGCTAAAATCAATACCGACGATATCCGAATGACCTTTTACCTGATGGATGCGGAGCTGGAGGGGTTGATCTGCAGCGGGCCCCGCCAGGGGAAGCAATTCACGTACGCGCTGCTCTCCGAAAGGGCTCCGCATAACCGGCTTCTCGATGCCGGGGAGGCCTTGCAGGAACTGGCTTATCGTTATTTTTCCAGCAGGGGCCCCGCCACCGTCCAGGACTTTGCCTGGTGGAGCGGCCTCACGTTGGCGTCCGCCCGGCGGGGCGTCGAGCTAAATGCGTCCCGCCTTTCCCATCTCGTGCACCGGGGTCAGGCATACCTGTTTTCGGTCGAACCAACCGCTGCTTTGAAGCCCACGGTACACCTCCTGCCCTCCTATGACGAATATACCGTCGCCTACAAGGACCGCTCGGACGTCCTCGCTCCCGAATACAACACCCTCACGGGCAGCGGCATCTTCCGGCCCACGCTGCTGGTAGATGGCGCAGTGAAAGGGATATGGAAGCGCATTGATAATAAGGATTCCGTACATGTCGAAGTGCGCAGCCCCATCCCGGTGAAGACCCGCCTCCTGGAACGGGCCGCGGAACGCTATGGGGCTTTTTTGCAACTGAGCAATAAACGGGTTTTCGGCCCCCTCGTAAGGGTCTAATTTTGACGTATGGAAACACAACAAGAACTCAATTATCAACGCGTCGCGGAAGCCATAGGCTTTTACCGTGACCGCTTCAGGGAACAACCTTCGCTGGAAGCCGCCGCAGCCCACATTCACTTGAGTCCTTTTCACTTTCAGCGCCTGTTTAGGGAATGGGCCGGGGTAACGCCCAAGCAATTCCTCCAGTACATCAGCCTGGAGCATGCCAAGGGTCTGCTCAGGGAACCCGGGGCAACTTTGTTCGATACGGCATTCGATACGGGCCTCTCGGGCACGGGCCGCCTGCATGACCTGTTCATGAAAGTCGAGGGCATGACTCCCGGCGAATACAAGAACGGAGGCAAAGCGCTGACGGTGCACTACAGCTTTGCGGAGAGCCCTTTCGGAACCATTATCGTCGCCTCCACGCCTAAGGGGATTTGCTACATGGCTTTTGCGGACCAGGGCCACGATACCGCATATACTGAGCTGGTGACTCAATTTCCCCAGGCGACATATGTGCAACTGACGGATAAAATCCAGCAGGAAGCCTTGTATATTTTTACCAGGGACTGGTCCCGCCTGGGGGAGATCAAACTGCACCTGAAGGGAACCCCCTTCCAACTCAAGGTATGGGAGATACTGTTGAAAATTCCGATGGGCGGAGTGGCCACTTACTCTGGCATTGCTTCCCGGATTGCCCAGCCTGGCGCGGCCAGGGCGGTGGGTTCCGCGGTGGCGGACAACCCCGTGGCCTTTCTCATTCCCTGTCACCGCGTGATCAAGGCAGGGGGCGAAGTGGGGAACTACCATTGGGGAAGCACGCGCAAGATGGCCATGATCGGATGGGAAGCGGCACGCGTCGGAGGGAGGGCCTAAGTATGGATATCCTTCAACTGGATCGGCAGGGCTTTATTCTGGTCCCCGCCTTTCTGTCCGCGGATGAATGCGATGCTTTTATTGGGATGTACGACCGTGAAGACCTGTTTCGAAAAACCATTTCCATGGAACGGTACCGCTTTGGCGCAGGAGAATATAAGTACTTCACCTACCCGCTCCCGGCCCGCATCGCCGAGATCAGGCGGGCCGTCTATCCGCTGCTGGCGCCCGTCGCCAACCGCTGGACGGACAGTGCCTTTCCGGACAACCACGAAGACTTCCTGGCCGTCTGCCGGGACCATGGCCAAACACTGCCAACGGTGCTTATGCTGAAGTATGGACCCGGCGGCCACAATACCCTGCACCAGGACTTGTATGGAGAAGTCTACTTCCCTTTCCAACTGGTTCTGTTCCTCAATGAGCCCGGCGTCGATTATACAGGAGGAGAATTCGTATTGACGGAGCAGGTCCCCAGGGCCCAGTCAAAGGCGAATGTGTTGCAACCCCGCAAAGGAGATATGCTCGTGTTCACCACCAGATTTCGCCCGGGGCCGAAAGGCAAGGTAAACGTCAAGCACGGCGTCAGCCCCTTGCACAGCGGGACCCGCCATACCCTGGGCATCATCTTTCACGATGCAGCCAGTTGAGGCGGAGAAAGGCTTCGCCACAGGTAAAATACCATATAGCTTTCCCAGCCGGAAAATTCCGCGAAAAAGCGAAGGAAGGCCTTCTGGTCCTTCCGGTCGGCCATCAAATCGTGATCGACCAAGGCTTTCAACAGCCCCACGTCCCCATGTGGGATTCGGGTAGTATCCCTGAGGCTTTTCATCAGGGCGTAATTGGCTGTCCAGGCGCCGATGCCCCTAATGGACGTGAGTGCCTTCATGCGCGCCTCGGTGTCCTCTAGGGCGAGCAAGGCTACCTTGCTGATAACGCCATCCGCGAAGGCTTTGGACAGGGTGATCATGTATTCCGCTTTCAGTCGGGAAAACTGGAGGGCCTTGTAGTCGGGCTCCTTCAGTTCCGCGAGAACTTCGGGGGCGGGGAAGAGGGAATGGCCTGCTACCGAGCCTCCGTAGGCCGCCACCAGCTGCCGCTTCACCTTGTGCGCAAAGCTGAGGTTGATTTGCTGCCCTATGATGCACCAGCTCAAGGATTCGAACAGGTCAGGAATGCCGACCAGCCTAAGTCCCTTGAATTCCCTGGCCATATAGGCCACGCGGGGATGCTTGCGAAGGAGGCTGTAAAAGGGCCGTACATCGCGGTCCATATCGAACCAATCGCGGATATAGGCCTGGATGGTTTCTTCGGACGCGCTTTTTCCTCCCTTTACGTCTACCTTCAGGCCTTCCCGGTCGCCACTTATGCGTAGCAGCACGGGTCGACCCTCAAGGACGACGGCCTTGGTCACGCTTTGCCCCTCGATCGCATAAAGGCAATCATCATAGCGCCGGTCCAGGAACCAAAGACATTCGGTCCAACTGAATTGTGCGGGAGCGGGGAGGTGGATCATGGGGCAAAAATCGTATTTTCATTCCATGAGCAAGCCTTACCTCTTTTCCGTCTTGTTATTGGTCATTGTATTCCCGGTGGTGTCCACCTGCTTCGACCATCCGGATGCGTTGACCTTTGGCAAGTGGTTCCTGTTTTTCGCGGTAGGGCTGAGGTTATTCATCGCCGGTTTGAGGCAAGCCCTGAACCCGGCGTTCACGGCCAGGGATATTTTCCACCTGAAGGAGGAAGCCAGTTACGCGGTGGTCCGGGAATTGGGGTTTGCCAATATCTGCTTCGGGGTGGTGGGCATACTTTCGCTGTTTTTTCCAACCTGGCGCATTGTCAGTGTCACCGGGAGCGGGCTTTATTTTGGGTTGGCGGGATTGCTGCACTTGCTGAAGCGGCCCGCGGGGCCCAATGAAAAGCTGGCGCTCGTGTCCGACCTCTTTATTTTCGCCTGCCTGGGTATTTATGCGTGGCTACTTCTAGGAAAGGCGTGATTATTGATCTATATTTCATAAATTCTTCAAAATATAAAACCTCCGACATGCGTAACAGGGACAAAAGCATCATTTATTGCCTTTTGGGCATTTATTCGATATTGGTCAGTTGGTTTTACAACCACTCGATCCTCCTGGCCATCGTACATTACATCTTCTGGCCCATCTATCTCATTTACGAGCTCCTGATTGGTCACCTGTCTCACGATATGTGGAAAGAAATCCCCTTGCACTATTTCAAATGAAGTGGTTTTTCTTTGCGGTCATCTTCACCTACGCTGGCATCGCCAGGTCTCAGACTTTGCCCGCGCGTTGGGATGAGCTCACGGCCAGCGACTGGCCCCAGGCCCTGGAAAAATCTTCCAGGGTTTGCATTTTACCCATAGGTATCCTCGAAAAGCACGGTCCCCATGTACCCATCGGGTCTGACCTGATCCAGGCACGGGAATATGCTGCCCGGGCAACGAAGGAAGAATATGCGGTGGTCTTCCCCGATTATTTCTACGGCCAGATAAACGAGGCGCGCCACCAATTCGGGACGTTCGCCCTGCCCAGTCACCTGGTGCTGGAGTTACTGGATTCGACGTGCAGCGAGATCGCGCGCAACGGTTTCAACAAGATCGTCATCATCAACGGCCACGGCGGCAATGTGTCGCTGTTGGAGTATTTCGTCCAAACCCAATTGGAAAGGCGCCGGAATTACGTCGTATATTTTTTCCAGGCGCATCCGGATTCGGTTTACAACGTGCAATATGGCCGCCTGCATAGGTCCAACCCCGCGACCGATGAGCACGCAGGGGAACGCGAAACTTCCGTCCTGCTATACCTCCGACCCGACCTGGTGCAGTTGGACCGGGCTACGCGGGAATCGGGAGAGAACCTGGACCGGCTGCCCATTCCGGCCTATACGGCTATTTGGTGGTACGCGAATTTCCCCAATCACTATGCGGGCGAGGGCGCCCTGGCCACCAAAGCATTGGGGAAGATGGTGGTGGATTTCCAGGTGAGTAGCCTGGTAAAGGCCCTGCGCGCCATCAAGGCGGATACGACAGCCCTTTCCTTGCAAAACGAATTTTTCAACCGCGTGGATACCTTGGGCAGGTCGTTGCACTAATTCGCTTAAATTGCGCCATATGAATAGCAAAACCTTCCCCATGGCGGCGGCCCTGCTGCTGTCGGCTTCTTCCCTTATTGCGCAGGATAAGCCGAAACCCGAGGACACGGAGATTTGGTCTCCGGAACCCAAAGTCATCACCCCCGGGCGCGGCTTGGCAGACCCTCCTTCCGATGCCATCATCCTCTTCGACGGGAAAAACCTGGACGAATGGGTGTCGGCCACCGATACGACGCTGCCTGCAAAATGGGACGTTCACGACGGCATCGTTACTGTGGTAAAAGGCGCGGGTAATATCCAAACCCGCATGAAATTCAGCAATTACCAACTCCACATCGAATACCGCATCCCATCCGACATCACGGGCTCGGGTCAGGCCCGGGGCAACAGCGGCGTTTTCCTGGCCTCGTTGGGCTCCGGGGATGCAGGCTATGAATTGCAGGTCCTGGACAACTACAACAATAAAACATATGTGAACGGACAGGCGGGCAGCATCTACAAGCAGTCCCCTCCCCTCGTCAACGTATGCCGGCCACCGGGCGAATGGCAATCTTATGACGTGATCTGGACCGCGCCTACGTTCGCAGCGGATGGGTCTTTGTCCACGCCGGCCAGGGTGACGGTGTTCCAGAACGGGGTCCTGGTGCAAAATAACTTTACCCTTCAGGGGGTGACCCTGAACATCGGGAAGCCCTACTACAAAGCCCACGGACCCAGCGCCATCAAGCTCCAGGCCCACGGGGATAAAAGTGAACCTATCAGTTTCAGGAATATATGGGTAAGACCTTTATAAGCCTCGCAGTCGCGCTGGCATTGTCTTGCTTTTCGCGGGCCCAGGTGCTCACTTCAGGCGGGCGGCTAAAGCCAGAACAGGCTATCATGGATATCCGCCACTACACGATCGCACTCAAGGTGGATATTCCCGACAGCAGCATCGACGGGTATGCCGTAGTGGATTTCGTTCTTTCGCAGGCTTCGCCGGTGTTGCTTTTTGACCTGCTGGACTCTTTCCATATCCATGCCTTGTCCGTGGACGGATCACCGGCGTCTTTCGATTATGCACACAGCATGATAACCGTACGCGGCGCTTTCTCCACCGGCCGCCATTCGGTCCGCGTGGACTATGGCGGCAAGCCCCACATCGCTATCCATCCCCCCTGGGATGACGGGTTCATATGGACGCGGGATTCGACGGGCAATCCCTGGGTGGCCATTACCGCCGAAGGGACGGGAGGTAAGCTTTATTTTCCCTGCAAGGACCATCCTTCGGACGAACCCAATGAAGGCGTGGATATGTTGATCACCGTTCCCTCAGGCCTGGTCGTCGCGGGACCCGGATTGTTACAGGAAGTCACGCCTTCGGGCGCTTCGGTGACCTATCACTGGAAGACCCGCTACACCATCAACAACTACAGCATCATCTTCAACGTGGGGAAATACAAGGTGGTCAGCAGGGACTATACCACCATCGACGGACATACGGTGCCCATGCAGTTTTATGTCCTGGAAGAACACGCTTCCAAGGCGCCGCACCACCTGGAGATCCTCGAAAAGACCGTCCACGAACAGGAAAAATATTTCGGTGAATATCCCTGGGCCAGGGAAAAGATCGGGATCGTCGAGACGCCCCACCTGGGCATGGAACACCAGACGATGAACGCTTATGGAAACAAATTCCGATATACGAAGGTGGGCGGCTCGGATTATGACGGGCTGATGCACCACGAATTCGGGCACGAATGGTGGGGGAACAAGATCACCGCTAAGGATTGGGCCGATTATTGGATACACGAAGGCATCTGCACCTTCGGAGATGCCTTGTATATTCGGGAATTCGAGGGGGAGGAGGCGTACGACAGGTATTTTGCCCGTGCTTCCCATGGCTTCCGGAACCAGCAGCCCATCGTCCTGGGGCACGATATAGATGAAGAAGCGGCCTACCAACCCGATATCTATGGCAAGGGGGCTTTCTTCATGCATACCCTGCGGTTTGTCATCGGTGACAGCCTGTTTTTTCCTTTGCTCAAAGGTTTTGCTACCGATCCCCGGTATACCTATGATAATCTCGTTGGCACCGACGACGTGGAACAGTATTTTTCGCACGGTTCGGGCATGCAGTTGAAGCCATTGTTCGACTTGTATATCCGGTCCGTTGGTTTGTTGCAGGTCTCCGTTCGCCAGGTCGACGCAGGCCATTACGCCATCAGTACCGTGGGAATGCCGTTGACGCTCCCCCTGGAAGTGGGCACCGATTCCGGGGTGCAGCGCATCATGGTCAGCTCCGCCGAACAAATAGTGGCATCGTCTTCCAAACCCGTCATCGATCCCCGCGTTTTCTACCTGACCAAGGTTATAAATGCCGCTCCGGCCGCAGGTGGGTGATCATCATAATGTAAAAAACAAGTGGGGCAAGAATAAAGAAAAAGCTGACCAGGGGACTGATCAGGCTCAACAAAGCCGCCGTCAGGTAACAACCCGGCCCCACGCCCGCCAGCACCAGGAGGCGATCGTACTCCTCACTCATGATGGCGACCTCCGCATATTCCGGGTTCCGGCGGAGGTACAGCAAGGTCACCATGTGTTCGGCGCCACAAAAGAACAGCACGCCGCAATAGAGGATGATGGCTGAAGGGAACAGGTGATGCGCGGCCAGTATCGCTGCGGGAAAGGGAATGAAGGCCACCGTCATCAGGTAGAAAATGTTGGACCAAAGCAGGAAATGGCTCACTTTTTTTATGAAAAAGCAAATCCTCAGGTGCGCCACCCAAAATACACCCACGACCAGGAAGGTGAATATATAGGTCAGGATATTAGGCCATGCCTTTTTGAGGGTTTGGATCAGTTCCGCGTTGGTGTGCACTTCAGCTCCCGGTATCCTGATGTTCAGGACCAGGAGCGTGATGGAGATGGCGAAGACCCCATCCGCAAAGGCTTCCAGGCGGTTCTTGTTCATAGGGCGATGCGCTTTCCCTCCTTGGCCGACCGCCGCGCGGCGTCCAGGATTTTTACCACGATCAGGTTATTGGACAGGCTGGACAAGTCGTCTTCCCCAGTTATCTTTCCGTTGAGCACATCAGCCAGGTAGGTTAGGTTGTCCGTGTAGGCCGGTGCCGGTACAGGCACATCCTGGTAGTCGTTTTGCTTTCGTTCCTGCAACTTGCTTCCGTTCATCGCATGTAAATATCCCTTGTCCCCGAAGACTTCCCAATCCTTGATGCCAAAGGGCCAGTTCCATGAGGCTTCGATAATCCCTACGGCATTTGAATATTCCAACACGATCGTCGCATCGTCATCCACCTTTGGATATACATCCGGCTTGTAATGCCGGGTAATCGCCATGACCGAAATAGGGGGCTTGTTTCCCATCAGCCACGTCATCAGGTTGGCGCCGTAGCATCCGAAGTCCACGATGGCCCCTCCACCGTTTTTGACCGGGTCGGTCAGCCACTTCAGGAAATCGGGGCTGCACCCGATTTCTTTAGGGCCCTGGTGGCCGTCGTGCACGACCATCTTCCTTACCTGCCCGATGCTGTCCTGTCTTACCAGGGTGTATATATCCTGGTTGGTCGGGTACCAGGTTGTCTCGTAATTGGTCAACAGGTGGATATGATATTGCTTCACCAGAGCTTCCATCCTGTCCGCCTGCGCATCGTCCACCGCCAGGGGCTTTTCCACCATGACGGAAACGCCCTTTGGGGCGCAGGCCTCGACCACCCCGAGGTGCTCGGAGATAGGATTGTAGGCCAACACCGCGTCGGGATGGATGTGTTCCAGCATCTCTTTCACATTGGGGTAGAATAGCGAATCCGGCAGGGCGTAACGGCGCTTGTATTTGTTTTGTAGGGCCGTGTCCGCTTCTGCGATCCCCAGGATTTTGATCCGGCCCCTTTTGTATTGTTCCATGAGGCCGTAGACATGGTCGTGATTCAGGCCGGCCACGCCGACTTTTAGGATTTGCTGGGCGTTGCCCTGCATGGCGCTTATCGCGATTAGGCAGCTTACGATCAGGATTTTCATATCCGCCAATTTAATCCATTCATGCGGCTCAGGGGCTCATTTTTTGGTTAGTCTTGCCGGCGCCTGACTTTTGCTTACATTGACACGCCGGAGGGGGCCGCGCAAGCGGCGGACCGAGACGACCGCCAGTGGCGGTCGGCGAAGGTCGCCCGAAGGCCAATAATTAGCGAAGTTGGCGCGGAAGCGCTAAATTAGCTACGGCGCGCTTCCGCGCCAACACTTTCTAGTCTAAAGTTTGCCTATGCGATTCCTTGCGCTCCTGCTTCTTTATTCGACCCCCCTGTTCGCACAGACCGCCCACGGTGTGCTTTCTTTGGACGGAGACGTAGGACCCGTTCTGCACCCTGGTGCGGCCTCCTACGACACCAGCACACAGACCTATCTCCTCAGCGGGTCCGGCTCCAACATCTGGTTCAAGCACGATGAATTCCATTATAGGTACAGGACCCTCAAGGGTGACTTCATCCTTCAGGCCAGGGGCCATCTCCTGGGAAAGGGCGTCGAAGCCCACCGCAAATTCGGTTGGATGGTCCGCAGCACCCTCGACACCGGTTCCGCTATGGTTTGCGCCGCCGTGCATGGGGACGGCCTGACTTCATTGCAATACCGCCGGCAAGCCGGAGAAGATGTCACGGAAACGCGCTCTGCCTTAACTTCAGCGGACGTCATCCAGCTCGAAAGGCGGGGAAATACCTACATCATGTCCGTCGCCCGCTCCGATTCGGAATTCGTCGTTACATCGGTTTCCGATATTGACCTCGGGGATCAGGTCTACGTGGGCCTGTTCATTTGCTCCCACAACAAGGACGTCACCGAACGCGTCGAATTCGACAACGTCCGGGTCATCCGCCCCGCCAAACCTGACTTCGTTCCTTACCACGACTATATCGGCAGTCACATCGAACTCATGGACGTCACCTCCGGGCACCGTCAAATCCTCTATACTTCCCCGCGGTCCCTCCAGGCCCCCAACTGGACGCCCGATGGGAAGTCCCTGATCTATAACTCGGAAGGACTCCTTTATCGATTTCCGCTTTCCGGCGGCGCCCTCTCTGGTTTGCCCGCTGGCGGCGGCTCGCCGGTCGTTTTGCCCACGGGTGACGGCGCGCCCACTGTTTTGCCCACCGGGACCGTTGCTTCCAACAACAACGACCACGTCCTGACCTTCGACGGTCGTATGCTGGCCATCAGCAGCGCCCTGGCGCCATATAACTCCGTCGTTTATACGGTGCCCTCATCAGGCGGCATCCCCCGTCAGCTCACCCCAACGGGCCCTTCCTACGCCCATGGCTGGTCACCCGACGGGAAGTACATCGTGTTCACCGGACAAAGGAACGGGGACTTCGACATCTATCGCGTCCCCGCCAACGGGGGTCCCGAAGTCCGCCTCACCACCGCTCCCGGCCTGGACGATGGCCCCGAGTACAGCCCGGACGGTCGTTACATTTATTTCAACTCGGTCCGCTCGGGGAATATGCAAATCTGGCGGATGCAAGCCGACGGCAGCCACCCCGAGCAACTCACCTCGGATACCCTCAACAACTGGTTCCCCCACGTTTCCCCCGACGGGAAATGGATCGTCTTCATCTCCTTCCTGCCTTCCGAAACCAAACCCGACGATCACCCCTTTTACCGCCATGTCTACTTGCGCCTGCTGCCCGTTTCCTCCTTGGGGTTGACGCCCCGCGTCATCGCCTACATCTATGGCGGTCAGGGGACCATCAACACCCCTTCCTGGGCGCCCGACAGCAAGCGGATTGCTTTCGTCAGTAATTCGGACGGGCTTTAGTTGGGGGGGTGGGATAGTATTGGTATATTTGCGGGCCTTTCGGGACTCCCCTCGGGATGTAGCGTAGCCCGGTTATCGCGCCTGCTTTGGGAGCAGGAGATCGCCAGTTCGAATCTGGCCATCCCGACTGAAATTCAAAACCCGCTCTTGTGGCGGGTTTTGTTTTTGCTAAATCCAATGAAATCGAAATTTAGCTTTGCCAGTTATTTTCCAATACTTGTCGGATTTCCATTGGAAATTGGAATGGCTATTTACATTATTCTCATTATAATGGGCCTGGTGCCAATTCCTCCCTTGAAAACATTACCCCTGCTATTACTTCTGATCTTTACTTTGGTATGGCTGTTTTGGGGCGAATTCAGAACGAAGATGATTAAAGTCTCGATAGATGGGGATATCATATCTGTGAGACAATTTGGTGGTCTTGGAAAAAAAAGAGATTTTTTATTTTCTGAGGTTGATGGTTTTAAAATATCCAGGCAGCAATATGGCGCCCGTGGCGTTTTGGAATATCTTTATTTAATGAAAGGAAAGCGTAAAACAATAAAGCTTTCTGAAGCTTACCATAAGAACTATCAAGACCTTAAATCAGCAGTCAAAATGAAGTCCAAAGACCTCGGATATGAAAATTTTAACTTCATTGACGAATTAAGAGAGGCGTTTTTATAAAACTCCTAATACGCCTGAATAAGCACCTCTGCCGGAATATGCAACCTTTCACTTAATTTCCGGATCATAGATAGGTTTAATTTACGCTTGCCGGAAAGGATCTCAGATTTCCGCGACCTATGACCCAGGATTTCAGACAATTGAGATTCAGACATACCCATTTGCTCCAACCTAAATTTAATGGCATCCAGGGGATTTGGTTTTGGGACAGGATAATGTTCCTGCTCATATTGTTTTACAAGAATGGATAAGACCTCCAATTCATCAGATTCTGCTGAATTAGCCTTGATATTCTTTTGCATCAGCGCATAGATACGAGCAAGAGAATCTTCGTACTGTTTATTATTTTTTATTGGCCTTATCATAATTTATGTTTTTTGCGTCGATCAAATCATACTGTTTGTGCGTTCCGAACCATACTATAAATACAATTTTCAGCCGGTATTCGATTTCTACAATCAATCGATACGTATTGCCATGAATATTGAATACAACCCTTTTATCAGTTAGAATTGACGCATTCCTATATTGTAACTTCAATTCATTAGGATTATTCCATTGTGCGGCTTCTGCTTCTTCATACCAAGCCAATAAAGCCTGCTCAGCCTGTGGAAATAATTTCCAGCTCCTTTTTAAAGTCCCCACAGCAATGACCCTCATAAGCAAAACTACAAAAAATGTTACCATTTTGGTAACATTTGAAATCTGAATCGTAACTCATTAAAAATCAATATACCTATCGATACACCGACGTCTCCTTCTTAAGCGATTCATAATAGTCCCACCAAACCTTCCTGAATTTATCACTTGGCCCCTTCAGTAAAATAATATAAC
>CAZJDB010000177.1:0-41776 GCA_964544695.1 uncultured Chitinophagaceae bacterium
GGGTGGCCTGGAATTCGGAGAAGGCACCCGGGACTGCCTGAAAAGGGAATTCAGGGAAGAGATGGACCTGGAGGTATCGGTGGACGCCCACTTGTATACGACGGACTTCTACCAGATGTCCGCGTTCGATCCCAACAAACAAATCATTTCCATTTACTACTACGTGACGCCAATGGAGCCGATCAAGGCACCCCTCAGAGACAAGCCTTTTCAATTCGACGAAAGGGAAATGGAAAAATATGAGAAAACAGGAGAAACAGAAACATTCCGGTTTATCGAATGGAAAGATTTCAAACCGGAGGTGGTGACGCTGCCCATCGATAAGGTGGTCGTGCAGATTCTAACTAAACCATGAGAATAGTGAAGGCAAGTCCAAAGCGGCCTTTACATCAGAAGATAAATCCCGCACGATTCGCCCCGAAGACATTTGAATCAACCGCGAGCCATAAGTATGCGCATCCTTGAGGTTGTGCGTAATCAGCAAAGCAGTCAAACGATATTGAGAAATCAATGCATCAGCGGTTCTCAACACCAGCTCCGACGACCGCGGGTCCAGCGCCGCGGTAGGTTCATCCAGTAACAACACATCGGTTTTGTCCATCACGCTCATCAGCAGGGTCAGGGCCTGGCGCTGTCCCCCGGACAAAGTCCCCATCAATTGGTCCACCTTGTTTTCCAAGCCCATACCCAGGGTCGCGATCCGGTCACGGACAAGTCCGCGGAATGCCGCATTTACACCGATGCGCAGGCCCGCATGAGACGTTCGAAGGGAAGCTAACCTGAAATTCTCCAGAATACTCAGCTCGGGAGCGGTGCCGCTGAGGGGATTTTGAAATACTCGTGCGACCCATCGGCTGCGCCGGTGCTCCACTAAACGGGTAACGTCGCGGTCCTCGAAAAATACGGCGCCGGAACGAGGCAGCAAAGCCCCGGCGATCACGTTCAGCAGGGTCGTTTTACCCGAGCCGTTGGGCCCGACCACGACAACGTATTGACCGGAGGGTATGGTAAGGGAAAGGTCATCCAGGGCCAGGACCGATGCGCCAAACGAAACAGAGATATGCGACAAGGTAATCATGTGGCGCGCCTTAAACGGATTAAAGGAATGCCCACGATCACCAAAACAAACAGGGAGGTGACCAATTTCAACAAATTCGGATCGACCCCGATCGAAAGGGTAAAGGCCAGGACAAATTGAAAAACGAGGGATCCGGCGATCATCATCAACAGTTGCAACAGGATGGGTCTTATGTGGAACCAACTCACGAGGCGGTCTCCTATGAGTACGGAGCCCAGGCCCGTGATGACGATCCCGATACCCATATTAATGTCGGTGAAGTTCTGGTACTGGGCCACCAGGAAGCCGCCGAGGGCGGTGAGGGCATTGGCCAGACCCAGGCCGATTATCTTCATAAAATCGTTGTTAATACCAAGGGCCCGCGTCATGGATTCGCTGTTGCCCACGGCCCGCATGGCAATACCGAAGTCGGTGCGAAGCAGAAAAGACAATAAAACAACAAGCACACAAACAAACACAGCAATATTTGCGAGACCCGAAAAAGTAGATACATCTATCAGGGGTACATTGGAGCGACCAAGAAGAACAAGGTTTACAGAGTACAAAGCCGTCATCACCAAAATACCCGCGAGCAACGCATCGACGCGAAGCTTGGTATGGACGATGCCCGTTAAAAAACCGGCGCAACAACCGGATGCAAACACAATGGGCATCGTCAGGAAAGGAGACCAATGATGGGTGAGACAAAGGGCCGTCACCACCGCCCCGAGCGTATAGCTTCCGTCGGTCGTAATGTCGGGGATCCGAAAAATTTTCATACTGATGAAAATCCCCAGCGACACGCAGGACAGGCATAAACCCAGTACAAAGGCGGAAAGGTAAAATTCCATCAATGCAGGGGTTGAAAGTTGGATGGCAAAACAAGTCCAAACCGCGAGGCGGCGGAAGGGTTATACACGCGTTTGCGGACCTTGACGAGAGCCCAGTGGACCACATCGGGGGAACCGATAGCGGCGGAAGCCGTAGCCGCTGCAGCCCCCGCAGGTGTGGAGACGGAAGCACCACCTGCGGCTTCGCCGGAAACAGCCTCGTCCCTGACATGCAGATAGTGTGCAGCCTGGGCACCCGACTGGTACCCCCATTGGTAAATGTCCGCTCCATAGGCCGCCACCGCCCCGCGCGCGACGAGACCGGCCTCGCTGGTGAAAACGGGGACGGCCGCCTGATTGCACGACTTGACGATGGTTTCAAAGGAGCTGAAGACGGTATTGTCGGGATTGGCGAAAAAGGCATCGACGTGCTGGTTGAGAATGGAGCCCGTCACGAGTTGCACCTCGGCCGAGCTGTTTACGGGCAGATAGACAAGGTGTACACCCAGGCGGGAGGCCAGGTCCCGGATGCGTTGCAGCGCGGCAACGGACTGTGGTTCGGATTGATTATAGATCATCCCCACGGATAAAGGACCCGAATGCGGATGCACGACGGTCCCGATCAGGGTAAAGGAGGTGTCTATGTAATCCTGGTTTTCCCCGACGCCGAACAGGTCGGACGTGTCGGTCACCTTCATTAACGTAGGCGTCGGACTCACCATCATGAATATGGGAATGCCTTTGGTATTTTGAATAGCGGTGATCGTAGCCAGGGAAGGGCACGTTGCGATCAGATCGACGTGCTCGGAGGAATAATATTTGATGATCTGGGTCAACGCAATGGGATTCCCCTGGGCATTCCGGTAAATCACATTCAGTGTATGTGCAGCGGAAGAAAAACCGCTGTCCCGCAGCGCATCCAGGAAACCTTGTTTGGCCTGCCCGATGGTGTTGTCTTCAAAGGCATCGGCAAAGCCAATGGTGGGCACGCCGGCAATCCGGGGCTTGCAAGCGGCAAAAAACACACAAGCGACAAAAAACACAAATAAAACGAGTAGTTTTTTCATATTAAAAAGCAATAGAATATTTGAATGAGCGCGAAAGCGGCATTAGAAAAAAGCAACCAACGGGGAACCACAACCGGCCGACGACGAACAATCAAAAACAGAACATATGCATTCACCGCCAGATTAACCCAAACCCCAACGATCCAGCCCAGGATAATCAGGAGCGAAGACGCCGTGAACGGCACATACCTCAGCACAACGCAGGCCGCAAATGCGACGTTTCCGATCAATGCTACCTGGGATGCTTTTTTGAGCATTGACCAAAAATAATCTTATTTTGCCCACATTATGACAAGCATAAACTGGAAGAAACTTATACCCCATGTGGTAGCCGTTGTACTCTTTGTCCTTATTGCCGTGTTTTACTGCCAGCCCGTCCTCCAGGGCAAGGTCGTCACCGAGTCCGACCTGACCAACTGGAAAGGGATGGTTCACCAAATGCAGCAATATAAGGATACGCACGGTCACTTTCCTCTATGGTCCAATAGCGCGTTTTCAGGGATGCCTGGCTACCAGATCGCCCTGGAAGGCAAGAACCCGATTCCCATGTGGCTGTTCCAGGATTTGTCCATCCTGTGGCTGCCCAAACCCATTTGTTTTTTCTTCCTCCTTTCCATATCCTTTTATTTCCTGGCCCAGGTCTTGCGAATCAGTCCCTGGATCAGCATCGCCATGGCCCTGGCCTATGCATATGCGAGTTTCAGCGCCATCCTGGTCCAGGTTGGGCATGAAACCGAAATCGAGGCCATGGGATACGTCCCCTTCCTCCTGGGATCCATCTTAATGCTCTACGAGGGGAAGTATTGGTGGGGCACGGCGCTCACGGCCCTGTTCAGCTTCCTGCTGGTGGTGGAGAACCACATTCAGATCGCCTATTATTTCGGATTGGTGGCTGGGTGCATGACGGTCGCGTATATCGTCCAATGGGTCCGCACACGCCAATATAAGCATATGGTCCTGGCTCTGGTGCTGGCCGGCGTGTCGGGGGGCCTGGGGATACTGGGGAACTCCATGATGCTGCTGTCCACCTACGATTATTCCAAGGAGACCCTGAGAAACGGGGCGTTAACCCTGGATACGGCGTCTGGAAAACTGGAGAAAAGCAAAGGCCTGGACATCGATTATGCTTTTACGTGGAGTTACGGACTTCCCGAAACCTTCACTTTCGTCGTTCCCAATCTCTATGGTGGTTCCGCCTTCACCCAATTACCCCAGGACGGCAAGCTGGCAGATGCCATCAGCGAAAAGGGAATCAACGGGCAGATGGCCCAAAATATCTATTTATCCTTTGCGCCCTATTGGGGGCCGCAGGATCACGGGACCAGCGGGCCCGTATATTTGGGTGCAATCATGTGCTTCCTGTTCATATTCAGTGTGATTTATGTAAAAAGTCCCCACAAATGGTGGCTTCTGACGGCCACCGTGCTGGCCGTATTACTGGCCTGGGGCAAGAATTTTGCTGTTTTCAACGACTTTATGTTTAATCACTTCCCCCTATACAATAAATTCAGGGCTCCTACCATGAGCCTGGTCATTCCCCAACTGACCTTCCCCATCATGGCAGGGCTTGCGCTTCAGCAACTCTTTTTCGGAAATGACGACAAAGCCTATATTCTTAAAGCCTTCAAAAAAACCATGATCGTCACCGTGGTCATGGTAGCTGTATTGGGAGCTTTTTATGTCGGCTTCGATTACACGGACGCCAGGGACAAGCAAATGGAAACCTACCTGACTCAGGCTGCCAAGGGGGATGCTTCCGTGGGACGCGGTATCGTCCGCGCGGCCGCCGCCGACCGTCAGAATTTATATGGATCCGACTTGCTCAGGAGCATCCTGTTCATTGCACTGGCGGCTGGTTTGCTTTTCCTCTATATCAAAGGAAAAATAAAGGCCATGCTTGCCTTGGGGGCGATCGGGGCCCTTTCCCTGATCGATATGATCTCGGTGGACACGCGCTACCTGAGTTACGACAACTACCTGGATCCCGAAGAGTCTCCGACGTCGACCTTTAATCCAACGCCCGTGGACCAACAAATCATGCGGGACACTTCCTATTACCGGGTCTTGAATACGACGACGGATTGGCCGGAGGAAGGAACTACTTCCTATTTCCACAATTCCATTGGCGGGTACCACGCGGCCAAGCTGGCCCTATACCAGGACCTGTTGGTGAACCAACTGGAAAAGCAACCGATCAATATGTCGGTGCTGGATATGCTCAACACCAAGTATTTCATCGTGGAGGACCGCCAGAGTCGCCAGGTCTCCTACGAACAAAATCCCGGCGCCCTGGGTCCCTGCTGGCTGGTCAGGAGTATCGAATACGTGCCCGATCCCGTGGCGGCCATGAAAGCGCTGGATAATTTCAATCCCAGAGACACGGCGATCGTGGAGGAATCCTTCAAGTCGGCTATCTCCCTGGCGCCTCAGCACGATTCGGCGGGTTATGTCCGGCTGATTCACAATGACAACGACGTCATCAACTACGAATCTTCCAGCGCCTCCAACGAATTCGCGGTTTTCAGTGAAATCTATTACGACAGGGGCTGGAAGGCTTATATAGACGGCAAGGAAGCGCCCATCGTGAAGGTGGATTATCTGCTCCGGGGTCTGGACCTTCCTCCGGGCAAGCATGAAATACGCTTCGAGTTCAAGCCCCAGGCGTATTATACGGGATCGAAGCTGACCAATATCGGGTCCCTGCTGATCGTCCTGCTGCTGATCGGGGCCGTCGTCCAGGAATTCAGGCGCCGGAAAAAAACGGCATCCTAAGAAATTATGGACCTCTCGATAATTCTTGCTTCCTATAATCGAAGGGACTATATCATCGGGGCATTGGATAGCCTCTACCGTCAGACGCTGCCCAAAGAATCCTTCGAAGTCTTCGTTGTGGACAACAATAGCCAGGACGATACCGAGGCGCTGTGCAAACAATACATCGCGGATCACCCGGATGCTTCCATCCATTTCCTGATGGAAAAGAGGCAGGGCGCCTCCTTTGCCCGCAATACGGGGGCCGCAAAGGCCAGGGGGAAGTGGCTCGTCTTCATGGATGATGACGCCCTGGCATATCCTGACTTCCTACAGAAAATCATAGCATTCTACCGGACCCATGTCGATGCCGGCGGCCTGGGTGGCAGGATCATTCCCAAATACATTCCTTCGGAACCCCGCTGGATGTCCAGGTATGTGTCCTCGATGGTGGGCAATTTCGATTATAGTCCGGAGACAGTGGAATTCGCTCCCCTGGGTTACCCTCTGGAATCCAACATGGTGATTTCAAAATCCGACTTCGACATGGCCGGTGGTTTCAATACCAGCCTCCCGGGCGTGAGTGGAAACTATCGGATCGGGGGGGAAGGAAAAGCCCTTTTTTACAAACTCAAAGCCATGGGCCGGACCATATGGTACGATCCCAACGTGATCGTGGAGCACGTAGTCGAGGTGAACAAGCTCACCAGGGAATACCTTTACCGCGTCGCTTCCGGGCAGGGGCGCGGAGATGGGGTCCGGACGAGGGCGCTCGGGAAAGGCGCGTACTACAAGAAAATCGTGGTATATGTTTTCAAACTGGCGGGATCCATCATCATCGGATTGGGGTACGCTTTAGGGGGAAAGCCTTCCAAGTCCCTACCGGTGATCCGGTTCAAATGGGACGCGCTGAGGGGGCTGCTGGACAGCGCTCACATCACCTTGTAAAAATAGGGCGCACCGCGGAGGATGCGGGGAGCATACAGCCACAGTCGCCCCACGTTTCGGAAGAACTGGCCGGCGGACCGCCAATGCCTGTGGAAAGGGCTCGCCAGTAAATACAAAACCGCGCCGAAAGAATAATTCGCCAACAGGAACAAAAACCAACCCGGACCGAACTGTTTGCGGACCCTCAGGTGGTTGGACAGCATCAATTGAAAATCTTTACGGGTAAATAATCCCTTATACCCCTTTTGTTGGACGGTCTCTCCCTGCAGGTGGATGATGTGTTCCCCACCGAATATGACCAGGGGACCGACCCGGATCAGCCGGCTGCACCACTCGACCTCTTCCCCGTACAGGAAAAAGTCCTCGTCCATCAGGCCCGCCTGCTCTATAGCCGACCGTTTGACCATCAGGAAGGCTCCGCTGATCCAATCTACCTGTGTCACGGGGTCGGCTTGTAATACATTTGGAACCCTGGTCCGTGTCCTATAGCCCAGCCACCGGAGAAAGTCCCCCAGGTAAGGAATAGGCAACAAATGGTTGAGGCCGCCCCTCATGAAATAGTTCCCTGAAATTTGAGGGCTGCCATCGGCGTTCAGCAACTGCACACCGCAGGCGGCGTAGGGGCCGGTGTTCAAGCGCGCATACGCCTTTTCCACGGCTTGATCGAGAATGATGGTGTCGGGGTTCAGCAGTAGCACATCGAGAGACCCTGCGGCCCGTATCCCCACATTATTCGCCCGGGCGAAACCGGCATTATATCCCATATCGATCCAATGAACGGATGGAAAAGCATCCAGTATCTTCTCGCGGCTATCGTCACCGGAAGCATTGTCCACTATCCATACCTCCAGCGCCAGGCCGCCGGATTGCGCATACAGGCTGCCAAGCGCATCCAGCAGAAGCCCGGAAGAGCGATAGTTGACCAATATCACGGCAAGGGCGGACGTCATATATTGGAATAATGGGTCAGGTAATGAAGGAACATCAATGATTTGGAGGCAGGGCCCCATTCGAGCAGGCTACTGGGAATACCTGACTGCCAGCGGATCATACTTTCCAGGACCGGAGGCAGGGGTTGATCCTGTGGCGCACGGATGCCCAGGTTCCGGTATAGTCGCCAGAAGTAGTCATAGACCACCAGCCGCCGGAGAGGTTTCCAACCGTTCTTTTCGAGGAGTCGGTGGTTCTCGGGCATCTGCACAGCGGCCACGCCAAACGTATAATTGGTCACCTGGGTAGCATTGATTCCCACATTGACCAGGATATCATCGACATAAGTATACCCGGGATTGGCCTCCAGGTACCGGATATAGAATTCAAAGTCCACGACCCACTTGAACGAAGGATCGAATATAATTTGACCCTTTTTCCGAAAAAGGGTGCAGCTCGGATTGCCTATATAATTTTCGCCCAGCAGATACCAGGGGCTTCGCGAAAGGAGACGACGACCAAGGGATGAAAGACGCACAGGGGTGACCTCCCCGGTATCTTCATGGACATTCCGGTAGGCCGAAAAAATAAAATCTACGCCTGGATTGTCCCCAACGGCCCGGGCAAAGGTCCGCAGACTCGAGGGTCCTTCGAACCAGTCATCATCGTGCATGACCTTGATCCAGGAACCGGTGGACAGGCGGATAGCCTCATTCCAATTCTCGGGGGTTCCCAAGGCTTGCGGGTTCTTAAAATACCGTAAAGGCAGCTTGTCCTGATAGCGGGAAGCCAGGTCGCGAACGGAGTCGTCGGGACTATCATCGGTCAGCACGATCTCTGCCGGAGACAAGTCCTGGGCAACGATGCTGTCAAGCAACCGTTCCAGGTAGGCCGTTCTACGGTAGGCGGGAATGCAAATACTGATCGATGGGTCGCCCATAAGTACCCGCGAATATACGGAGCGCCGGGCCTAATTCTTATAATTGGCTTTACAGGTGATACTGGAACAGGTACGCTACCTCATGATCGGTCAGGGCACGCGTGTAAATCCTAAGTTGGGACATACGGCCCGTGAAAGCGCTCGAGCCGCCCGCCCATTGATTTCCCAATATGAACTGACCCACGTCACAGGTAATTGTTTGGTTGATGGTATTCGTTCCCTGAAGTTGTCCGTTGATGTATAACTTCTCCAAACCTGTAGTTTGGTTGAAGGAAACAGCAATCTGGTACCAGGAATAGGGTTGCAACAGGTTCGAGTTACAGGAAGCTGCAGTGGCCGTACCGGGAGGGCCCGTACAAACGGCCGATTGGTTGTTCGTCACATTGAACTTGAAAACATTCGGGGAATTCACAGGATCGACGTCGACGTTCCATACCGCTCCGTCATTCGTAGCCCAGTCCTGCTTGCCAAAGAACTCACCACTCACGGCAATCGGCATCATATAAAAGGTCACTGAAAAATCAGGTGCTGTGAAGTTTTCGCCGTCATTGATCTGACCATAAGCCGATCCTCCGGGCAGGTCGATGGCATAGTTGGCATTTCCCCACATATCGTAGGTGAGCGCCGCGCCGCCATTGAGGGTCAGCACGTGATTATTCGGAGTGGAATCGCTGAGGTTGCCGTTGATGGGGTAGTACGCCCAGAGGCTATCCCTCAGGTGTTTCCACGTCGTATCCCCGAGGGGGGCCACGGTATCCACCTGGATCGTCGTATCCCTAACTGTATCCGTTTGCGTTTGAATGGTGGTTTTGGTTTTCGTGCACGAGGGGATAATGGCAAGAGTCAGGAAACCTGCAACTGCCATTGTAAGCATCAGCGTGTGAGTTAGTTTCATAAAGTCGTTTTGATTTTGGAAATGCGTCACAAATGTAGATTAGTTTTCTCTAATATCCAACGCTTTATAGATACATAACATGACCCGATCCGTTGTATGGACACTGCAAGGTGGCTTACCTTTTTTTCCAACGATCCTGCATACCAGGTTCCCGGGATCAGAAGTTTCGTGAAAGCACCCTGCATATACGCAAGGTTCTTGTATAATATTGATTTTCAGTAAGTTAATAAAATGGCGATAGGCTGGATTCACGGCCCCGAAGAACAGGATGGAGGGAATATTCAGGGATGCGGCAATATGGCTGGGGCCCGAATCCAACCCGATGAATAAATCACTGCGGGCTATAAGCGTGATCATCTCCCGAATGGTGGTGGGGATGTGGAGAACCCCAGGAATCGGCACGGGGTTTTTCCCCAATTGAACGACCCTATAGCCCCTCCCCCGAAGCATGGCCGAAACCTCCGACCAATCTACCCCATATACTTTTCGGTAGTTCTGGTCCGTCATGGATTCGAGGTGGAGCACAACATATGGGCCAGCCAGCCCGAAATCCATGTTCTTTTCCTCATCGCTTAGGTAAAGGCGGGGATACTCCTGCGTAACGGGTACCCCTACCGCCTTTTGGTAAGCGGTCAGGATGTGCTGGTGGGGAGCCTTTTCATAGGCCCCGTCAAGATCGATGGAAAACACGTGGGTACCCAGCAACCGATCCAGGCGGACCAGGATTTTGGCATACAAAGGGAGGTCCGTGACAAAGCGGACGTTTGGTAAGGGATAGTTTTCAAACAGGTCGTTGAATTTCGTGTGAACGATCACTGACCGATACCTGGACGCCAACTGCCTAATGACAGGCTCGATCCACAAAACATCCCCTAAAGCCCTTTTCCGCAGCAGATACATAGCTCAATATAGCTTGATCAAAATAGCATGGCCATTGGTATTGTAAATGAACAAGCGATCTTTCTTTTCCTTATGCTCGTTTACAAAACGTGTTATGCCATTGCAGGTGATGGCGCCATAGTCATCGAAAACCACAATGCCTCCAACGAGAAGGCGCTCCCAAATCCAATCCAGTACCCCCTCCGCGGACTTATAGACATCCACATCGATGTGACAGAACCTGAATTTTGTACCCTCGGGAATCATGTTAGCCGTGTCGTCGGGGAATATCCCCTGCAGCAGTTCTACATTCCTCAGATGAAGGTCATGGAACAGGAGGCGCTTGACCATATCCATATTGGTGTCTGCATGCTCCCCGTCATTATAAAATGCATCCTTATCCGAGCTTTTCACAACGCCTGTAAAAGTATCGGCTGCATAGAGGATATCCGTGGAGCCGCACAATTCCATTTTCCGTGCAATGACGCCGCTGGTTCCTCCCCGCCAAACGCCCACTTCCAGCAAAGCCGCTTTTCCCGGAAGCTTGCAAGCCTCCCCTACCAGGGACCACAGTTCAAAAACCCTGTACGATTCCACCAAAGTATATCCGCTGATGGTCTTGCATACTTCCAGGTAATCCCGATCGTCCAACCAGGGTGCATAGCTAGCGGTCGTCTTTATCAGCTCGTAGCTGAATTCCTTGTTCCCATTGTCTGTATAGAAATCTTTCCGGTTGATATTAAAATCGTATCCGAACCGCTTCAAAGCGGCTGCAAAGGCCTTGGTAATGATTTTTGCCATCCGCCAAAACTACGAAAATCCCGTTATCTTGCACGTTATGCTCGTCGATCCCGAATTGATTCATCCTTATAAAACGGACGACCTCATCCACCTGGGCCAGCCCAGGGATGGGGGTTATGTACTCAACCGGTGTGTCCTGGAACATACGCGTTTCCTGGTCGGATTGGGCATCAATGCCGATTGGTCATTTGAAGAGGATTTTGTTCGCCACGCAGGAGACGGTATACGGGTATTCGGTTACGATTTTTCCATCTCTGAAGTAATATTTCGGAAAGAGTGGATCAGCCGGGTATTGTATCTTTTTTCGCTGAAATTTCTAATGCGCCTGATCAGCAAGCCTTCCCGGAGGCTGATCCGGGAAGTATATGGTTACGCCATGGATGCACGTAAGACCTATAAGGCATTCCCTCGTTTTTTCAACGGGGAGGACAGGGTATTTTTTCAGAAGGGTGTATCCAATATCCACAATGACCTCTTCATCACCTTCCCCGAGGTTATGGAGCAGTTGCCCCATCCTATTCCACAACGGTCTGTATTTCTGAAAATCGATATCGAACAAAGCGAATACCGCATTTTGGGAGACGTCTTGCAGTATAGTCCCTTGTTAACGGGGATGGTAATCGAATTCCACGACCTCGATATCCTTTGGGGACCCTTTCAAACCTTTATGGAAGCCGCACGTAAAGATTTCGTGTTGACACATGTACACGGAAACAATTATGGCGGTCTCATCCCAGGAACGGCGGTTCCCGTCGCACTGGAGGTTACCTTAGTCCATAAATCCTTACTGCCCGGGAACCTGGTACCGTTTAAAGGAGAATATCCGCTGCCGGGCCTGGATTTTCCAAACAAGCCCGGTCAGGCGGATATTCCTTTACGCTTTACAAATTAGATTGGAAGGTCGTAAACAGGTAGCTGACTTCTTTGGCGGTTATTGCCCTGGTGTAGATTCGGACTTCATCCATCTCGCCATTCACGGCCGGACCATTATCCTGGGACCACCAGTTCCCCAGGTTAAAAGGAGCGGACGAGCACCAATTGAGCTGGGTGACAGGTTCCACCTGTTGGGCTACCTGCACGCCATTGATGTACATGGTGCAGACACCATCGTTAAAGGTGGCCACTATATGGTACCATGCATTTATGGTTAAAGTATTGCCCGTGGAATCAAATAAAAGATATTGATCACCTGGTAACTCGGTGCAAATGGAGTCCTCGGGAATCGCCCCGAGATTGACGCGCAGGGTATTGGGGAAATCTACCGGGTCCGTGCCTATAGCCAGGCTGAAGCCAAGTGCATCCGAATAGTTCATCTTGGTGAAAAAGAATCCAATGTGCTGCACCCTATACATTCCAAATAAGGAAACGGTCCAATTGGGCGAATTGAAGTTCGCTCCATCGGGAATCGAGGCATAGGCGCCCCCACCGGGCAAATTCAGGGCGAAATTGGGATCCCCCCAAACGTCCTCGCCCAATGCGGCACCCCCGTTCAGCGTTAGGAGGTGATTGTTCCCGGAAGAATCGGCCAGGTTGCCGTTGAATTTATACCAGGCCCAAAGGCTGTCGTTGATATGTCTGTTCGTGGTATCCCCGAAGACCGAGTCCGTTACAGTCTTGATGACGGTATCCGTCACAGTCTTGGTGACGGTATCCGTGGTGTTTTTGGGTTTCGTACAGGAGTTGAAGGTAACCGGCGCCAGGACCGCAATAAGCAGTAGGATAATGAGTCCGGTGAACAAATGTCTCATAAAGTATGGGTGAGGTTGTTTGTGCAAAAATATGAAAATTTATCGTATTAGTGCTACCGTCCCGTTAAGAGAATATGACTTCCCGGTTAAGCGGTACCGGAAGTGAACCGTGTACATATACACCCCCACGGGCTGATTTTTTCCGCCGACCGTACCATCCCAACCTTGTTCGGTATCCTCCGTCTTGAAAACCTCCTGCCCCCAGCGATTGAAGATTTGCAGGTTGAATTCATCCACTACCTCCAACCCCAATACCTTGAACAGGTCGTTTTTCCCATCCCCATTCGGCGTAAATGCACTGGGGACATGGACCACACAAACCCCTTCAGCGACCACTACCGAATCGGTATGGCTCCCGCAACTATTGCTTCCCGTCACGAAATAAGTACCAGGGGCCGAAACGATGAGGACGCTGTCCTCCGATCCGTTCTGCCAGGAAAAGTTCAGAGTGTCCACACCGGGTCTAAGCTCGATGGATTCGCCGGGGCAAATGGACTGGTTCCCTCCCAATGAAAAGTCGGGAACCCCCACAGCTATAATCCTGGCAGTCTCCGTAAGGCTGCACCCCAAGTTATTTACCGTCACCGAATATTCCCCCGGTTGGGTCACCGTATAGGTTTCCGCGGTGCTTCCATCCTGCCATTGGTAGGTATCCCCCGGGTTCCCCGCGTCGAGCACATAAGGACCCGAAAAGCAAATGCCCGTATCCTTTAGCATTGATACAGGAAGGGGAATGACCGTTGCCTGGACGCTGTCCCGGGCCATGCAACCCTGGTTATCGAGTTGCAACCAGTAAAGACCGGAGGCAGGGATACCCGCCGTGGGAGATTGCACCCCGCTCGACCAGGTATACGTGACGGGTAGGGCGCTGGTGTAGCTCAGGCTGCCCGGACCGCAAAAAGTGGTATCCTTCGGCAATACGATTTTCGGTATTTGGGAAACCGTCACCTGGGTGCTGTCACTGGCGAGGCAACCCGCGTTGTTGAGGGTAAGCTTGTACAAACCGCTGGTGGTAATATGTGTGGCGCTGGAATCCGACCCATCGCTCCATTGATAGGTGACAGGTAGCGCCGAGGTATAGTTGAGCCTCCCGGAATCACAAAAGAGCGTATCGGCGGGAAGGGTCAATGAAGGCTGGGAGATGACCGTACATTGTATCGTATCCCTGTTAACACAACCGTTATCCGTCAGCTCCAGCCAATACATCCCGCTGGTGGGCACGGGCGTGCTGGTGGAATCGGAACCCGTACTCCACTGGTAGGTTACCTGGGTAGTGTCCATGTCCACGTAGGCCAAACGTCCGGGGCCGCAAAAGCTGCTGTCCTTGCCCAGGATGGCCAGATGGGTGGGAATCACCTTGCACGTGATGGAGTCCAGGGCAGTACATCCCCTTTCATTGAGTTGCAACCAGTAGAGGCCATTGCTCTTTACCACGGTGCTGTCTAACCGGGAACCCGTGTTCCATATGAACGTCGCGGGCTGGGTCGTGGAATATTTCAGGACCCCCGAATCGCAAAACACCGTATCCCTGGGCAACGTGATCACCGGGTTTGCCAGGCTGGTAGCAACCATAATTTGGTCGACCGTGCAACCATAATACTGGGAGGTCAGCGTGTACACGCCGCTGTTATTGACGATAATACTGTCGGCCGTCGAGCCCGTACTCCAGTCGTTTTTGACGCCCGGGCTATCCGGAGCGTTGAGCACGACGCTTTGGCCATTGCAAAAGATGGTATCGTTTCCAAAAGCAATCGTGGGCGCTGATTTTACTACTATGTTGTAACAATTCTGTGTTTGCGTGACCAGGGTGGTATCGAGGGTCAGACAGAATGCGTACGTTCCGGGGAAGGAATATGAAAAAGCGGGCGGGGTAAATTGGGTGGATCCGGGAATGCTTTCCCCCGCGGGGCACCCCATGATCGAATTTCCCAACGTATCCGTGTAATGGCCGCAAAAATTCCAGTTGTACGTGGTCCCACCTGTGGATGTATTGACGAGGTTGATGGGGGCGCCCACGCATACCGTGTCGGGATAGGTAACGCTGGCGGATACGCGTACGACCTGCGCCCGGGCATTGCCCCAGCACAGTCCAAGCACTATTATCAGCCGTTTCAAGCAGCGTACCTTACTCATAAAGACAAAGCATACAAAAATCGGCTAAAAAAACTGCCTTTTTGGGGGCTTATGGTCAAGCGCCGGGACTGGGTTTGTCAACGCACCTGCTTGGGGTGTAAACGCTTTGCCCGGGTGTGTGCGACGAGACCGCGCTGGTTCGCTATAACTCCTTGATATAGTTTAGAAAAAGCGATAATCCCTGGCGTTTTTCGTCTGTCAATTCGTAGCTGATGTTCTGTGTGTAGTAGGTTCTCAGATTGTATGCCTTAAACGGGTTCTCTTCGACCACAGCATTGAGGTTTTTGAGGCCGATCGCGTTGGCTGTGTCGAATTTGGCCATGAAAGCCGGGTCGATTGGGGTATTGCTAATCCAGGCGGCGAAGACAAAGGGGAGGTTGGTGAAGGTTTTCCAGGCGGCACCCAGGTCGTAAACGTAAGGAGAGATCAGGCGCTGTTCGAGGGCCCGGTCGCCGATGACCAATCCGGCGGTGGAACCCCGTATCTGAGAACGGTAATCCTCGTGCGTATTTACGAAGGTGGGCGTCAACTGCCAATGGAAGCGCAAAAGCACTTTCAAGAGGGCCACGGAAGTCCGGGACTGATAATCCAGGAGCACCGTCCGGACTTGTTCCAGGGGCACTTCGCTGAAGAGACACACCGAAGCCACTTCCCCTTCGGCGCCTATGCAATAGTGTCCATTGATGTAAAATTCTTTCAAACGGGGAATGATCGCCACCGGCACCAAACCCATGTCCGAATCGCCATTGATCAGGTCCTGCGCGATGCGGGAAGGATAATCGATGGTGATTTCCAATTTTTGCATCAAATCCGAATCGCGCAGGAGGCCATATAGCAAGGGCTTGGTATTCAAATAGCTAACTGCGCCGATCTTCCAAATCTTTTCCAAACTTTAGGTGTAAATTTGGGGCAAAAATACATACTTGGAATTGCAATCCCTCACCGCGATTTCCCCTATTGATGGCCGTTACCGCAGGCAATTGGAAGGCCTTGACGCATACTTCTCCGAATTCGGGCTGATCCGGTTCCGCGTCAGGATCGAAGTGGAATACCTCTTCCACCTCGAGCAAAAGGGATACCTCGACCTTTCCGGGGCGCCCCGCAAGGCCCTGCAGGACCTGATCGACAACTTTACCCTGGCGCAGGCCGCCCAGATCAAAGAAATCGAAAAGACCACCAATCACGACGTCAAGGCCGTGGAATATTTCATCAAGGGTGTCCTGAGGGAAGACATCAAGGAATGGGTACATTTCGGCCTCACCTCCCAGGACATCAACAATACCGCCATCCCCCTCAGTTGGAAAGAAGGCCTGCAACAAGTCTGGATGCCTGCGTTACTAGGGTTGTTGAATCATCTCATCGAACTGGGAAGGGAATGGCGCGATATCGCCATGCTGGCGCGCACGCATGGACAACCCGCCTCTCCTACCCGCCTGGGCAAGGAATTCATGGTGTATGTCGAACGCCTGAAAGGACAAATCGAGCTCTTCAACCTCGTCCCCTATAGCGCCAAATTCGGAGGGGCCACGGGTAATTTCAACGCCCACTACATCGCCTATCCCGGTGAAGACTGGGTAGCCTTCGGGAACAGTTTCGTCAACGAACGTCTGGGCCTCCACCGTCAACAGTTCACCACTCAGATCGAGCCCTACGATAACCTGGCCGCCCAATGCGATGCGATCAAACGGATCAACACGATTCTCCTGGACCTGTGCCGCGATGTCTGGACGTATATTTCCATGGACTATTTCAAGCAGCGGATCAAGGAAGGTGAGATCGGATCCAGCGCCATGCCGCATAAGGTAAACCCCATAGACTTTGAAAATGCGGAAGGCAACCTGGGCCTCGCCAGTGCGCTGTTGGAGCACTTCGCCGGTAAGCTCCCGGTGTCCAGGTTACAACGGGACCTCACGGATTCCACCGTCCTGCGCAACCTGGGTGTCCCCATCGCCCATTCCCTGCTGGCGATTTTCTCCATCGAAAAAGGGTTGGATAAACTGATCCTCCGCCCGGATCGCCTGCAACAGGACCTGGAAGAGAATTGGGTGGTCGTGGCCGAAGCCATTCAAACGGTGTTGCGGCGCGAACAATATCCCAATCCTTTCGAGGCTTTGAAGGCACTGACGCGCGGCACGGGTCCGCTCGACCGCCCGACCTTACATGCTTTCATCGATGGGCTGGAGGTCAGCGAAGCGGTCAAGCAGGAATTAAAGGCGATCACGCCGCACAACTATACCGGCGTCACGGCGGCGTATTAGAGCCCGGCGCCCCAAAGGGAATGCTTATAAGTAAACATCTTCGATCAGGAAGAACTCGGGGGGGTGGCCCTTGCGCAGCCTTATGGACAACACATCGAATTGCACTTTTTTCCACTTCGGATGAGTAGCCATGTAACGCGCAGCGGCCTTCATCAAACGCGAAAGTTTCAAAGGGGTTACTGCCGTTTCGGGAAGGCCGAAAACTTCCGATCCGCGCGTTTTTACTTCGACAATATGGAGGATTCGATCCCGGGAAACAATGAGGTCGATTTCATAGCGGGAATGCCTCCAGTTGCACTCCAGAATATTGAACCCGATAACCCTGAAGTAATCTTGCGCCAGCCCTTCGCCATTCTTACCTGTCTCCATACAACTTAAATTTATGAAAGGGTTCTCCATTAAAAACCTGCATTTAATTTTATCCATCGTTCTTATCATACCCACTGCTTTGGCTTATGGTCTATACCCCGTCTTGACCGTGCCCGGATTGTTTGATTTTACAATTGAAACAGTGAATCTGGCCGGCATCTTCAAAGCCACTATGGGTTTATATTTGGGAATGTCTACCCTTTGGATTACCGGTATTCTCAAGCCCAAATTTTGGATTATCGCAACCATAACGAATATTGTCTTTATGGGAAGCCTGGCCTGCGGAAGGCTAATCAGTATGGTTACGGATGGTATGCCGGGAATTTATTTTTCAGTGGGGTTTGTTGCGGAGATTTCCCTTGCTTTGTGGGCACTAAGAAATCTGCGAAAGTATGGACCAACCCACCAATAATTCCTATCTTCGCTACATCATGAAGAAGAACAGCCAACTCCTTATTCTCCTCGGCGTCCTGGTCCTGGCAGGGGCCTTGTACCGGCTGATCCCCGGTCGTCCCTGGGGCTTCGCTCCACAGATCGCCATGGCCCTATTCAGTGGTTCCGTGGTAAAGAACAAGAAACTGTCTTTCGCCCTTCCCCTGTTGTCCATGTTCATCTCTGACCTGATTTACCAGGGGGCCTACTGGTCGGGTATCGGGGATACCCAGGGTTTTTACAGCGGGCAATGGGTCAACTATTTACTCTTCACGGGTTTGACGGCCCTGGGTTGGCTGATCCAGGCAAAGAACGTCTTTTCGATTATCCTGGGTTCCCTGGCCGGACCCGTCCTGTATTTCCTGGCATCCAACGGCATCGTTTGGCTGGGAGGAGGCGGATATAACCGACCCAAAACTTTCGACGGGCTCATTCAATGCCTCAACGACGGGCTGCCCTTCTTCCGGGGAAGTCTGTATGCCACCTTCCTGTTTTCCGCTTTGTTCTTCGGGGGATACGCCTGGTGGGCTCACCGGCATCGCACGGCAGCGGCGCATTAAACCTGGAACACGCCCACACGCATCTCTTCGGTAATGGGACTTTGATTGGCGGCCGCCAACCCCTCCGCTATCACGCGCCTCGTTTCCAGGGGATCGATGATGCCATCGACCCAAAGGCGCGCGGCGGCATAATAAGGCGAGGTCTGGGATTGATAGCGCTGCGTGATCTTATCCAACAAGGCTTTTTCTTCCTCCGGACTAACGGTCCGGCCGGCGACCTGAATTTGCAGGAGGGTCTTTGCGGCCTGTTCCCCGCCCATCACGGCGATCCTGGCTCCGGGCCAGGCGTATATGAAGCGCGGATCGTAGGCTTTGCCGCACATGGCGTAGTTCCCGGCTCCGTAAGAGTTGCCTATGATAACGGTGATCTTGGGGACGACGGAGTTGGCGACGGCATTAACCATCTTGGCTCCGTCCTTGATGATGCCCTCTTGCTCGCTGCGACTGCCTACCATGAAGCCGGTCACGTCCTGGAGAAAGATCAGGGGGATTTTCTTCTGGTTGCAATTCAGGATGAAGCGGGCGGCTTTGTCGGCGCTGTCGTGGTAGATCACGCCGCCCATCTGGACCTCACCCTTCCGGGTCTTGACCATGCTGCGCTGGTTGGCTACGATGCCCACCGACCAGCCCTCGATACGGGCGTAGCCGCAGAGGATGGTTTTGCCGTAGTCTTTTTTGAACTCATCGAATTCGGAGCCGTCCACGAGGCATTCGATGACGTTGTGCATATCATATGCTTTGGAACCGAGGCCGTATAATTCTTGCGGGTTCCTGGAAGGTGCGACGGGCTGGGTGCGGTCGAATCCGGCGGAGGCGGGGGCCCCGAGGCGCCCCAGGAGACGTTTTACTTCGTCGAGACAGGCCTGTTCGGTAGGGAATTTATAATCCGCGATACCCGAGCGCTCGGTGTGGGTAACCGCCCCGCCCAGGGTTTCCGCGTCGACGTCTTCCCCGATGGCGGCCTTGACCAGGTAGGGGCCCGCCAGGAAAATGGAGCCATTCCCTTCCACCATGAGGGTTTCATCGCTCATGATGGGCAAATAGGCACCCCCCGCCACGCACGCGCCCATGACGGCGGCGATCTGGGTAATGCCCATGGCGCTCATCTTGGCGTTGTTTCGGAAAATGCGTCCAAAGTGTTCCTTATCGGGAAAAATTTCATCCTGCATGGGCAGGTAAACTCCAGCACTATCGACCAGATAAATGACGGGAAGGCGGTTTTCCATGGCGATTTCCTGGAGGCGCAGGTTTTTCTTTCCGGTAATAGGGAACCATGCGCCCGCTTTGACGGTTTGGTCGTTGGCCACCACGACGCATTGGCGTCCGCTGACGTAGCCGATTCCGCCGACCGTTCCCCCGGCCGGACATCCTCCCTCCGCTTCATACATTTCCCAACCGGCAAAGAGGCCGATTTCCACAAAGGGTTTGCCTTTGTCCAGGAGGTAGTCTAATCGCTCGCGGGCGGTTAGCTTTTTCCGTTCGTGTTGCTTGTCGGCGGCCTTTTTTCCCCCGCCTGCCTTGACTTTGGCTTCGCGGGTGTGTAGCTCTTCCAGTGCGTTATTTTCCATCTTTATGAAAAGGTAAAGATAAGGGTATTACAACTCCTGTAGTCTTCCCCCGACGCCGGTCCGACTACAACTTACCATATTGGTTTTACCTATGTTTGTATAAGCAGCTCTGAAGGTTTACGCTGATCCGATTACCATGAAAGCAACCCAAATCGTAACCTTCACCCTTATGGGGCTATCCGCCTTCCGCGCTGCAGCCCAGTGTACCCTCCCCGTGAATGTACCCTCCCCTTCCCCGACCTGCACAGGAACCAGCCTGGTCAGCGGGAATAATAATATAACGCTTACCTCTGGAACCACATATATCTATTCGGGAAGTACCCTGCTCGACCTGACAGGGGATAAGATCCAGGGGACCTTGCTGGTTTGCGGTGATCTTGAACTGGATAACCTCAATTTCAGCGGGGTCCCCTCTATCGTTGTGGAACCGGGAGGTACCCTGACGATTTCGGCACCTTCCAATGCTTTCAAGGGGTACATCACCAATTATGGGACGTTGACCGTATTGAACGGAAGTAACCAGGTCACCCTGGACGCCCAGATCGCCAATTACGGGACTATGACCTTTGGGGACGCGGGCGCCAATTCGGGTACAGGGATACAGGGAAACAGCGGAGGCATCGAGCTGCTCTACAATGCTGCAGGGGCAACCTTTACAGTGGAGGGTAATTCCCTGAACAACATGCCCGTTACCAATGAAGGACAAATGTATTTCTATGCGGATCTGAATCAGCAAACCAGCAGCATATGCGAAACCAATGACGCAGTGCTCACCGTGGCGGACTATAACAACGATACCAACCCCGGGATCACACTCGACGCCCCTGGAGACCAGGCGGGTCTGATCGTGACCAAAATCCTGGGGGGCAACAGCTCCAACGGTACGATCGCGAATTCCTCAAATGTTTTAATATGCGAAAATCCAGGTATTACGATCGGATCTCCCTACCTGCCAGGGAGTGCCACCGTCATGACCAATTGTACGTCCCTGAGCGTCCTGCCCCTTTCCCTCACCTCGTTTACGGCATCGGCAACTTCGCGGACTTGTACCCTTCAATGGTCGATAGCGCCTTCCACCCCCGTTCGGGACTTCGTGGTTTTTTCTTCGACGGACGGGAAAAATTTTGATTCGCTGCAAACCCTTCCGGCTGAGCCGGGAACATTGCAATACACTTGTGAGGTTCCCCTGGTCGGACCAACGTGGTATCGTCTTCGCCTGGACCTGGAGGGAAAGACGCAGGACTTTTCGGCATTGGTCCTGGCGGACCCGGGTCCGGAAAATGGGGGCGCCGAAAGCCTGCGCGTACAACCCACGGCAGTCACAGGAAATCAATTGCAGATATATAGCCAATTGGAGCATCCGGTCCAGGGATCCTGGATCGTGCTCGATCTCCGGGGGCGGGTAGTTCTGGAACAGGCGGCTGATGTACAGCCGGGACGCAGTATCACGCAGCTCGCTTTACCAGGCCTCGCCCCCGGAACTTACGAATTGCTCCTGCAGGGCGCGGGGGCCTGGATCCGGCCCGCACCTTTCGTCCTGGTGAGGCCCTAATATTTCACCGCCTTTTTCGCGTGGCTCGTCAGGTTGAAATTGCGGGCGATATTGAACCCGAAATAAATCCCCCCATTGCCCCAGTTGCCGGTGGTCTGTGCGAGGAACTGATTGGGCACCATGCTTTGTGCGTTGGTGAAGACCAGTTGGAACACGTGTCCCCCCGTTTCCATTTCCCAGGCCAGGGACAGGCAATTGTACACCTTGGTGGAAACCACCTGGTTGGGGAGTAGGTAATCGTATTCCCCGTCGATGCTCATGCGTTTGGTCAGTTTTACCCTGGCGCCCCCGGAGACAGCGAACATATCGTTTTTGTCCTGGGGTGTCGGCACGAGGTTCAGTCGAATATACGTGGGTACCAGTTCCAGGGAGAAATATTGGAATTTCCGTGCGAGGATCAACTGCGTGCTGTAGCCCATCCGGTAATTGGTATTCAGGTAAGACTTGGTGGGATCGTTCTGCGTATAGTTGCTGGCGTCTACCAGAAGGCTGACGGAAAAGGGTATGCCGCCTCCCGGTTCCCTTTGTTTCAATAGTTTAAACTTTGTGAACCCGTCGAAAGTTTTCAGATAGGAACTGCGGCCTATGCCTACGGTCCACCAGTCCGTGATTCCATAGTCCAGCCCCAGGCGCAGGGTCGCGTTATCCAACCCGAAAAAATTGTAGGCCCCGCTATTCAACTGACCAAACCGGTGTTGGATTTCGAAGTTCAGCGCCCCGGCCGCGATGCCCTCATTCGTTTGGATCTGGATGAGGTAAAAACCCTTGAAGGTGCCTTTTACGGGTCCCGGTTTATGGTTCGCGGACAGGGAATCGCCCAGCATTTTTAACAGCGAGGTGTCCTGGGCCCGGCCCGCCAACGCGAGGGGCAACATAAGCAGAAAGATGAGTCTACGCATGCTATTTGTTTTTGTCGCATTCCACCTGTACATCCACCTTCAGGGATTTCTCGATCTTTTCGCGGACCAGGCTCGGAATGCTGATGTTGAAGTCTTCGGGGGAGATGTGGAAGGAAGCATGCCCGATCAGCGTATTACCCTTCCTCTCGATGGTCGCGGGCATTTCCAGGACTTTGGTCACCCCGTGCAGCGTCAGGTTGCCCTTCACCGTTACCTGGTACACACCGTCCTTGTCGGGCACGTCGCCGGTGAAGGAGCCGCTGAAGGTAGCCTTTGGATACTTGTCGCTCTCCACGTAGTTTTCATTGAAGTGTTCCTGCATCAGTTCTTTAGGGAAGGTGAATCCTTTCAATAAGACGGCGAAGGCCAGGTTCTTTTTTGCATCGTCGATGACGGCATATGCCTGGTGGTTCTCCGCCTTGATGTCCTCGGCCGAGGTTTTGGAATAAAATCCAATGAATCCGGTCCTGGTCATATAAAGCTGGCCGTACCCATGGGTTGCCGCAAGCGCTAAGATGGCGCCGAGCATGATCTTCTTCATGGTATTAATTATTTTGATAACCGTTTTTAACCCAATCAACGATGACATCCTGCTCGCACGCCGGAAGAGCCGGTAGTCCATAAGGCATGGGGTTATAACCCGGGGCGTGAGTCACATTCCCCACTAAATACCCGTTGGCGGCGTAGGGTTCGATATTGGCGTATCCCTCCAGCAGGACTCCACCACTACCCGCCGTATTCCCGTTCCCATGGCAGGAATAACAGTTGGCCTGCAGGATAGGGACCACATCCGCGGTATAGGTCATACCCACCGTATCGCAGGTCGTATTTCCACCCAGGGCCTCCTCATTGCCCTTCTTGCAGGAGTGAATGGATCCCGCAATGATCAATAGTCCAAGGGCCCCCGTACAAAGCTTCTTCTTCATCTATTTTCGATTTTTTCAATGACACAATCCACCATATTGACGTCCACCAGGTAACCAGTACACCGGCCCTTGATGGTCACGGTGGCGTTCTTGTCGGGCACGGGCATGCTTCCATTGTTGGTCATGCCGCAATTGATACCTCCCAGGTCTCCTCCCGACAGTTCGATACTATACGTGCTATCCGTTTTGCTGACGCCGGTCACCTGCCCCGTGATCTCCAGTACCCCTCCAAGGAACTGGTGATTGGCGCTGTCCTCGTTCCGGTTAAAGGCCTCGTACAGGGCTTTTGCGTCAATGCTGGCCTTGGCTTTCACCCCGGTTACCCCCTGGTGGGGTTTATTATACAGGTACCAACCCCAGACGGCCGCGGTACCTCCAAGTACCAATATAACAATCCCTGCGATCAAAAAATATTTCTTTCGCATTGCAAAATTTTTTTGCCTTTGACGTGAATCTAGCGTGAATTAGCGGAAAGACCGGGTTAGTCCGATGTACAAACCCGCACTGGTCATGGGCAGGTTCAGGAAACCTACACCCGACAGCGGCACCTTCAAATAGGGTTCTATCCTCAGGTCTCCCACGTGGGCCCAGTTCCAGGTATATCCGGCACTGAGGTGGATGTTGGAAAACCAATTGGTCCCGGTATTGGTATACGATCTATTCGCGTCCCAGGAGTAAGAACCATTGTCTGCACTGTAGTTGTAATTTTCCTTCATCATGATATACGAAGAAAATCCCGCAGTGGCGTAAATGGTTCCTTTTTTTAATTTCCAGAAATCATAACGCAGGCTGATGGGGATTTCTAACATGTTGCAATTACCATTGATGTCGTCTACCCTGACCGTACCCGGCAGGTTCATTTTTTTCGTTTCGGCGTACTCGGCGGAAGTATAATAGACCTTATGGTCCCAAAGGGCGCTGGCTTCGATGGCCAGGCGCTTGTTGAACCGGAGGCCCACCACAAATCCGAGGCTGTACCCCGGATTCTGAAGCTCCTGCCATTTGACCGTGCTCAGGTCGGGGCCCGCGAGGACACCGGCGTATAAGGTCAGGGGTTTACGCTTAGGTGGGGTCTTCAGGGCGACACTCCCCTGGTGTTGGAGGGGGGACGCGGAGGGGGCTTTTAAAGGAAGGTCAGCAACGGCCTGTTGGGTATACAAGGAAGTCCGGGTATCGGGCGTCCCCGCGTCGATTCGGTTATCGGGCGTCCCCGCGCCGATTCGATTATCGGACGTCCCCGCGTCGGGGGCGATTACCATGGCCCTGGATACTCCTTGGGCCGGGGTCGCCAGGGGCGCGGTTCTCATTTTCACGGGTACAGGATTGGATGTTTTCGGGTTGTCAAAAAGGCTATGGTTGCTGAGGGTTGTGTTATTGGAATGCGCGCCGCCGGCTATCGCCGCGGCAGTACCGCCAGTCGTCGTTTTCCCGGCCGGGGCTTTTACGGTTGCAACACCGGTTCCGGAGCGCTCGCTGCTGCGCATAAAGGAAACGCCCGTATACTTGGAGCAAAGCCAAACCATGGGAATAAGCAGGGCGAGCCACCACAGCCTCCGGGCTCCCGAACGCCGGGTAATGGGGGGGACGACCCCACCGGCGGGCTCTTGTTCAAGTCCCGCCAGCACCTTATCCCAATCGGCTCCATCCGTTTTCAAGGGGTACAATTCCCCAGCTTTACGGAAGAGCTCATCCATATGGTCCTCTGGCTGGTTCATGCTTCTATTTGTTCATTCTTTTTTAAAAATTTTTGCAGGAGCTGCCTTGCCCTGGATAGGTTGGACTTGGAAGTTCCTACGGAAATGCCCAGCATATCCGCAATTTCATAGTGCGTGTAACCGTCGATGACAAAAAGGTTAAAAACGGCCCTATAGGCGGGAGGAAGATTTTTAATATAGGATATTAGTTCTTTATAAATCACCTGCTGGTCCGAGTGCTGGCTCCCGTCGGAGATCTCCCATACGTATTCCGGGATGCCCCCTATTTCCGGTATCAGGTTGTGTTTTCTTAGTTCGTCGATCGCCGTATTGATCATGATCCTCCGGATCCAGCCCATCAACATCCTTTCCACGTGCACCGCATCGGCGCATTTAAATTGGGCAAAGTGGGAAAAGAGTTTGACGAATCCATCATTGACCACATCCACGGCTTTATCATAGCGATAGATGTACCGGAACACCGTTTTCAGGGCGTAGCCGTAGAAGTGCTCATATATCATTCTCTGATATTTATGCTCACCTCGTTTGCAGCCTTCAATGATATGATCTATGTTGTCCAAATGGCAGTTTCTTGAGGATACTCGTGAATAAGATACGGACTACTCGATTAAATAGTTGCGTCTGGGCTTAAAATTCAATCAATCAAATAATAATATATTAATTTATAACTCTATGTTAATGAGATACATCTACGGGTTGGCGCAACCTTGAGGCAGGGGGGCACGTATTTTTTCGCATGATCATCACTCCAGTAAGAAAACCAACAAAGACTTACCATCCGCGCTCCCCTCTCCTGGGAAAACGTCATAGAATATATAAGCGTGCCCTGGACCTCATCGTTTCCACTTTCCTGATCATATTTTTTCTTTCCTGGCTCCTGCCCCTGTTGGGTATCCTGATCGTCCTGGATTCCCCGGGTCCGGTCCTGTTCATTCAGCAACGCAGGAAACGTAATTTCGCCCGCTTCCCTTGTATCAAGCTGCGCAGCATGGTGGTGAATGAAGAGGCGGATACGAAAATGGCTGCGGAGGACGATCCCCGGATCACGCGGGTGGGTCGCTGGCTGAGACGTACCCACCTGGATGAAATGCCCCAGTTGATCAATGTTTGGTGGGGGGATATGTCCCTGGTCGGACCAAGACCCTACATGCTGATGGAGGACGCCCTGTATGCGCACCACGTGGACGGCTACGCCCGACGCGGTTATGTGAAACCGGGCATCACCGGGCTGGCGCAATCCCAGGGTTATTTCGGATTTTCAGGAGACAAGGGAGATATGGAAAAAAAGCTGATGCTGGACATTACCTATGTGCAGAATTGGAGCCTGCGCCTGGATATCCGCATCTTGCTGAACACACTCAGATTCATATGGACACGGTAAACAAAAAATCAACCCTGCTGATCCTGACACCCGGATTCCCCTCCTGTGAAGGGGACAGTACCTGTTTGCCCACCCAACAAATCATGGTAAGGTCCCTCAAGAAGAAGTTTCCTTTTGTCCAGTTCGTCATCCTGACCCTTGAATTCCCCTATACCAAACAACCCTATCGCTGGGGGGGAAACCAGGTATTCCCATTTGACAACCGGAACCGGGGCAGGTGGCAGAGGGCCAAGACCTGGTGGAAGGTGTGGAGGAAGATGGAAAGCCTCCGCAATGAAAACGAGCTCATAGGTATATTCAGCTTCTGGCATGGGGAATGCGCCCTGCTGGGAACCTGGTTTGCCCGCCTTCACCGCCTGAAGCACTACAACTGGATCCTGGGCCAGGATGCCCGGGAAGGGAACCGGTATGTCTCCCTTACACGGCCTAAGTCCGAGGAATTGGTGGCCATTTCAGAATCAGTGGCCAACGCATTTTATATCCACCATTCGGTCAAACCCGGGCATATCGTTCCCAATGGCATCGATCCCAACTTGTTTCCTTTCCGGGGCATCCGTAAAGACATCGATATCCTGGGAGCGGGATCCCTGATACCCCTGAAACGATATTCCATCTGGGTGGACATTGCAGGTTCCCTGGCCGAAAAACGCCCGGACCTGAAGGGTGTTCTTTGCGGCAAAGGGCCCGAGGCCGGGCTATTGAAGCAAACAATCAGGGAACGGCATTTGAAGGACAACCTCAGCATGGTCGGGGAGCTTCCTCACGAGGAACTGCTCGGGCTGATGCAACGCTGTAAAATCTTTCTCCATCCCTCCTCCTATGAGGGATACAGCACGGCCTGCCTGGAAGCCCTGTATGCCGGTGCCCACGTCATCAGCTTTACTTGTCCCAATCACGGTCCCATAGACCACTGGCACGTGGTGTACAGTCCCGAAGAAATGGAAGCCAAGGCTTTGGAATTATTGGAGGATTGTTATACCGAATACAGCCCCGTCATGCTGCACAGCATGGAGGACAATGCCTCGGCTGTCATGAAATTATTCCAATAGGCGGAGCGCCGTTGCTATTACTTTTTCAGGGGTGTGGAGTGACATGCACCGGGTGTCGCCGAGACGGCACGTTTCCTGCATGCACGGAGCGCATTCCAGACCTTCGGCATCGAGGAATGCCGCCCTGGCGCCCAGGGGGCGGGCCCAGTCGCTGCGCGAGGAGCCGAACAAGGCCAGCGTGGGAATGCCCGAAACCCAGGCCATGTGCATGAGGCCTCCGTCTTCGGAGAGGATGAATTTTATTTTTTGTATGATGGCAAATGCCTGTGCCGGAGTTGTCTGCTCCACCAGGTTGATGCAGCGCGGGCCGATGGCGGCGCAAAGCCGGACGGCCATGTCGCGCATCCGGGGGATACCAAGGAAAAGAAATTGCGTGTCCGGAAATTTCTCTCGCCACAATTTCGCAAACTTTTCGTACGAGACCTCTGGCCAGTGGCGTGTGGGGAAGGCTCCGGCCGGGTTCAGGATGACGAGAGGGCTTACCCCATCCCAGCCGGCACTCCGCAGTAGTGCGTCCACGCCCAGGTCGGAGCGAAGGCGAAAGGCCCCGCGGGCCGGAACCCATGGTGGCTCTCCGCGGGCCGGGACCCACGGCGGCTCTCCGCGGGCCGGATCACCGGAAAGGGAAAACCCCGCCGCCTCGATGGTGCGCCGCGTCCGCTCCCCCGCAGGCAGCGTGGAAACTTTATCGAATTCGCACCAAGCCCGTGGTCTCAAAACCCGTCTTACGAGGCGACTGATGGGGCTGTTCTGCACGTCCAGCACTACGTCATATCGGCGGAAAAACAGCCGCACCAACATAGGCATCGTGTACAATAGTTGCAGCTTGAAACGCCTGCCCCCGTCGATAATAAAAATCTTATCGAAAAGCTCCAGATTCAGTGGCAGCGGCGAAGATTCCCGAAGCACCAGGAAATCGATGCGCGTGTCAGCCGGAAGCAGTTCGCGCAGGCGTTGTAAATAGGGAAGGGAAATGACGACATCCCCCATCGCCTGGAGGCGTATCGCCAGGATACGACGGGGAGGTTTTGATGCGGTCCAGGGCCGCGCCGGAATAAGGGTCATACGGTAAAGGGGAATTCGGCCTGGGGATCATAAGTCCGGATATCACGGGCGAGCGCCGGCAGGTCCCCGGGGACGAACTTGACGGTGTCGCCAAGGCGTACGGAGCTCCAACCATCGAAAGTTTGGCCGGAGGCCTCAAGGGCAGACTTCCAACGCGAATCCACGAGGCAAACCTTACCGCTCCGGATGACCAGCTCTATATCAGCAGGCGTGAGCGCATAAAAAGCATCCCATCCACGCTGGCCGGCGGGTGGCCGCGCAATCGTCAAGTCAGCCTTCCGACCCGGGGCAATAGAGCCGGCAGCCAACTCCCAGATGCGGGCCGGGGCTTGCGTGACCATGTCAAACAAATCCTTATCCCCCACCATGCCGGTTTCACGGGCGCAACGGAGGTGATCCCAAATGCTCCAGGGGCCCGTCAGGGTGGAATCCGTACCAAATAATAGGGTGGTGACATTGCGGAGGCGGTCCACGTTGGCGGTTTTTCCGAGGAGGAAGAAGTTCGATTGGGGACACCAAACCAGGGCCTTGAAGTGCGCCGCCTGAACGGCGTCCATTGCAACTCCATGCACGCCGATCAGGGGCCTGCGCAGCCAGTTCCACCGAAGAAGGCTGTCAACCTCGGATCTGGCGTCGGCATCGGTACCTTCTCCTATGTGAATGACACAAGGCCGTCCGAGCCTGCGCGGATTATTCAGGCGTCGCCTCCAGTGGCCCCCAAGTTTGATCGAATGGATGGACTGGCAATCATTAAACACGCCTTCAGCAACCCAGGTCATCCCGTGCTGTACTACGGTAGTTACCCCTCCCAGGAGATTCTTATATATGCCCCACGAGGCGCGTAAGGAAAGGGGAATCCGCAAGACGCGGTCTATGTCAGGCTTGCAAATGGAATGGATCCTGTCTCCCCAGGCTATATAGTTCGGATAGATTTCATTCCCCAGTGCGGAAAAAGAATTGAATTCAAGGTGATCGTGAGAATTGATGAGCCCGGGAAATACCAGGGCCCCCTGCAAGTCCAAACTGGCCGGGGCCGAAGGGCCGGATGGCACCGAAGGGCCGGGCAGCGCCGAAGGGCCGGATGGCACCGAAGGGCAGGGCAGCACCGAAGGGCCGGATGGCACCGAAGGGCTGGGCAGCACCGAAGGGCCGGCACCCCGGGCGGAAAGGCCTGAAGAGACAAAGGCGATGCGGGAACCCCAAATCCCGATTTGCACCGGTTCAGAGCCCTCCACGGTGTGCAAATTGCGAAAAACCATCATTTTTTTATACAAAGCAAACCGTATACCATAGGGACCCCCTTGCTCTGCTCGTAAGCCCGCAAGGCCCCTTTTTGTTCGTAATAGTGCCGGACCGATTCGTCCACGACACGCTCCCCTGAATCCAGCACTTCCAGGCCGAGGGAAATGAGCAATCGCGAAACCTCAGGCAGCGGATGCACAAAACTCCTGGCAACAAAAGATCTGTTCTCGTGCACGAAGGTACGTTTGGCGCCGTGCGACAGGGCTGCCGGGTGAAAGTCCGTCAACAACAGACACCCCCCCGGTTTGAGCGCCCGGGCCCAATTACGAAGAACGGGCTCCGGGTTGGGCATGTGTGCCAACGCAAGCGTGGAAACAATGATATCGACACTCCCCGTAAACAAAGGCGCTATTCCGTCCTCGCCGATGAGTCCGACCCGCGCCTGTGGGAATTTCGACAATAATTTATCCAACATGCCGCGGGAAACATCATACCCCGTCAGGGAGACCGGGCCGGAGGCCAATAATACCGGCCAATGCCTCCCCGTACCGCAACCTATGTCAACGACGGTCTTTCCGCGCAAGTCAACTAAAGCAAGGAACCGCTCAAAAAGTTCTTCGTCCATATCCCATACGAGGTTTCCGGGCTGATCATCATAGGAATTGGACCATAGGTCATAGGCAACCCCAATCCGGGGCGTCCGCCCTTCCAGGACACGCCTGAGCTTCTGAATTATCATACCGATAATTACGCGCCGACTCCCAACAGGGTTGCGCAACCATACGAAGCCCGCCCCGTATTTAATCACTGTGAACAAAATACTTTTCTTCAATCCACGCAGCGCCAATTTCACTTTCCGAATCCCAAACTCGATCCTAAGCATCGCAGCCACCGTCGAGGGCGCCATAGAATGGGCCATCGTAGACGGGAATCGTGAAACTGATCCCCTCGATAAGCTACTTAAGTATTTGGAGACCAATGAATTCAAATACGTCGGGTTTACCGCCATGCCGGGGCCCCAGTTGAAACAAGCCATACCCTTCGCCAAGGCGATCAAGGAACGATTTCCGGAAACCATTATGATTTGGGGGGGCTATTTTCCCAGCAACCAGTATAAGGTGACGCTGGATTCGGGGTACGTTGATTTTGTCATAAACGGGCCGGGGGAGCATGCTTTTCCAAGCCTGATCCAGGCATTAGAAAGCGGCACCTCTTATGAGGAAATCCCAAACCTGATTTTCAGACAAGAGGGAAAAATAGTCAAGACGCGAAAAGAAACCCTGTTCGAACAAGACCCCCTCCCTCCCATTCCCTACGATACCCTTGGCCGGTATTATTCCATGGAGGGATACCTGGGCAAAACATACCTGGGAGAAAGGACGGCAGCCTATCACTCCAGCATCGGTTGTCCCTTTACGTGTTCCTTTTGTGCGGTCGTGCCCATATATGAAGCGAGATGGAAGGCCAAATCCGCCCCGCTGGTGTACAAGGATATTCTTTACCTCCATGACCGCTGGGGGGCCGACGCCGTGGAGTTCCACGATAATAACTTTTTCGTTTCCGAAAAAAGGACGGTGGAATTTGCGCGTCTGGTCCGTCCTTTGAAGATGCAATGGTGGGGCATGGCCAGGATCGATACCATGACCGGGTTCAAAGACGAGTCCCTGGCCCTGATCCGGGAATCAGGCTGTCGCATGATTTTTTTCGGAGCGGAAAGCGGAAACGATGCCATACTGAAACAATTCGACAAAGGAGGAACGCAAACCGGAAAACAAATAAAAGAATTCGCGGCCAGGATGAAAAAATTCGATATCATCCCCGAATATTCATTCGTCCTCGGAGCGCCCGCCGCTACCCCGGAAGCCGTGGAAAGCCAAATTCAATTCGACATCAATTATATCCGTCAGATCAAAGACATCAATCCAAACACGGAAATCGTAGTCTATATTTACAGTCCCGTACCTACCGAAGGATCGGAGCTTTGGGCTCAGGCTCAGGCCCAGGGTTTTTCCTTCCCCAAGGACCTGGAAGATTGGGTCGAACCGGAATGGGAGCGCTTCAATCTGCGAAAAAACCCCCTGACACCCTGGTTGGACGAAAAAAGAACGGGCATGATCCGGGACTTCGAGACCGTCTTAAACGGGGTTTATCCCACCGTATCCGATATTCGACTAAACAACGTAAAAAGGCACCTCCTGAAATTGATCGCTTCGTGGAGATACAAGGCGCACTTTTACCAATACCCTTATGAAATCAGGTTTTTACAAAAAGCCTGGAGATACCGGCAACCTGAAATTCAAGGCTTTTAAATCATGAAATACATCCTGTTCACCCATCCTTATTTCCTGGCCCTGGACCCCAAACAGGCGGGGGCGGGCCTACCCTATCCGCCGCTGGGCACCTTGTATGCAGCCGCCCTTATGAGGGAAAAGGGGTATAGTGTATCCCTCTTCGATTCCATGTTTGCGAATAAACCGGACGAGTTATTGTTTCACTTGGAGACAAAAAGGGTGGATTACTTCGTCGTATACGCCGATGGCTTCAACTACCTTACGAAAATGTGCCTGACGAATATGCGGGACGCTACCTTCCGGATGATCCGTATGGCTAAAGACTGGGGTTGTACCGTCATCGTGTCCAGTTCCGATTCCACCGACCATGAAGAAGAATACCTGGAACAAGGTGCGGATTATATCATCAACGGGGAAGCGGAGCAAACGCTTGTAGAATTGTTGGAAAATGGGGAGGCCGCAAAGGGACTTGCCTATCGAAACGAAAACGGCACGACAGTGCGCACTCCCCCGAGACCTGTCATGAAAGACTGGGAATACCTGCCCTACCCCGCCTATGACCTGATAGACATGGACGCTTACCGGGGACGTTGGCTCAAGAACGCAGGGTATTTCTCCCTGAACGTCGCCACGACCAGGGGCTGCCCTTTCCATTGCAACTGGTGCGCCAAGCCCATCTATGGAAACCGCTATACAGCCAGGTCCGCGGCGCACGTGGTAGGCCAGCTCAAACGCATGAAAGAGGAGTTCGGGATGGATCACGTCTGGTTTTGTGACGACATTTTCGGATTGAAGCCCGGCTGGGTTAAAGATTTTGCGGACGGAGTGGAAAAGGAAGGCCTGCGCTTCCGCTTTAAAATACAATCCAGGGCGGACCTGCTCCTGGAGGAGGATCAAATCCGCCACCTGGCCAGGGCCGGCTGCGAAAGCGTTTGGATGGGGGCGGAAAGCGGCTCTCAAAAAATCCTGGATGCCATGGAGAAGGGCACCAAAGTAGAACAGATCGCCGAATCGACCCGCCTCCTGAAAGAAAACGGCATCAAGGCTTGCTTTTTCATTCAGTTCGGGTACCTGGGCGAGACCAGGGTGGATATCGATTTGACCATCCAAATGATCCTCAAATTGTTGCCAAGCGATATTGGAATTTCCGTATCTTACCCTCTTCCGGGAACCGGATATTACGAGAAGGTCAAAGCCTCTCTCGGCGCCAAGTCCAATTGGACCGATTCCGACGACCTGGCCATGATGTTCAACAGTGCCTACCCTCCCTCTTATTACAAACAACTTCACCGGTACGTTCACAAGACCCATAGGAGGCAAATGGCTTTGTATTCCCTATCCCAGGGCAGGCTGGGGTTGAAGAAAATGGCATCAATCTTGTATTATTTACCGGCTGCATATCTCGCAAAGCTTAAATTGCAGCAAATGGAACACACAACCGGTTAAGCATATGTCCCTTTTAAACGAGTCATTAACCGAAGCAGCCTTTTCCAAACAATCCGGTGTATTCGACCAAATTTACTCGGGAGATACGATTATCCAATACAAGCGGGAACGTGTGCGCCGCCACGTGTTGGCTTATCTCTCCCCCGGGAGCCATATCCTGGAACTCAACTGCGGTACGGGTGAGGATGCGATTTTCTTCGCCCGCCACGGGCACCGTGTGCACGCAACCGATCTTTCGGGGGGAATGCTCGAACAATTGGAAAGGAAAGTGAAGGAAAGGAGGTTGGACGATCGGATCACTCACGAACTGTGTTCTTATACCCGCCTCGATACGCTTGCCGATAAAGGTCCTTACGACCTGATTTTTTCGAATTTTGCTGGATTGAATTGCACGGGATCGCTACGGGAAGTCGCTGCCTCTTTTTCGCCCCTGCTGAAGCCGGGTGGGGTCGTGTCCCTGGTCCTCCTGCCTCCCTTTTGTCTTTGGGAAACGCTCCTGGTATTCAGGGGCAAATTCAGGACGGCCCTGAGGCGCTTCTTTTCGCGCCATGGGCGCAAGGCTAAAGTGGAAGGCTTGCCTTTTCGCTGCTGGTATTACGCTCCCTCCGTGGTCCGGCGCGCCCTGGGCTCCTCTTTCGAAACCCTCGACCTGGAAGGGCTGTGCACCTTGGTACCCCCCTCCTATATGGAGGGGTTTGCGGAAAAGCATCCTGTCCTGTTCGAGTATCTCCGTAATGCCGAGGAGCAACGCCGGAGAAGTTGGCCCTGGAAATTCGTCGGCGATTACTATATCATTTCTTTACGCAAGAAGGACTGAGTCAACTGGGCCACCCTTTTCTCATAAGCGTCCAGTAACCCTCTCTGGAAGCCGGTGGGATCCGGTCTGGCCGAATGCCTCGTGGCATCCAGGCTCATCGGCACACCCCGGTTGTTGAGCCTGCCCCTGATCCGCTTTTGCCCCCACCTCGAGGCCGTCAACCGCATCAGCCAGCGGTCCAGCCAGTCCCCCAGGGCATTATTCCACATACCTTCCAGGACCCTTTTGGACCAGGACGGCGGCTCATCCTGGGAAAGGACGAACCTCCCATGACTATTGGGCAGCCATTGATCCGTCCAGCCGTTGGCCGTCCCGAAAGCGGTAAAAGCATGCGTGCCGCGCATCGGAAGGAGGGTCACGATCTCCACTGCTGTGTAGAGGTTTTTCTCCGGTATCTCCAGGGCGGCTTCATCCACGAAATAGTTCATGCAAAACCAATCTTCCCGGTGAATCAGGAAAGATAGTTTCTTCAGTACGTGAAGGAATGTCCTGGCGATCCACAGGCGATTGGGCGCGGTGATGATGAAGAAATCGATGTCGGATTTCTCGTCGGCGTATTGCTTGGACAGGGAACCGGATACACCCACCCCCCGGACAAAAGGAAAGCGTGCCAGGAATGCGGCGACCTTTTCTGCGACCCGGAGCATGTCTGCGGCCATGGCGTTCCCTTGCCTGCGCCGGGGAATCAGCGCGGGCTCGTTGCGAACGGTATACAGCCCTTCCCAGGTATATATATGGCCTTCCAGGACCAATTCACCCAAAGCGTGTTCAAATTCCCGGGGGGACAAGGTCCTGGACAGGAAGTAATAGAGTTCCCTTTCCGTAAGCGGGTACTGGAAAAGGTCGAAATAGGCCAGGGTCGATAATATGGCGCATTTGTTATTCATGGGATCGTCTTTGAGTGAAAGGGAAAAAAGAAAAAAAGAAAGCCATGAAGAAAAGCCCATGTTGTACTTCCAGAAGGTTTTCAGAAAAGGAGACCAGGGTTACCAATACCAGGAAACCGATCCAAAGCGGGTCTTTAGCGGAAAATGCTTTATAGAAGCCCCATATCAGCATCCCCGTATAGACCACCACGCCCAAAATACCCCGGCTGAGCCACCAACTCAGAAATTGATTGTGTGTATTGACGCCGTACAGGTAAGATTGATACATTCTTTTTTTAAGATAGGCTTGATCAAGGTTTGCTTGCATCGACCCCAATCCATATCCGGAAACGGGGGCCGCCTTGACGAGGGACCAGGCCACCTCCCAACGCATCAGGCGGGTATCGAAACCCTTTTGCTGGACTGGATCCAGGTCGGTCCGGAGGTCTGTAATCATCCTTTTATGAAGAAAAGCGCTGCTCAATACGATCACTCCAGCCAGGACCGCAATCGTGGCTACGCGCCACTTCCGCCAACCCTGCAGGACCAGTATCAGGATCACGCTCGCAAACACGGTCTTGGTGCTCAGCTGGATGAGGCCCAGGACCAGGAATGGAATGAGCCAAAGGCGTCTTTTCCGGATACAAAACAAAAGGCTTACTGCTGTATAAATGGATAGGTAAGTCGCGTGCATTTCCAGGGGCGCCGTGAAAGACTGATTGGTATAATCCTCTGTAAAAATCGATGTTAACGGCATCTTGAAATAATGGATGACCCGGAAGGCATCCACATACAAATACACAATAATGGCTGCGCACGTAATGCTGAAGGCATCGAACAGCCGGTCGCGTTTCGCAATGAGGGTATCCGCATACACCGCGCATAGCCATGGGAAAAGCAAGAAGGGCAATTGCTGGAACAATACTTCGGAAGCGCCCGCACGGGATGGGCCATACGCCAGGGCGAGGAGGGTTACCCCATAGAGTATCTCCAGGGTGAGCACCCTGGGATCCTTCCATTTTTTCCAGTCGGCCCGTTTGGCAAGGAGCACCGTATACGCCGTCAGCGTAATCAGTACCACCTCGCTGTAAAAGTGATCAAACGGTAGTGAGACCAGGAACAGCAGGATGAGATAGTATGGGACGCTTTTCAGCATAACAGTCATACATGAATTGTTCGTACTCGCTCGTGATCTTTTCCCAGTTGTACAAGCTTCCTATCTTCTTGAAATTGGTTTCGATCATAGTTTCTTCCACAACGGGATCGGCCGACCTTTCCAGTATCCGGGTGACCCCCGCCACATCATGGAAATAAAACGCGTTCCGGCCCAATACCCCCCGATTGAAGGGGTTGTCGTGCGCGGCGATAAGGGTGCGGCTGGCCATCGCCTCCAGAAGGGAAGGATTCGTACCTCCCACGCTGTGTCCATGGAAATAAAAATGGCAACCCGCCCTGAGCGAATGGAGGCGTTCCTGGTCGAACAAGGGGCCTCCGAAGAGTATCCGGGGATTATGGCCAAAGCGGTGCAGGAGGTGCTTCCCATAATGGTGGGAAGTATCTCCGATGACCAGGAGGTGCCGGTCGATGCGGCTTTGGCTGAATCCTTCCAGTACCATTTCGATATTGTTCTCGGGCTCCATACGCGCGACGAGCATCGAATAGGTCCCCGGACAGACACCGTACTCCCGGAGGTGGGCTTCCTTGGGAGAATGGAAGACTTCCGCTCCGTATGGTATGTAACGGCTCCTGACGCCGTAGCGCCATTGCAGGTAATCCCTGACCGTGGTGGAGTCGGCGATATAGTGGTGGCTATAGCGGACCGCCAGGCGCTCCGCATAGCGAAGGAACAGGCGTACGGGTTTAGAATATTTGCTGCGCTTCCATTCCATGCCATCCATGTTATTGATGATAATGGGACCCTTGGGATACCAGCGACCCCAAACCGAGCTGCTGGTATACCCCAGCAGGAGAAGTACATCGAACCCCCTTTTCCGGGCATCCAGGAGGCAGTTCAAATCATAGGCAAACTGGCCTATAGTTCCCAGGGCGGGGCAATAACAACGCAGTATGCGAACCCCTTCCCAGGTGTCACCCTTGTAGGGATGGTCGTGAGGACTGTATACACTGACCGAATGTCCCCTTTCCACCAGTTCCCTGGACAGGTAGGCCGCCACCTGCTCGAAACCTCCGTAGTGATTGGGAATACCCCGGGTACCTGCTATGCCAATGTTTAATGCCATGCTTATTGTCTTTGTTGTATAAGGGAATGAAATATGCGTGCGCTTTCTAAGCGTGAATACGATTGCGTGACCTGTTCGGACACCTTTTGCAGGAAGCCGGGACCAGGTGGATGCTGGATCATGTCGAGGAGCTTTTCTTCCAATTCTTCACCTCGCCCTGGATCGAAAGTGTAGGGTTCGAAGAAATGGTAGTTGCTCATCGCGGAACTCCGGGAACAAAGGACCGGTGCCAGGCATAAGGCGGCTTCCAGAGGAGGGATACCAAAGCCTTCGGCCCTGGAGGGATAAATGAACAAGCGGCAGGCGGTATAAAAAGCGGCCAGGTCTTCCTGGTCGACCTTTTGAAACCAATGCACCGTACCCTTTTCCGCTTTGAGCATTTTCTTCCACCGGGGTACGTGTATTCCTTTTGCGCCGATAAAAACCATTTGTACGCCCTGGCTATGCAGACCCAGATTCAGGTACTTCTCCAGAAGGAGTATCTGGTTTTTCCTGGGTTCCACCCGGCTGACATAAAGAATGAAATTGGCTACCCCATATTTTCTTTGCACCCATGCCTCCGCATCTTCCCGGGAACTGCACACTTTTGGACAATCCACCGAGTTGGGTATGACGTGTATTTCTTTCGTCGGCACCCGGTAGTGTTCCGATATGCGGTTTCTTGAATAATCAGATACGGTCGTTTTGATATCCGCGTTGCGCAAACTTCCCGAAAAGAGAAATTTTCGAAGCAGCCTGTAGCCCATTGGAAAATCTCTCGGGTAGTCCTCGTAAAGCACATCGTGCAGGGTCACGATCGTCCTGCCTGCGGTCTTCCAAGGAACACCCAGGTATTGATAATGGACGTAATCGAAGCGATACTTCCGTATGTATCTGGGAATATCGTAGAGAAATCGCAAGAATGTCGGGCGCACCCGCGAATACGGCAATATTCTGTCGTCGTCCAACCCTGGGAAAGCCACCTTTATCGCCTCGGGATCGTACGTCCCAAAGTAAATGTCGAGTTCCGGGTACTGCCGCATGACTTCCCCGTAAAGTCTGCGCAAAAACGTATGAGTACCATGGTATCCCTTGTCGACGCTATGCGCATCCACGAATATGGTCAGGGGCTTAGCGCTTAGCATACGTTATGGGGTTTAGTACCCGGTACAACCATACCAGCAGGGGTCCCGGCAGGTAAGAAAGCAGCAGGAGATAAATGCCTTTGTAATAAAAATGCCGGGCGCTCAGGACCTTCCTGGCGTGCTCCCGGGCTTTCTTAGGCTGGGTGTTGTTCCATAAATATTTTTTGGCCAGCAAGACGTGGTACGCCCCCGCTTTTTCCCCACTCAGGGCTTGGGCGCGCATCGTATCCAGGAGGAGGCGTCCCTCCGGCGCCCCGATCGCCTTTTTTCTCAGGGCGGAATATTTGATGTTGAGGTAAGACGGATGGCGACACGTCTCATCGATCGTCAGGGAGCCCGGATTGAACCGGACCATCATCACCACTTCGGGCATGTTGCAGACCTTTCCCGTTCCGATGAGCAACCTCCACAAGAGGTGGTCCTCGAAGCCATGCGCATATACGTTGTATCCACCCAGGGCCAGCACGACGCTTTTTCGGTAAATGACGCTGGAATGGATGAAGGGGCAAGTCCGGTAGGATAGTTGACGAATTTGGTCATCCGTCTCCGCGGGCGGACGGTAGGTAAATACGAAATGGCCCTCCTTATCGGCATAATCCACCATGGCCCCCGCAAGTACATAGTCCGGGTGGTCCTGCATGAAGGCATACTGCCTTTCCAGGCGTTCGGGATAGCACAGGTCATCCGCATCGAAACGGGCGATCAGGTCGCTGCGCGCTTCTCCCAGTCCCGTATTCAGGGCCCAGGCAATCCCCATGTTTTCCTGGTGGATCAGGACGATCCTGGGATCCCGGAAGGACTTTACGATGATAGGGGTGGCGTCCGTGGATCCGTCGTCCACCACGATCAGCTCGAATTCCCGGAAAGTTTGGGCCAGCACGGATTCGATCGCCTGGGCGATAAAGGGCTCCGCGTTATAGGCGGGCATGAGCACCGAAAGCTTTACGCCTTCCATAGCATCGTTTTTCGGTCCACGAATACCATCAATTCGAAAAGAACGACGATGGACAGTTGCTCAAACCAATACCCGACAAAAAAAGCGCCCAGAAGGATACCCAGCAGGGGCAGGCTGTAGGCGGTGCCTTTTATTCGCGCTATAAAAAAGGCGACATACCCGACCAGGAAGATGCCGATGCCCACCAGACCGTATTCTCCCAGGAGTTGCCCATATACTGAATCCGGACTATGGATCAGGGAATGGTTTTCCTTGGACTTGGCAAAGTAGGAAAGGAAAAGCTGAAGGTGATTATGCAGAAAGTCCGGATGGATATAGATCAGGCTTGCCGGATATTTACCGTACAACTCCAGTCCCGTTGCACGGAAGGCCAGTTTGGAGGAAAAGTTACCCGGTCCGTCGCCCGTCATTATCCTGTTAGGGTGCGTTTTGAAAAATTGGCCGATTTCTTCAAAGGCGAGTAGTTTACCCGGCCGGTGTCCATCCTCGGGCAGTCCTGACAAATCCGCAAGGGGAAGCGCGGCCCGGTTCTGCTCCTTGAAGGTGATCAGGGTGCGCTGGTCCTCCGTGGTATCCGCCCTGCTTTGATAAGGCGGGGTGTTGATATCGGTTGCCGGGATCACGGGTTTAGGCTTCCAGGGATTGACATAGGAAAAGCGGATGTTGTTCCATTGTTGCCAGACCTGCATTTTTTGCGCGGAATCCGGGTCCGTTGTTTTCGTGACTTTATTTTGCGCCGGCAACCATCGGTTGACGACTTCCGCCGTATATTTCTGGTTCTGGGGAGAAACCTTGCCCAGGAAAACGACGCCTATGAGTATGCAAAGCGCAATCCCGCCCTTTTGTTCCCGGTCCGATTTGAAAATAAACAGGTAAGCGAAAACACCCAACAACAGGTAATTGGTAAAATTGCTTCCGGTGGCGAGCATGCACGCCATACACAACAACATCGTCCATCCCTGTTTCCTGGCCAGGAAATAGACAACCCCAAAGGCATTGATGAGCGCATTGGTGATGGAGGTGTCGAAGGTCAGACCTTTCACATAGTCTCCCGTACGTATGAAATATTTCTGGTACATGCCCTGGTATAGATAAGGGTTCAGCGCCTTTATTTCCCAGTCTATGCTGACCAGGTTGACAAGGGAAACAACAGCATTGCACAGGAAAAAAACCAGCAACGTCCGGTGAAGCAGGGCGGGATCAAGTCTTTCGGTAAACAACCTCACCTGCGTGGAAGCGACCCAGCAAGCCAACCAAAAAATCAGGGCCGTGGCGCCCACTACGTCATACCGCACGTTTCCAAGGCCCTGGTACAGGATCCAATCCAGGAGGGCCACCCCGAGGATAAGAGGATAAAAGACGGGGACTTTAGGGTCCCGCCGGAAGAAGGCCTTCCAAAAACCAGGCTGCAGCACGCAAGCGATCACCAGCACGGGAAATTTGACCGGTAGCCTTACATCGAGGAGCAGTATCAGGAACAGGAGCAGGGGTACATCCACACGCCTCCCGGGCCTGGCTGCCAGGGTCGTCATCGAATCTTCTGACATCTATTGTATGAATACGGAAAATAGCCCTATCGGGTTGCTGCCCACAGGAGTAATCCTGCCAGGGCGCCTCCTGCCAGCAGGGTCACCCAGGCCCGCGTCAGGGAAACCTCACGGATCCCTTTGTGGTAGAGCAGGGTTTGGACCAACATGGCCAGCAGGTATGCTACAGCCGCGCCTTCATTGCCGTATAGGGGAATGAGGATAATATCCCCAGCCACGTTGAGGACAAAACCCACGACAAAAGCTTTGAATATCCAGGTGAGCCTTCCCAGCGCAAAGTGGATGGTCCATAGGAAATTATTCATGAAATAAACAGGTAGCACCAGGGACAGCCAAAAAACGGTTCGGGCATTGACGTGGCCGTAGCGGCCTTGGGTCAGGGCATCTACCCAGGGGCTCCAGAGGAGGTTCATTAATAGGAATATGCCCCAGGCGGTGCATAGCTCTATGGTCAGCAGGCGCTGGAGGCGGGGGTCGTGTGCGGCGGGGGCGGGG
>CAZJDB010000178.1:0-24909 GCA_964544695.1 uncultured Chitinophagaceae bacterium
CCGGCGGAGGCCGGAGGGCTCCTGGTGAGTGGGGGATCGATGGGGAATTTCACGGCGCTTGCGGTGGCGAGGAAAAGGGCGGAGGTCACGGGCGGCGGCGAGTTGGTCGCCTATGGCAGTTCGGAGACACACACGTGTGTAACCAAAGCACTGAAAATCCTTGGTCTGGGGGGCACTCATACGGTGCCCGTGGATGAGCATTATAGGATCCGGATCGATATCTTACGGGAACACATAACCGCAGATCGGGCGACAGGAAAAGTGCCGTTTTGTATCATTGGCAACGCGGGTACGGTGAATACGGGGGCCATCGATGATTTGGAGGCGTTGCGTAAGCTGGCGGATGAGGAAGGCATTTGGTTTCACATCGATGGCGCGTTTGGAGCGCTGGCCCGATTGGCGGGTGTGGAAGGGCTGGAGGCGGTAGGGGAGGCGGATAGTATCGCCTTCGATTTGCACAAGTGGATGTACATCCCCTACGAGGTGGGTTGCGTGCTGATCCGGGACGCGGAGGTGCAGCGCCGGACTTTTTCCACGCCTGCGCATTACCTGGCGGCGCATGACCGGGGGCTGGCTTCGGGGCCGGATTCGTATTCCAATCAGGGGATTGAGCTTTCGCGGGGGTTCAAGGCGCTGAAGGTCTGGATGTCGATCAAGGAGCATGGAATAAATAGATACGGGGAGCAGATCGCTCAAAACATAGCCCAGGCGGCTTACCTGGGAGAACTAATCGGCGAAAGGGCGGAGTTGGAACTCATGGCGCCGGTGACCTTGAATGTGGTTTGCTTTCGGTACCGAGGTTGCGATGCTCCTGCCGGGGACCTCGACGCATGGAACAAGGAACTGCTGATGCGACTGCATGAGTCCGGTGTGGCGGCGCCTTCATTTACCATCCTGAAAGGATGCTATGTAATCAGGGTGGCCATCACCAATCACCGGACGCGCATGGAGGACATGCGCATATTGGTGGAAGCAGTGGTGGAGATCGGAAAGAAGCTCCTCATCGGAGCAGTTCATTGAGTCAAATTAAGATACCGCATCAACTCTTTAACCAATCGATACACCATGGTTAAAGGACATGCATCCGACAGCGCCTTACCTTCATGCATCCGCTCCAACTGCTCAGCCCAGCGGATAGCCCTTTGGATGGTGGGTATATGAAAAAGGGCCTTCACTACTTTTACATCGTTTTTTGTATAAGCGAAACCCAGTTCCCTGCTCAAAATAGCAAAATAGTCGTTCCTGTGGAGCGCTGTCTGAAGGAATTGAAAATGCAAGACATACCATAATTCAAAAGCCTGATTGGATGCTCCGTTTTCTATTCCTTCTTGTCTGGCAAGGGCGATCGCCGCGTCAAACCGATCAGCAGGAAAGTCATCCCTATCAAATACGGCCCATACCTGATCAAAATTAGGCATAATGGGATCGGCGGCTCTGATGTCCCTTTCTTCAATCGCTTTTCTGACAACATTAATCGTATTGTCGCCCTCACCGACGATCTTAATGGTTTCTACCAAATGTTTCGGCAGGAACTTCTTCCAATAATCAAAGTACATGGGCTCTGTCCGAACGCCTTCACAAACAATCAGGAAATATTCCCTTTCCTCAATGACGGCGACGGGCTTGGGCTCGAAAACTTTATCGGCTTCCAATTTGGCCATCATCTCTTTAAAGGTCTCACGACTTTGCTTAGCCATGACCCAGTAATGCTTCTAGTCCATCAATAATTGGTATTGCTCCGTATTTGCCCTCCAGGTAATTCTTGTCATAAGGGCTTTCCTTCCTCGGCTTATACTCTACCAGGGAGTTGACCTCCGAAGCGCCTACGGCATTCTTCTCAACAAAGTAGATCTGATCCCTTCTGAGGATAGCCCGATCGAGTAAGGCTGTGTCGTGGCTTGCCGCCAGCAACTGGGCCCTGGACCCCGTTTTTGAGGAGTTGAATAGCCTGAGGATGGATTTCGTAAGCAACGTGTGCATCCGGGCGTCTAGTTCATCTATCACGACAACCCGGTTTTCCGAGACTGCTTTTATAAACACACCGATCAGGTTGAAATACTTTCGGGTCCCTTCTGACTCCTGATCATCCATCAAAAACTGGACAAGATCCACGACCTCTCCTTTTTCGTCGAATTTTTGGTGAAATGTGAAAACGGCCGGCCATTCATCCGTAATCAAGGAGTTCCTAAGCTTTTGAGGTAAACCGGGGGAGCCTCTATAAAGTGGAACGTTCTTAAGTTCAATATCCAGTATCCCTAAATCTGCCTTCTGAATAAATTGCTTTACTTCTTCAGCGCGTTGAGGATCTTTAAGTAAATCGAGCGTTACATTGGTATATAACGTGTCCGACAGTCCATGAATAGTATAAATCAGGCTGAACCATCCATTGATCTGCTCTGCTTTTTGTACATTCCATTGGGAGGCCACGGAAAGGAAAAGCGCATTTTTTCGAGTCCTTTTTTCCAGACCTTCGGCACCAGGGAATCTCTTCTTATCAATCTCAAATTCCTCGCCGATCCTTAGGAATATAGGGTATTCTTTGGTCACCTTTGCTTCCAGTAGCCATTCTTTATGTACCCTTTCGCGATCTACCTCGAAACCATATCGATATTTTAAACTTCCCAATGCAAAAGAGGCTTCAAAAAAACTGGGCTTGTTTTCCGTGCTCGTACTCAACTCGAAAGGCTGGACGTCAATCGCCTCATTGCCTTGTTTATCGGTAGCTGAATTGTTTATGAGCCAACGGAAGAGTACAAAAGCGTCCAGGATATTGGATTTTCCACTGGCATTGGGTCCATAAAGTAAAATTGACTTTAGCAACGGTGAGCCTTCCTCGTCAATTACATTCGATTCTGTGTGTTCGCTGATTGCCGCAGCATTGAAATTTAAGGTAATAGGATCCTTAACGGATTTATAATTACCCACCTTGAAATAAATGAGCATTTATACCGATTTTCAGCAAATATACAGAAAAATGAGCTTTTTTTGCCAAAAAAACGCCATTTGGTGCGGAAAAATTACAAGAAAAACCAGAATAAAGTATGCGCTTCTACCGGTGAGCATAAGAAAAAAGAGCAATTAACCTAATCATTGATCCTACCTTTGCCTCCGTGAAAAAGCTACACCTCAGCGTACTGGATCAGTCCCCCATCACCTCCGGCAGCAATCCCCGCCAGGCCATCAAGGAAACCGAAGCCCTGGTCCGCCTGGCGGATCGCCTGGGATATACACGGTACTGGGTATCCGAACACCACAACATCGTTTCGCTGGCGGGATCCACTCCGGAGGTGCTCATCGCCCACCTTGCGGGGGAAACCCAACGCATCCGCGTAGGCTCGGGGGGCGTGATGCTCCCCAATCACAGCGCCCTGAAGGTGGCGGAGAATTTCCGGATGCTGGAAACCCTTTTTCCCGGGCGCATAGACCTGGGCATGGGCCGGGCCCCGGGGGGAGACCGGATCACGGCCTACCTGTTGAATCCTTCCAACCGTTTTGAAGAAAAGGAATTCGTGCAACAGCTGATCGATCTGAGGGGATTCCTGCGCGATGAAGCTGAGCCGGGTTCCGTCCAGGAAAAGGTCAAGGCCATTCCCCAGGCGGCAACTTTGCCGGAATTGTGGCTCCTGACCTCCAGCGGGGAAAGCGCCTACCTGGCGGCCCACCTGGGCATGGGGTTGAGCTTTGCGCGCTTCATCAACCCCCAGGGGGCGGCCGAGGCCATTTCGATCTATAAGGAACGCTTTCGGGCCTCCAATGAATTAAGTAAGCCCGCGTGCAGCGTCAGCATCCTGGTGGCTTGCGCGGATACCGAAGCCAAAGCTGACGAGCTCCGGGGCTTCCTGGATTATCGCTTGTTGAATTTGGAAAAAGGGGCCAGGGAATTCTTGCCGCCTTATGCCGAGGTGAGAGATACGGTTTATTCCGATGCCGAAAAGGCGCGGATCGAATATAACCGGGGACGCATGATCACAGGTACGCCCGAGGTCGTTAAGAGCCGCCTCCTGTCCCTGGCGGACGAAACGGGTGTAGATGAAATCATAGTCACCACGATTACAGAACGTTTCGAGGATAGGGTACGCTCTTATGAGCTACTGGCAGAGGCGTTCGGGCTCTAATATTTCATATCCCAATACGCATAACGCGCCGCGTGTGTCTCGGTGGACAACCGCGGGGTCACGTCGATTACCATGATGGGCGTCCCGTCGGGGGTCAGCGCGGGCCAATGCAACAAGTCGGGGCTGTTGGGATCGCCGCTCTTGATGAAATTAGCGAAGTAGGTCTGCATGATGGAAGATACCTGGTCGTCCTCGGGGGTCCAGGCATATACCGTATTGGTATGCAGGTTGCCGAGGGCATATTCGATTTCCCAGGAATGTCCCGCACCGATGGGGTTTTGGCCGGGGCGGGGATGGGCATATTGGTATTGATAAACGGGTTTGCCACCGGTCTTCAAGGCGAGGTGGATCCACTTCCAGGTGCTGTAGGCGATGAAGTGGTCGCTGGCAAGGGCGGTAGCGGAGCGGGCCGGATCGGAAGGAGGATACAACTGCAGGATGGTATCGGCGGCGGCGCCGTAGGTTTGGCGGACGGTTTCCGTGAAGTGCGAAGAAGAGGTATCGAGGACGATGGATTCGGCGGAGTTCCAGCCGGCCAGCAGGGGGACCTTCATTTGGCGGCCCGCGGCGAAAATGGCGGTGGGGGATTCGGGAAGGAAATAGCCGTCGATGTCGACGGGGAAGTGCGTGCTTTTGGCCATGGTGAGCAGGTCGTCGGCGGGCATGGCCCGCAGATCGGCGAGGGTGTTGCCGCCGGCGAAGGTCTGACCGGTTTGCTCGGCAACAGAGAGGGGAACGAGATGGCTGTTTCCAAAAAGGGCTCCGCTTTCTCCAATCACTCCTTCAAATAGACCTTTAGAAAGAGGGGACGCCATTTGGGCGCTGACCGACATGGATCCGGCGGATTCTCCCGCAATGGTGACACGCGCGGGGTCGCCTCCGAAGGAGGCGATGTTTTTTTTGACCCATTCCAGGGCTGCGTGCTGGTCCAACAATCCATAGTTGCCGCTGGCGTGGTGGGGCGATTCTTTGGTCAGGGCGGGTAGGGCTAGTAATCCGAATATGCCCAGGCGGTAATTGACCGTGACGGCGACGATGCCCCGTTTGGCCATGCTTTCTCCATCATACCGGTACTCCGAGCCGTCCCCGGCACTGAAGCCCCCCCCGTAGAAATAGACGAGCACGGGCAGGCCGCTTTTGGGCGATACAGAAGGAGTCCAGACGTTCAAATAAAGACAGTCTTCGCTGACCCCGTTGGAACGGAATTGCATGTCGCTGTAGATGGGCAACTGCATGGCGCGGGGGCCGAAGGCGTCGGCTTTCCGGACGCCGGTCCAGTCGGCTGGAGGCTGGGGTTCCCGGAAACGCAGGGGGCCTACGGGGGGCTGGGCGAAGGGGATGCCTTTGAAGGAAATGATGCCGCTGGTCTCGACGACGCCTTGGAGACGACCGTTTGCGACGTGGACGATGGGTTGGGCGGCGGCCGGAGAGGAGACGAGGATGGCGGCGGCCAGAGAGGAGACGAAGATGGCGGCAGCCATGGAGGAGATGGCGGCAGCTATGGAGGAGATGGCGAGGGCGGCCGTGGCCATCGCGGCGGATGCCAGGGACATCAGGGAAAAGAGCGCTTTCATGTGGGCAAATATAGCGGGAAAAGTGCCTAAAAAGGGGCATTTTTGCCGGCGTATGCACCCTGTCGAAGTATCCCCGGGTACAAAATTTGTCCACCGATTGACCCACCTGCGTTCCGTTTCCCGGCTCCTCATCAGCCTGGGATTGGCGACCCTGGGGAGCCTTGCCCTGGGGGGCGTGCGGATGGAGCCCCTCACGAGGGCCATGGTGGGCTGGGATTTTGGATGCCTGTCCATCCTGACGATAGCATGGATCACCTTCTTTGCACTGGGACCCGATAGTATCCGGTTGCTGGCCCGGCGCCAGGACGCCAGCCGTCCCGTCGTTTCCATCCTCGTTATCGCGGCCTGCGTCACCAGCCTGATCGCTATCCTGGATTTGCTGAGCAACCGCAAAGCATGGGTCCTGCCCCGCAGTTGGGAGGCCACCATTTACCTCACGGGGGTGTTCCTGTCGTGGTTTTTGCTTCACACCTCGTATACTTTCCGGTATGCCCATTTTTATTACGGGGATCATCCCAGGGACCCCAACCAGTTCGCCGGCGGACTTCAGTTTCCAGGGGGGGTGCCACCGTGCTATATGGATTTTGCTTATTTCTCTTTTGTGATCGGCATGACCTTCCAGGTCTCGGATGTGGCCATCACTTCCCCCCGCATCCGGAAGGCCGTCCTGATGCATGGACTCCTCAGCTTTATCTTCAATACGGTCATTGTAGCATTGACGATCAATGAGGTAGTTAACCTCCGCTCCTAAGAATATTCCCTCTCGGAAAAGGAATTTTTGTACCTTAACCATCGTCCTTACTTGCTTATGAGCACCTCTACGCTAAATATTGAAGAATCGCTGAATGAACGGCGCTTCCGGGCCCTGATCGAGAATGGGAACGAGGGAATCACCCTCATGGATGTGAATTTCCTGCCTATTTACCGGAGCCCCGCTTCCTTTCGTCTGACGGGGTATACCATGGAAGAACGCCTCCGCGATGGGATCGTGGAGCAGACGCATCCGGATGACATGGCGGCCGTGCGCATGATCATGCAGCAAGTCCTGGCGAGTCCGGGAAAACCCATCAAGATTTCCTTTCGCACCCTCCACAGGGATGGACATTATATCTGGCTGGAGGGTTTGCTCACCAACCTGCTGCACGACCCAAGCATTTGCGCGATCGTGGCCAACGTGAGCGATGTCACTGAAAATAAGTTGGCCGAAAATCTCCTGAAGCAATCACACGAAGAGCTACGCCTCCTGGCTTCCCACCTGCAGGACGTCCGGGAGCAGGAAAGGACCAGCATGGCCCGGGAGATCCATGACGAACTGGGACAACAACTGACGGGGCTGAAGATGGATGTATCCTGGTTGAACAAAAGGCAGGACCTCAACGACGTGGCATCGCGCGAAAAGCTGAAGGGTATCCTGGCACTGTTGGACGCCGCGGTAGGCACGGTACGACGCCTGGCGGCCGAGCTGAGACCCTCCATCCTGGATGACCTGGGCCTGCCGGAAGCCATCGAATGGCACAGCAAACAATTCGAAAAACGCTTTGGGATCCGCATTTTCCTGGATATCCGGGGCAGGGGGGAGCTCGGTACCGGGATCACCACGGGTTTGTTCCGCATATACCAGGAGGCGCTCACCAATGTGATCAGGCACTCGGGTGCCACCAGGGTCGCCGTGGAGTTGGATATGATGGATCCCATCAAAGTAGACCTGGTCATCTCGGACAATGGGAAAGGCTTCGATGTAGCGCACGTGGGCGCCAAGAATACATTGGGTATCCTGGGGATGAAAGAGCGCACCCTGATGATGGGGGGCACGAGCGAATATTGCAGCGTCCCCGGCAGAGGCACTACTATACGGGTATCAGTTCCATATAAATCGTAGTCCATGATGCGCATATTGATTGCAGACGACCACACCGTGGTACGCAAAGGGCTTAAGCAAATCCTGCTTGAGGCCTTCAAGTCCGCGCACATCGAAGAGGTCGAGGATGCGGAAGGCCTTGTCAAGGAAGCCCTGAGGGGAACCTGGGACGTGGTTATTACAGACCTTTCCATGCCGGGAAGGAGCGGGCTGGACGCCCTGCACCAGATCAAGCAGCACCTGCCCAAGTTGCCCGTCCTGGTCCTGAGTATCCATCCCGAGGAACAATATGCCATTCGCGTGCTCAAGGCGGGGGCTTCGGGCTACCTCTCGAAGGACGCGGCTTCGGAGGAGCTGGTGGGCGCCATCCAGCGCGTTATGTTGGGGAAGAAGTATATAAGTCCGCAGGTTGCGGAGAAATTGGCTTCGTCACTGGATTTGGATGAGGACCGTTCGCCACACGAGCAGTTGTCGGACCGGGAATTCGATGTTTTGAAACAAATAGCGGTGGGGAAATCCATTACGGAGATTGCCAATATGCTTTCTCTTTCCCCTACCACTATCTCCACTTACCGGACGAGAATACTGACCAAGCTGGGCATGAAAACCAATGCAGACCTGATTTTGTATGCCCTCGAGCACAAACTAACGCCGAACGGGTAGTCGATCAACTACACAATCAAGAGTGCTGCCCCTATATTCCAGGCCAAACCGACCTGCTAAATTGCCTCGTATATTTCCCCATGAGCAGATTGACGGTTTTGGTGGTGGATGATTACGCGCTGATCGTGGACAGGTTGGTAGCTATTTTGAGTGAACTGGACGAGGTGGATTTGATCCTGTCAGCCAGGTCTTACGCGGAATCCCTGGTGGTCCTGGAAGCCCAGACCCCCGATGTTGCTTTGTTGGACATCCATTTGCCCGACAAGAGTGGTATAGACCTGTTGGATTTCATCAAGGCCTTCTATCCCCGGACCAGGGTGATCATGATTTCCAACCAGTTCGACGGGACGTACGAGACCCTTTGCAGGGAAAAAGGCGCAGATCATTTTATAGATAAATCCAATGACTTTGAAAAGATACCGAGTCTCATCACTTCACTTTGTAGCGGATCGACTACAAAATCCCTAAGTCATTAAGGACTTGAAATCTAGAACCAGCGCTATGCCAAGGTTTGCTTAACCGTTTTAATTTTGTACCCGTCAACATAAGTGTATTGTTGACACAAATGAGGAACCTATGTCAAAGGAAAAACTCGAACTCTTGATCGTAAGCCACCCTGACGCCATCCTACACCGCTGGATCGGGGTAACCGGGGACATCTCGTTATTGGATGTTTGCCACGTACAGGACCGCAAAATCCAATCCCGGGTCGTTATGATCAACAACCGGAAAGGCAACCCCTACAGGGACCTTTACCTGAACCATGGAAGCGGGCCCTTCACGGAGCCCTTCGGAGAGATCGAGTTGACGTGCAGTTTGAATACACCCCTCTCAACGAACTAATTATTCGGCTAGTCATAACCCGGTCCCGGTGCCGGGATCTGATATCCTATACGGACGCGCCGTAGGCGCGTCGCCCGAAGGGCAATAATAAGCCCAGTCCGTACCCTATCTGTTTAGGCTAGGCATTGTACTCAGGTTGGCTCTGTTTTGGCTAGGCTCTCCGTTTGGGGGGCCTTTCTTTTTTGGGTCAATCTAATTACCCGAAGGGGTCAACTGGTTCCCCAGCGCCTGGGTAAGTTGTTTGTAAGACATCGACTTGATTTGTGTCCTGCTCATTCCCTGGAAGCTGGTTCCCGCCAAGACCTTACCGGGGATGACTACATAACGGACTTGGGCTTCCGTGGAATAATTCGTGCCGTAGGAGATCAGGAGTATCGATCCTTGGGAGTATATGGCCTCCATATAGTTCTCCAGCGGCTCGACATCGTTATTCTCGTTTTGATCCGTGTAACCGAAATACATCATAACGACCCCGCTGTCCAAAATCCCTGAAGTTATGGCAGGGGCAGTAATGGTTTGTTGATAAGTCGTATCACCTGCTCCCAGGACTTCCTGGGTCATGTTCAGGGCTATCCAGTTGGAAGTGTAAACGCTATCAGGGCCCGCAGGTCCTTGTGGTCCTTGAGGGCCCGTAGTTCCTTTGGAACATGCACTGAATAAACAAACAGTTACGACGAGCGCTGCCAACGACAGATTAAAGAATTTCTTCACGAGTGTATTTTTTAGGGTTAAAATGTGTTTGCGCCGAAGCGCGTCTGATAAAAATACGCAAAATCGTGAGATCAGGTTGACAAAAGCTTACGAAAAGCTTCCCTGTAATTGCGCCCCAGGGGCAAAACATGCCCGGCCACCGTTACCGATTCCACATTGTAACTGTCGATATGATCGAGGGACACGATAAACGACTTGTGGATGCGCGGGAACTTGGACGAAGGTAGGCGTTCTTCCATATATCCAATACGCTGGTACGTGAGGTATTGCTGGGTTTTGGTGACAATTTTTACGTAGTCGCGGATGCTTTCGATATAGAGGATGTCCTTCAGGTAGATACGCACGAGGTCCCGGTTCACCTTGCAGTACATATACGCTTTGGCAAAAGCGGATTCCTCAGGGGGCGCTTCGGACGGTTTGGTCCTTTGGGCAGCATGATAGTAGCGCGATACCGACTTGAGGAAGCGGTCGAAGGAAATGGGCTTGACGAGGTAATCGAGGACTTCCAGCTCGAAGCCGTCCGCCGCGAATTCGCGGTAAGCGGTGGTGATGATGATACTGGGGCGTTCGTGCAGGGAGCGGATCAGGTCCAGGCCGTTGACCTGGGGCATCTGAATGTCCAGGAAAAGGAGGTCAACCGGCTGGCGTTGGAGGTACGCAAACGTTTCCATGGCGTTCTTGCACAGACCCTTTAATTCCAAATCTTCCAGACTGCCTATATATCCTGCCAGGAGTTCCCGGGCCAGGGGTTCGTCATCAGTGATGAGGCACGTTGTTGGCATTTGTATGATTTTTGATCCCCAGGATGGCCATGAAAGACTGGTCGCCTTTTAGAATCCTGAATTCATGTTGTTCCGGATACAAGATTTCCAGCCTCCGGCGGACGTTGTGGAGCCCGATGCCCTGGGGCTCATTGTTTCCGGCGGGTTGTTCGCTGACGCTGTTTTCGATTTTGATCACCATCCAATCCACGGTGCGCGACAGGTCCACGCGGATCCACCCGTGCTCGGCCTCCTGGCTGACCCCGTGCTTGAAGCTGTTTTCAAGTAGGGGCAGGAGCAACAAGGGTGTAATATAAAATTGATCCAGCGAACCGAAGATGTTCATGCTGATGTCCAGGCGGTCGCTGTAGCGGATCTTTTGCAATTCTATGTAATTATTTAAATATTCCACCTCTTTTGCGATGGGGATGTAGGGGCTCTTGCTGTCGTAAAGCATATAGCTGAGGAGGCTGGACAGGCGATGGATTTGTTCGGGGGTCCTGGGGTCCGCGTGGAGGGAAAGGGAATAGATGTTGTTGAGGGTATTGAAGATGAAATGGGGGTGGACCTGGCTTTTGAGCAATTCCAGTTGGGCCAGGGCCACATCCTTTTTGAGGCTTGCGGAGAGTTGCTTCTGATCGTACCATGCCCTCATGAAATAAAGCATGATGGTGAATCCGACCAAGAGGTAGAGCCAAATGCATTCTCCCAGGATCTCGTGGACCTCCAGAAAGGGACCCTTGGGGCCGCCATTCCAGGAGTCGCCGACGATAAAAACAGTGATGATCCTGGACAAGAGGGTGAAGAAAATGATGCTGGCGGTTAGTATGATCCAGGCGCCCCTTTTGCGGACGGGCAGGAAATAGCGTTGAATGATGACATGGAGGGTGACCCAGGTGGCCAGAAAAGCGATCCCGGTGTGCAGGGCTGCCATGATAAAGCTACCGTCGAGGTTATGGGTAATGTTCATACCGCTGGCCCATTCAAACAGAAAGTAGCCCCCCCAAAACAACCCGCTGCGTTTCTTAAGCATGACGGTAAAGTAGGATTTTGCCGCCCTTCGGGAACGGGTTTTTCGACGAAATGCAATTTTACCGTACGAAGTGTAACCTTTTCCCCCTTTTCACGGTACCACTATAGCGCTTTCCCTGTCCAACCGTTCAAATTCCCTTTTTCCGTTGATTGTCTGAGATGAGACGATTTGGTCTAAACGTGCCGCTACGGTGCGAAGGCATGTTGTTGATTTGTCCAAAACTATAGCCATGTATTTCCGGTTTTTACCCTTTTGCCTTCTGCTGGTGTCCCAGCGTATATGGGCATTTGCGCCCGTCATCGAAACCCAGGTTTCAACCACGACCTGGTATGGGGATGGCCACTCGGTCGTCGCCATAGACCATTACCATTATGGAGCTGATTTGAATGGCCGCCGGGGTTTCCTCAACGAGAAAGGAAAATTGTATGAAGGGTCGAAAGGTTTCATCCTGGATGCCGGTGCCGCAATTCGCCGCATCGAGGAAGGGGGCCCCGCGGGCAAAGCGCTTGTTTCGTACCTTATGCAATCTCCCCAGACCGTTTGTATCGTGTGGCATGGCGTCAACCTCGCCGATATTGATCTTGGCGCCTACGTGTACTGGAATCCCCTGGACACGTGTAGCGCCCCCGACGAACGTGGGGATTCATTACGACCCGCGTACATCGGTCTTGCCCACGAGTTGGCTCATATCAGCGATGTGTGGATGGGCACGGTCAACCGGGGCACCTGGATGACACGAGAGGACGAAAACGGGAACCTGATCAGGATTCCCTATGCGGAGTTGTACGCGACGCGGGTGGAAAATAAGATCCGCTCGGAAAACGGGATTCCGTTGCGGGTGGCGTATGCGTCGGTCAGGGACGGGGCCGATCGGGATATGGCTACGCTGATCATCCGGCCGGGGACACGCGAGAGTTTGTATTATGATTGCGCGGGGCGCACAAATTACAGGCCGCTGCGGCGGCGCAGTGTGGCGGAACGTTACTAGGCGGCGGCCCGGGGAGGCCTGGGTCGCCAGGCACGCTGGAGAGGTAGGGCCGCCGCCTATTGACTCCAGTCGGTGGGGGAGCGGTCCCAGCGGTGATGCCTGAGCTCCTTGAGCAGCACAGGAGATAGTCCCACTCCATCGGCGCAGTGCATGTTCGCACGAACGTTCCTTTCCTTTCGCATCCCCGGGATGACCGTATGGACGTGCGGATTACTCAGGATAAAGCGCAGCGCCATGTCAGCCATAGTCATTCCCGGCGGGATGAGGGGCTTGAGTTCGCCCGCGTGGTTCACGCTGGCTTCGAGATTGTCGGGAACGAAATAGGTGCTCCTCCAGTCGTTTGCGGGAAAGGTCGTATCGTAGGTAAGCGTTCCCGTGAGGCTACCTTCGTCGAAGGGGACGCGGGCGATCACGCCTATGTTTAGTTTTTCGCACAAGGGGAACAGGTGGTCTTCGGGCGCCTGGTCGAAGATATTGTAGATGACCTGCACCGCGTCGATCAGGCCCGTTTTCAAGGTGTTCAGGGAATTGTCGGGTTCCCAACGGTTGATGCTGATGCCCATGGCCCGGATCTTTCCTTCTTTTTTTAAATCCTCCACCGTGCGCTGCCAGCGCTCATCTTCTGCCCAACTATCTTCCCAGACGTGGAATTGTTGCAGGTCGATGGTGTCCACCCCCAGGTTGCTCAGACTCTTTTCGGTATAGGCCCTTATATGGTCCGGGGGGAAGCATTCGTCCAGGGTGAAGCCCCTGCGGCTAGGCCAGGTAAAGTTCTTGGGTGGGATCTTCGTGGCCACGTACAGTTGTTTGTCCGGATGGCGCTTTATTAACGCCTTCAGCGTTTGTTCGCTCCTACCCTCTCCGTAGCCCCATGCGGTATCGAAGAACGTGCAGCCGAGGTGCACGGCCAGGTCGAGGGACTTGGTGATCTCCTCGGGATCGTTTCCTGTCCAGCCGGCCAGGCCCCACATGCCGTAGCCCATTTCGCTGACCTTCCAGCCCGTTTTACCAAAAGTTCTATATTTCATAACATCGAAATTAATCAGGTTTCGTTTAGCTTCGGCGCCATGTCCGAAAATCGTAGAGACTTTTTAAAAAAGGCCGGCCTGCTTGCCGGGGGGATGACGCTGCTGCGTCCTTCGCTGACCCGGGCGCTGGCCATTGATCCTGCTGAGGGGAGTACTTTTTTGGATGCCGAGCACGTCGTTTTCCTGATGCAGGAAAACCGCTCCTTCGACCATACGTATGGGATGCTGCGGGGTGTGCGCGGTTTTAATGACCCACGGGCGATCACGCTGGCTTCCGGCAACCCGGTGTGGATGCAGACGTCCGGCGACGGGCAGACCTTCGGTCCTTTCCACCTGGACATCAAAGGTACAAAAGCTACCTGGATGGAGTCCCTTCCGCATTCCTGGTCCAACCAGACGGACGCTCGCAACGACGGGCGCTTCGATCGCTGGATAGATGTCAAGAAGGGAGCTTTTCCCAAGGTGCCGATGACCATGGGGTACTACGACCGGTCGGATATTCCTTTCTATTACGAACTGGCGGATGCTTTCACGGTCTGCGATCAAAACTTTTGCTCTTCCCAGACGGGGACGACGCCTAACCGGCTCCATTTCTGGACGGGGGCGGTTCGCGGTTCCCTGGTTGAGGCGGCGCGTGTGCGCAATGAGATGACGGACTATGACAAGGAGGCTTCGTGGACGACCTACCCGGAGCGCCTGGAAGCGGCGGGGGTGTCCTGGAAGGTCTATCAGAATGAGATATCGTTGCCGTCGGGTCTTGAGGGCGAGCATGATGACTGGCTGACCAATTTCGGGGATAATCCACTGGAGTGGTTCCGTCAGTATCGCGTTCGCTTTTCGCCTACGCACCTGGAATATTTGCGGACGCATCAGCCGGATTCGGAGGAGGCGCAGCATACGTTGCCGCTGTACGACCCGGCTGCGTTTGCGGCTTTGTCGGAGCATGAGCGGAATTTGTTTTTGAAGGCGTTCGCCACGAATAGCGCCTTTGACGGTTATCGTTCGTTGGAGGAGCTGTCCTATGACGATGCGGGGGTTGCCCGAAAGGTGCTGGTTCCTAAAGGGGATGTGCTGCACCAGTTCCGTGCTGACGTCGCCTCGGGTGCTCTGCCCACGGTTTCCTGGCTGGTGCCTCCCGAGCACTATTCCGATCACCCCAGCTCGGCGTGGTATGGTACGTGGTACGTATCCGAAGTGCTGGATATCCTGACGCGGAACCCCGAAGTCTGGAAAAAAACCATTTTCATCCTGACCTACGACGAGAACGACGGGTACTTCGATCACGTTCCTCCCTTTGTCGTGCCTTCACCGTTTCGCGATGATTCGGGGAAGGTTTCCTTTGGAATCGATGTACGGCCCGAATATATAACCCTGGAGGAGGACCGCTTGCAGACTTCTTCCGTGGAGGCGCGGGAAGGCTCGATTGGGTTGGGGTTTCGCGTTCCGTTGGTAGTTGCTTCGCCGTGGACGCGCGGGGGGTGGGTGAATTCAGAAGTGTTCGATCATACGTCTTCGTTGCAATTTCTGGAGACTTTCCTGTCGCGTAAAATGGGATTGCGCGTGGTGGAGTCCAATATTTCCTCGTGGCGTCGTGCCGTTTGCGGGGACCTGACTTCGGTGTTTCGGCCGTACAACGGGGAGGTGATTGCGCAGCCTGCTTTTCAGGATAAAGATCAAGTGATCGAGGATATTCATAAGGCGCAATTCAAGCCACTTCCTTCCGGGTTTGCAGGCGCGCCGATGCCGCGGCAGGAGGTGGGGGTGAAGCCTTCCAATGGGCTGGCGTATGAGTTGTATGCGTCGGGCGGCCTTTCGGGGGACGCGTCGGGCGGTCATTCCGGGGGCGATTTTGTGCTGACGCTGGAGGCGTCGCGGGCGTTGTTTGGGGCCCGGGCCCTTGGGGCGCCTTTCAATGTGTATGCGCCGGGGTCTTATTTGCAGGTGCCGCGGTCGTTGGGTAAAGCAGTCGGTGACCCGGTATTGCGGCCGTTGAAGTTTTGGTCTTATGCGGTTTTACCGGGGGATAAAATTTCGGACCGCTTTCCCTTGTCGCATTTTGAGGGGGGACGGTATTTTCTTCGCGTGTATGGACCGAATGGATTCTTTAGGGAATTCAAGGGGGATGCTTCGGATCCTTTGGCGCCTTTTTCGTTGGCGTATCGGCGCGATGGGGGATTGTCTTTGGTATTCCCTTCGGTTCCAACGCCGGCGGAAATCGTGCTTACGGATCATGGGTTTAAAAAGAACGACCGGACCTTTCGGTTGACAGACGCGCCCGTTTCGCTCGATTTGGATACGGTGCAGGGGTGGTATGACTTTAGTTTGTCTGTTAAAGGGTTTCCGGAATATTCGCGGCGGTTCGCGGGGCGCGTGGAGACGGGGGCCGATTCGATTACCGATCCGGTGATGGGAGGGGTGGCTTAGAGGCCTGCGTAATAATCATAGCCTTGTTCGGCCCAATAATCATCGGGGCGCTTGTTGCTGAATGCGATGCTGCCGATACGCTTGAGGTTCTTGATTCCGTATTTCACAGGGATGATAAGGCGAAGCGGAGCACCATGCTGTATGCTGAGGGGGCGCCCGTTGCTTTCATAGGCCAGAAGGGTCTGGGGATGGAGGGCGCTGGGCATGTCGATCCCCACGTAATAATTATCATCGGGGGTGGAAAATCCTACATAGGTTTGCGCGGTCTCGGTTTTTAGGCCATAGTGTTCCACGAAGTCTTTGAAGGTCACGCCTGCCCAGTTGGATATCTGGTCCCAGCCCTCGATGCACTTGAACATATAAGTGATCTCCGTCCTCGGGAGGCTTTTGATTTCGTCTATCCCGATTTGCAATTTTTCTCCTGATACTTTGTCGACTTCAAGGGTCCACGTTTTTGGATCGAAGGCGTCCTGCAAGCCGAGGTTACCTGTCGTGCGTATCCGGTTGGGGTGAGCGGCCAGATTTCGCGGGTAGGTCTTTACGGGGTGGTTTTTGCTGAAGAGGTGATTGAAGATTTTTTCGTCGGTGTTCAGGACGGTGCGTAAGGGCTTGCGGGCGGCTTTGGTAACGCCGGGTTTTTCGATAGGGGAATCGTACAGCCACTTCCAGGTTTTATAACCCAGGAAGCCCGTGCCAAAATAGACGCCAAAGGCCAGGAAGGAGCGGCGGCGCAGCGCACTGCGCGGGACGATTTTGTCCGCGGTGATCGTCAGCGGCGGGGTCAGCGGGGGCGGCGGCGCGATTTGCGGTCCGGCATCCGGCGTCTTTGCGGGTACGATTTCAAAGCCCGCTACCATGGCGCGGAAATTATTCCATCCGGCGAGGATCACCTGAACGACGTGGATGACGAAGAAGAGGCAATACCCGAGGGTCAATATGAAATGGATGATGCGCGCGACATGGTAGCCGCCGCAAATCCAGCAAAGCCAGTAGAGCTGCACCGGTTTGTAGATGGCGAGTCCGGTGAGGATGGATCCGAATCCCATGAATACGATCCCCGAATAGGCGATGCGCTGGGCGGCGTTGAATTTTCCCTGGGGAGGCAGGGCTTTGCGGAGGTGCAAGTCGTGAAGTAAAACTTGCCAGGCTTCTTTGAAGGAGCGCTTGTTCGGCAACAAGTCCCTCCATTCTCCGGAGAAAGCGGTATACGCCACGTAGAGCACTCCATTCAGGAAAAATATCCACATGAACAGGAAGTGAAAGGCCATGCCTTCGGCCAGTCGATAGGGAACGTGGAACAGGTCGTAAAGCCATTGGGGGAAAAAGCGGACATAGGTGTGGCCGAAGAGGGTGATCGAATAGACGTCATTAGCCCAATAGATCAGCAGGCCGCTCCAGATCATGATGAAGAGGATGGGGAAGTTGATCCAGTGGAACCAGCGGATGGCGAGGGGGTGTTTTTCGCGGATGATCTTGTTTTTTTTACGGGGGGGCATATACAAATATACGCGTCCGGCCCGGCATTGGATGCGGCCGGTCAATCCTGTTGGGACAGGGCGGTGACGGCTTGAAGGAACCATGCCGCATGGGGGATCCATTGTTCGGTCCACCGCCACTCATTTCCGTTGTCCTGGGTTTTGAAGTCGATTCCGCCGCCGTCGCCGCGGCCTTCCTTGCCGGTGATCCCATTGGAGATGCCGCCTCTTTCGGAGCCGTGGCCGAAGTTGGATTGCATATAGGGGACGTTGTGCTGGCCGAAGCCATACATAAAACAAATAGAGTACGGGTTGCACCCGAGAATCCAGTTGAGTTGGCGTTGGGCGAAGGCCCGGCACTCGGCGAGGGAATCGGCGGCGCCGGCGGTTGGGCTCCCGCCGCCGGGCGCGGCGGTGTAGACGAGGCGACCGCCGACGAGGGCGGCGGTGGCCAGGGAGGCGAGGCGGGCGTTTTCGCCCTGCCACCACCATCCGGTTTCATTGTCGTGGGGGATGAAGAATCCGTCCATGATTTTTCCCTGGTAACGGAAGGTCTGACGCGCGTATCCGTATGGGTTGGAGACATTACGCGTGACGCGGAGGAGGTAGTCGAGGTAGCGGCGTATGGTTTGAAGGGCGGGCCCGCGGAGGCTGGGGTCGGTTTCGGCATCGAGGTAGCGTGCCAGGGCGACGATGGGGAGACCTGCATCGGATGCATGCCAGAAAGGACGGCGCGTGGAGTCGGTTAAGAAGTAGCCCTGGGGGCCGAGACGGCTTTCGAGGCTGGAGGCGCGGCGGCGCGCTTCCTGGCGGTAGATGGCCGTCAGTGTGGACCCGGGTAGGCTGTCGGTGGCGATCCAGAGTTCGGTGGCCGCCATCAGGGCGCAGTAGTCGTCGATGATGTTTTCCTTGCCGTCGTCGTCGTAGCGCGTGTTGTTGATGAGCAGGTGGGCGAAGGCGCGCTCGGCGCCCTCCAGGTATTGGCTGGAAGTGAAGGCGCCGTCGCGCTTCCACTTCGATATGCGCGCCAGGGCGGCGATGGCCATGCCTCCTCCTTCCCGGAAGGCGCAGGCGTAGTTGGTGTCTGTCACGCTGTTCGCCAGGAGACCGACCACCCTGCGGGCATTAGGGTCCTTATTGAAATAGCTGAAGACGATCATATAAAAGTAGCCCTGAGGGGAAAGGGCCCTCATCATATAATCGGCGCCCCAAAGGGCTTCGTCGGTTATGGAATCCAGCACGCCCAGGCGATTCAGGAGGGTGGGGACGGCTTCCCGGGATTCGGCCAGGGACCAGGTTACGAGGGGCGTTTGCTGGGGGGACATGACGTTGGCATAGGCCAAGTGGGAAAAGTATTTGCTGACGTCGCCGGAGGCGTCGCACCAGCCTCCGCGCATGTCTACGGTTTGAGGTGCGCCTCCGGCGGGGCCGGCGGTTTGGCCGACGCCGCCAGGGCTCGAGGTTTGGGTGCCACTCGTGGGGCCGGTCGTTTGTGTGCTGCGGAAAAGGGGGATATGTTCGTCAGTGCTCCATTCGATCGGAGTGTTCGCTCTTTGGCGGCGATAGTAATGCAGTATGGCGGGTATGGTTAGTTCGGCGAGGGTATCGTCGCCTATGGTGAAGGGATCGGATTGGACCATGTGACTTCCCGCCACGAGGAGAAGGCGATAGGTGCCTGCACGACGCATGGCGGAAAAATCAACGCGATACAGGTATTTATACGGGGTCCAGTCTTCCTGTCGATACGTACCTTGGAGCATGCCCGCTTCGAGGATGTTCCCTTCACGATCCAGCAGCGAGACGGGTTGCGGGAGGCTGAGGGGGAAATCCGATTCGATCACGGCCATTTTAGGCGCCCTGGTATCCAGGGCGACTTGATTGACGTGTATCCTCAAGGTGGTATCGGTTTGGCCCGATGCCGCGATTATCCACACGAGGTGGAATAAAAAAAGAAGTGCAATGCATTTAACCATAAAAAATAGGGGGGACTCCAACCAAAAGTAGTATATTGCGAGCGACTATTCCTTATTGCTCCCAAACAGCCTGTGGCTGTACGTAAATGGTTAGGCTCTCCGCCATCCGTCGTTCATTTTATCAAAATAATACACAAATTATGCAACCTTACCTTGGGATGATCATCCTATTTGGGGGAAATTTTGCGATTAGTCAATGGCAAATCTGCGCCGGTCAAACGCTGGCGATTTCACAGTATTCTGCTTTGTTTTCTATCCTGGGCACGTACTATGGGGGGAATGGAGTGTCGACTTTCCAATTGCCCGACCTGAGGGGCCGCGTAGCGATAGGGATGGGGCAGGCCCCCGGCCTCAGCCCCTATATCATTGGGCAAACCGGGGGAACGGAAAACGCCACACTGACCCTCAATAACCTGCCCGCGCACAACCATACGGCCAGCCTGACCGTAACGGTCAGCGCCAGCATCGCAGGCGCTACGGCCAACCAGCCGGGTGCGACCGCCAATACGATTTCCGCGCCCAGTGATCCCCTCTCTGGAGATACCATCAACCTGTACAGCAATTCCACGCCCGCGGTCGCCCTGAATACGGGCGGTGTGGCCAAGGGCAATACCAACAATACCGGAAATAATATACCTTTTTCCATCATGCAACCCTACCTGGCGTTGAATTACCTGATCGCCATGTCGGGAATATTCCCTTCCAGGAACTAACTATACTCGGTGGGAATATGCACGAGAAGGGGCTTGGGGATATTAAATCAATTTGTTACATTGCCCCGGCTCGATTAAAACCACAACGCCCATGAACCCCTACTTAGGTATGATCTTCCTCTTCGGAGGCGATTTTGCGATCGTCGGTTTCCAGATGTGTTCCGGTCAAACACTTTCCATCAGTTCGTACACTGCCCTGTTTTCGATTCTGGGCACCACTTACGGTGGGAATGGTACGTCCACTTTCCAATTGCCCGATTTCAGGGGGCGGGTGCCCATTTCGCAGGGTACGGGCCCGGGCCTGAGCAATTTTATCCTTGGACAAACGGGAGGTACGGAAAACGTGAACATTTTGACTTCAAACCTGCCTTCGCACGGTCACACGGTCTCCCTTTCCGTTTCGGTTTCTGCTTCTCCCAACGCGGCGACGGCCAATGTGCCTTCTGCCGGGACGAGCACGCTGGGGGCCCCTGTCGATCCCTACAGTGGGGATGCTATCAACTTGTATAACGGGGGATCTCCTTCCGTTGCGCTCAATACGCTCGCCGCTGTTAGTGGAAATACGGGTTTAACCGGGAGTGGCATTCCGATTTCCGTTATGCAGCCTTACCTGACGGTTACTTTTATCATTGCAATGGTGGGTATTTTCCCGTCCCGGAACTAGGTTAAATGTGTTGGCTATGAGGAAATTTTACTCCCGTTCTTTCTTATTGTTGGTTTTTGCATCGGTCCTGGGCGCCTTCCATTTGCCCGGGACCCCGCCCACGTTGGGATTTACCGGTTTTGACGGGTCCGGCGGGGTTCTCTTGTTCAGTATGCAGGCCAGCGGAACTACCTCTGCCAACGTCCTTTCTTCGGGTTTTGATTTCACACCTATAGCCAATCCATCGACGGACCTGGTTACTTTGCAGATTACGGCGGGCGCGGGATACGGCTTGCCGGCGACGAACAACCGCTTCATCCGCGCCATTCGCGGCTCCGTTAGCCCGGCCGCCCTCCAGTCCCTGAACATCACGTCGGACGATGGGTCCACTTTCGACCTGGGAAGCCTGGCCGTGCAGTGCACCACGATCCCCAACACCGACGCTGCGACCATAACACTGACAGCCTATCATTTGGGCTCTCCCGTGGGCACCCCCGTTACGGTGGTTACCACGGGCGGAAGCGTGTGGAGCTTCGAGAGCTTGTTTTCCAATACCAGCTTCCAGGGCATCGACGAAATCATCGTGTCCGCCACGGACAATGCGGCGGGACTCGTTAGCGCCATTGGGGTGGACGCCATTACCACCTTTACAGCCCCGGTAGCTGCCACGAGTGCCGCAACTTCGGTAGTGGCGACGACAGCCACCCTGAACGGCAGCATCAATCCTGAATTTGCTTCCACGACGACTTCGTTCCTTTACGGGACCAGTCCGACGTTGGCCGGTGCCACCAGTGTGGCCGCGGTACCGTCGCCGGTAGCGGGAACGGCGGGGGTGACGACGATCAGCGCGGCACTTACGGGATTGAGCCCGAATACCACTTATTACTTCCAGGCGGTGGGATCCAATACCGCTGGTAACAACAGCGGGTCCATCCTTTCCTTCACCACCTCACCCCAGATCACGGTCGCCCCCACTTCACTGACGGGCGCCCAGGTGGGCCAAGCCTATTCGGGCGTGACCTTTACCGCAAGCGGCGGGACGGCCCCCTATACTTTTGCGGTCACCTCGGGTAGTTTGCCAGCAGGGGTATCGCTTAGTGCTACCGGTGTTTTGTCGGGCACGCCCACGGCCGGGGGTCCTTTCCCCTTCACGGTCACGGCGACGGATATAAATTCGTTCACCAGTACCGCCGATGCGGTGGTCCTGACGGTTATTGTTCCCACGATCACCATAAGCCCCTTGACACTGCCCGACGGTGCCTATCAATCGGCGTATTCCCCCGTGATCCTGACAGCCTCGGGAGGAACCGCGCCCTATACCTTTACGGCAAGCGGGCTGCCTCCGGGCATGAGCTTGTCCACGGCGGGGGTGCTCTCGGGCACGCCCACGGCGGCGGGTACCTATAACCTTAATGTGGTTGCTACGGATCATTCCACGGGGACAGGTCCCTATTCCCAAAACCAAGATATTACCCTGGTCATCGACAAGGCTCCCTTAACGATCACGGCTAATAATACTTCCATGGTTTACGGGGGTACTTTCCCGATCCTGGGAGTTACGTATAGCGGCTTCGTAGGTGGAGATAATGAGGGCAGTCTGACTTTGTTGCCGACGATTTCAACTACGGCCGCTGCGGCGAGCCCCGTGGGCTCATATCCGATCAATGCCATGGCTGCGATTGATCCGAACTACACCATCACGTACGTGTCCGGTACACTGACCATTACGCCTGCGCCGCTGACGATAACGGCGGACAATCAAAGTATGACGTATGGCGCAGCGTTGCCCACGCTAACGGCTTCGTACATAGGATTTGTGAACGGGGACAATGCGTCGAGCCTGACGACGGCGCCTCTCGTCTCGACCACGGCGACATCGGCAAGTCCGGTGGGCTCGTATCCGATTACGGCTTCGGGCGCGGTGGACGCGAACTATACGATTTCGTACGTGTCGGGTACGCTGACGATCGGTCAGGCGGCGCTGACGATCACCGCGGACAATCAAAGCATGACCTATGGCGGGGCGTTGCCCACGCTAACGGCTTCATATACCGGATTTGTAAATGGGGACAATGCGTCGAGCCTGACGACGGCGCCGACGGTTTCGACGACAGCCACTTCGGCCAGCGCAGTGGGTTCTTATCCGATCACGGCAATCGGGGCGGTAGATCCGAACTATACGATTACGTACGCCGCCGGCACCATGACCGTCGGCAAAGCCATCCTGACCGTCACTGCGGATAACCAAAGCGTGTCGTACGGATTCATGGATGGAACCGAGTCCATCGGCCTGAATTTCCTCAATAATGCTTCCGTCACCGGCATGGTAAACGGAGACAATTACGCTTCCACTTTCACTTCCGATCCGGTCCTGTCCTGCACGGTCACACAGACTACCCCGGTGGGTACTTATCCCATTACGATCGGCGGGGGGACTACCCCGAACTATACCATGGTCTATGTCAGTGGAACGGTCACGGTTGCGCCCGCGCTCGCGTCGATCATAGCCAACCCGCAGGTCATTACTTACGGGAGCGCCATCCCAACCCTGACCTTCATCATTGGCGGGTTGCAAAATAGCGACCAACCCAGTGTCCTGACGACCCAACCCACGTTGACGACGACGGCCACCGCCGGATCCCCGGTCGGCAACTACCCGATTACGGTCAGCGGGGGGACGGCTCAAAACTATACCTTCAATTACAGCGGAGCTACACTGTCTATCAACCCCGGAGGCTTGACCGTGACGGCAAACAACGCGTCGATGGCGTATGGCGGAGCGGTGCCGGCGCTTTCCGTTTCCTATAGTGGATTCGTGAACGGGGATGATGCGTCGAGCCTGACGACGGCGCCTGTGGTTGCCACGACGGCGACTTCGGCGAGTCCGGCGGGTTCGTACCCGATTACGGTGAGCGGGGCAGTCGATCCGAATTATACGATTACCTATGTGTCGGGGACAATGACGGTCGGTCAGGCAACCCTGACGATCACGGCGAATAACGCTTCGATGACGTATGGAGGGGCTGTCCCGGCGCTTTCCTTGAATTATTCCGGTTTTGTGAATGGCGACGGGCCGGGAAATCTGACGACCGCACCTGTGGTGGGTACGACGGCGACCTCTTCGAGCCCGGTGGGCTCGTATCCGATCACGGCGAGCGGGGCAGTCGATCCGAATTATACCATCACGTATGTTCCCGGCACGCTGACGGTGAGCCAGGCGACCCTAACGGTGACGGCTAACAATGAAACGATGGTATACGGGGGATCTTTCCCGACCTTTGGAGCCACGTACAGCGGTTTCGTCAATGGAGATAACGTGAACAGCCTGACCTCTCCGGCTTTCTTTACGATCAATGCCACGCCTTCCTCACCGGTAGGATCCTATACGATCACACCCGCGGGCGCAGTCGATCCGAACTATACCTTCGACTATGTACCGGGTGCCTTTACGATTACCCCCGCGTCCCTGACGATCACGGCAGACAATGCATCGATGACGTATGGGGGAACGGTGCCTGCGCTTTCGGCTTCCTATAGCGGATTTGTGAATGGGGACTCCCAGGCCAGCCTGACGACTGCGGCTACGGCGACGACGACGGCGACTTCCGCAAGCCCGGTGGGCACGTATCCCATCACGGCAAGCGGGGCGGTGGATCCGAACTATAACATCACGTATGTTTCGGGCACGCTAACGATAGGGCAAGCGGCGCTGACCGTGACAGCGAACAATCAGAGTTCGACATATGGTTCGGCGTTGCCAGCGCTGACGGTGTCGTATAGCGGCTTCGTGAACGGGGACACCCAGGCCAGCCTGACCGCGGCGGCAACGGCGTCGACGACGGCGACTTCTTCAAGCCCGGCGGGCACGTATCCCATTACGGCAAGCGGGGCGGTTGATCCGAACTATAGCATCACGTATGTTTCAGGCACGCTAACGATAGGGCAAGCGGCGCTGACCGTGACGGCGAACAATCAGAGTTCGACATATGGTTCGGCGTTGCCAGCGCTGACGGTGACATATAGTGGCTTCGTGAACGGGGACAATGTTGCCAGCCTGACGACCGCGGCTACGGCGTCGACGACGGCGACCAGCGCATCTCCGGCGGG
>CAZJDB010000179.1:0-9394 GCA_964544695.1 uncultured Chitinophagaceae bacterium
GCGCCAAACACTACGTGGGCAAAAAAGGAAACTGGTGGTTCTCCTGGGGCTACAACAAAGAATGGTACACCCACAGCTCCATCCACATCGATCAGCCGAGTCTGGGCAACGACTACACCTTTCGGAACACCTTTGCTGAAGACAAGGTGGGCTGGGACGGCCATTTCTTCAGGACCCCCATCACCATCCCCCAATACAACTATCGCATCGGTCATTGGTTCAAGGACGACTGGGGCATCGAACTCAACTTCGACCATACCAAATACCAGGTCGTTCAGGCCCAGCTCCTGCACATGGAGGGCACGTACCAGCACCGCCAGGTAGATACTTTCTTCGTTAACAACGGGAACCTCCTGTATCAACTGAACAATGGGGCGAACTTCTTCCTTTTCAATATCGTCCACCGCTGGCAGGTCCCCTACATGCAATTCCGCGACTTCAACCTGTCCGTCCTCTTCAAGGGGGGCGTGGGCTTTATGTGGCCGCACGTGCAAAACACCATCTTCGGTAAGGACAACGACCAGGGCTTCCAGTTCGGGGGCCTCGATCTGGGCGGGGAAGCCGCCCTGCGCGCGACCCTCTTCAAATACGTCTATCTGGAATACTGCAACAAGGCCGTATTCACCGACTACTGGGGATTGAAGGTCTACGAAGGGAAAGCAAGCCAAAATTTCGGGACGTACGAGATGATCCTTAATTTGGGGCTGGACATACCCCTGTAAGGCATGAAAGTCTACCAGACCCTGCGCATAGCCTCGGCGATGTGCTTCCTCGGCCATGGCGCCTTCGGCATTATTACCAAGGCTATTTGGCTCAACTATTTCGCTGTCTTCGGCATTGGTCACGATACGGCCTATCGTCTGATGCCGGTATTGGGTTCGGTGGACATCCTCCTGGGCCTCGTCTTACTGGTATATCCCTTACGCATCGTCGCTGCCTGGTTGGTGATATGGGGCCTTTTCACCGCGTCGCTCAGACCTTTATCCGGCGAGCCGCTGGCCGAACTCTTCGAACGCGCAGGGAACTTCGGCGCGCCCCTCGCCCTAGTACTGTTGACGGCCGGACAGGGTTGGTTCCGTAGGCTCACCGCCCCGGTAAATATCGATGCCCGAGTGGTGTGGTGCCTGCGCATTGCGGCGTGCCTGTTATTGGCCGGCCACGGCTGGTTGAATCTCATCGAAAAACAGACGCTATTGGGTCAGTACGCCGCCCTTGGGTTTTCCGACACCGCAGCCGTTGCCCGGGTGGTAGGCGCGTTCGAGTTGCTGGGAGCGTTGACCATCCTGGTGAAACCCTTGCGAAGTTTTGTTTTAATTCTTTTGATGTGGAAGATGGCCACGGAGTTATTCTACCCACATTGGGAAGTCTTCGAATGGATCGAACGCGGCGGCAGCTATGGTGTATTGCTCGCTTTGTGGTTCAGCCTCAGGGCACAAAAAAGCGCACCGCCAATTCATATCCGCGCAAGCCCAGCCCAAAGATAGACCCACGGGCTTTAGCCGATACGTGCGAAATTTTCCGAAAGTCCTCGCGCGCATGCACGTTTGAAATGTGCACCTCGATCACGGGCGTCTTGATCCCCCCGATCGCATCCCCGATGGCCACCGAAGTGTGCGTGTACCCGCCGGGGTTGAGGACGATCCCGTCGTAATCGAAGCCCACGCGTTGCAGTTCCCCGATCAATTCCCCTTCCACGTTGCTTTGAAAATAGCTGAACTCCACCTGGGGGAACAGGTGGTGGAGATCGGCGAAATAAGCCTCGAAAGACTGGGAGCCGTACACTTCGGGCTCCCTTTTGCCCAGCAGGTTCAGGTTGGGCCCATTGATGATCGAGATGCGTATGGGGTTCATGGTTGCATCATTTTCAGGAATTCGTCGAACAGGTAGCGGCTGTCATGCGGGCCGGGCGTCGATTCTGGGTGGTATTGCACCGAAAAAGCGGGTTTCCCCTTCACCCGGATCCCCTCGATCGATTCATCGTTGAGATTGACGTGGGTCACCTCTACCGCTTTGGAGGCGCGGACCGCCCCCGGATCGACGCCAAAACCGTGGTTCTGCGTGGTGATCTCGCAGCGCCCCGTGACGAGGTTCTTCACAGGATGGTTGAGGCCGCGGTGACCGTGGTGCATCTTGAAGGTCGGGATGTCGTTGGCCAGGGCCAGGAGCTGGTGCCCCAGGCAAATCCCGAAGAGGGGCTTATCCGTTTTCAGAATATCCTTGATCGTCTTTATTGCATAACCCATCGGCGCGGGGTCCCCGGGGCCGTTGGACAAAAAATACCCGTGGGGTTTGAAACGGTCGAGCTCTTCCAGGGTCGTTTTGGCCGGGTGAACGCGCACATAAGCACCCCGGTCGACCATGCACTGCAGGATGTGCTGCTTGACCCCGAAGTCCAGCACCGACACCCGGATCGCTGCGTTCGGATCGCCCAGCTCGTACACCTCGTTGGTCGACACCGCACTGGCCAGTTCCAGCCCGTCCATCGACGGAACGCGCGCGAGCTCGGCCTTCAATCGTTCAATATCCTGGAATTCGGAGGAAATTATACAATTCATCGCTCCTTTGGTCCGCACATGCGTCACCAGCGAACGCGTATCCACGTCCTCGATCGATACGATCCCTTCCCTTTCGAGATACTCCTGGAGCGAAGCACTCGCCTGCATCCGCGAAAAGCGCGGCTCCAGGTTACGCCCGATCAACCCCTTTATCTTGATTCCTTTACTTTCTACGTCACTATCCTTCACCCCGTAATTCCCCACGTGGACATTGTTCATAATAACGACCTGTCCAAAATAGCTCGGGTCGGTGAAGACCTCCTGGTATCCCGTCATACCCGTATTGAAGCAAATTTCGCCGGTCGTCGTTCCGATCTTTCCAAAAGCGTTTCCGTGAAATACCAGCCCGTCTTCGAGCAACAGGATCGCAGGTTTGAGTGTAGCCATAATTTCGCAAAAATAAAAAAGGCAGGGGTCTTTCCCCCGCCTTTATGAAAATTTTATCAACATCTACTTATTTGGCCTTTTTGGGCGCGGCCTTCTTTGGTGCCTTTTCGGGCGCGGTTTTAGCTGGTGCCTTTTCCGCAGCGCCTTCGGCTTCAGCCTCCGGAGTGGCTTCCGCATCGGCGCCTGCTTTCTTTCCTTTCCCTCCACCTGCGCGACGGGTGCGTTTGGCCGGTGTAGCGGCTTCGCCCTTGCCCTTTCCATAAATCTCGTTGAAATCCACGAGTTCGATCATGGCCAGCTCGGCGTTGTCCCCTACGCGGGTGCCCAGCTTCAGGATGCGCGTATAGCCGCCCGGGCGGGATGCTACTTTCGCACTGATGGTGCTGAACAATTCCTGTACCGCCACCTTATCCTGGAGGTAGCTGAACACGATCCTGCGTTGATGCGTCGTGTTTTGCTTGGATTTCGTGATCAGGGGCTCCACGTAGGTCCTAAGGCTCTTGGCCTTGGCCAGGGTGGTAACGATCCGCTTGTGCGCGATCAGTTGCGCGGCCAGGTTGCTCAAAAGAGCCTGGCGATGGGCCTGGGTTCTGCCCAGGTTGTTGATTTTGTCTCCGTGACGCATGGCTGTTATATTTTAAACCTTCACACCGTGCCAGGAATTGCGAAGGGTGGCGCCCACATTACCGGCCGGAGCCGAAGCGGGGCTCCGTTGTTAAAAATCGTCGTTGATCCCCAGTTTGGCGAGGTCCATACCGAAGTGCAGGCCGCGCTCGTGGAGCACCTGTTCGATTTCGGCGAGGGACTTCTGACCGAAGTTGCGGAACTTCATCAGGTCTTCCTGTTCGTACTGTACCAGCTCGCTCAGCGAATTGATCTTGGCGGCCTTCAGGCAGTTGAACGCGCGAACGGACAAATCCAGGTCTTCCAGGGGCGTCTTCAACACCTTCCGGAGCTGCAGGGTTTGCTCGTCTACCAGGTCCTCTTTCTTTTCTTCCTTATTGTCGAACGTGATGTTCTCGTCGGTGATGATCATCAGGTGCTGGATCAGGATCCGGCTGGCCTGCTTGACCGCTTCCTCGGGGTGGATGGTACCGTCGGTGGACACTTCCATCACCAGCTTCTCATAGTCCGTCCTCTGTTCCACGCGCGTATTCTCGATGGAATACTTCACGTTCTTGATGGGCGTGAAAATGGAGTCGATGGGGATGTATCCGAAAGGAGCGTCCTTCACCTTATTCTCGTCGGCGGGTACGTAGCCCCGGCCTTTGGCGATATTGATTTCGATGTCGATCTTGGCGGAAGAATCCATGGTGCAGATCAACTGACCCGGGTTCATTACCTCGAAGCTTTGGGTGGCCTCCCCGATGATGGCGGCGGTAAATTCCGTCTTGTTCTTCAGGCTCAGGGTCACCTTTTCATTATTCACTTCATGATCAACCTTCTTCTTGAAGCGGACTTGCTTCAGGTTCAGGATAATTTCGGTCACATCCTCGGTAACGCCCTTTAGGGTAGCAAACTCGTGGTCGGCACCTTCGATCTTGATGCCCACGATGGCGTAGCCTTCCAGGGAGTTCAGCAACACCCTGCGCAAAGCATTGCCGATGGTAACGCCGTAGCCCGGTTCCAATGGACGGAACTCGAATTGCGCTTCAAAATCGGTCGCCTTTTGAAGAACGATTTTATCGGGCTTTACGAAATTTAGAATGGCCATGTATGTTGTACTATTTTAGTTTCAAAAATTGCGTCAGCGCCTGGGCGCGTGCGCGTCATTACTTGGAATACAATTCCACGATCAGTTGCTCGCGGATGTTTTCCGGTACGCTTTCCCTTTCGGGGTAGGCAACGAAGGTCCCTTTCAGTTCCCCTTCGTTCCAATCCAGCCAGTTGATCTTGGGGTTCTTGCCCTTGAACTGGCCGTGAAGGCTTTCGCTGTCTGCCGTACGCTGGGTAACGCTAATGATGTCTCCGGGCTTCAACTGGTAACTCGGAACATTCACCACATGCCCGTTGACAGTGACATGCTTGTGGCTGACCAACTGCCGCGCCGCGGGACGGGAAGCAGCCAGGCCGAGACGGTATACCGTATTGTCGAGGCGGGCTTCCAATAATTTAATGAGGTTTTCCCCCGTGGCGCCCTTGCGGCGGGCGGCCTCCTGGAAGGTTCCCCGGAACTGCCGTTCCAGGACCCCGTAGGTATACTTTGCCTTTTGCTTTTCCCTGAGCTGCAGGGCATATTCCCCCAGGGTCTTGCGCTTGCGGGTTGCCCCGTGCTGACCAGGAGGATTGCTGTTCTTTCCCAGGTACTTGCCGTTCCCCAGGATGGGCTCCCCGAATATCCGGGAGATCTTTGTTTTTGGGCCTGTGTAGCGAGCCATGTCTTAAATGTCGATTTTTTAGTTACGATGCGCCATCATTAAAAATCTTAAAAATCAATGACGCACCCAGTATGAAAATATGCCGCCCCTTTCCTGCCGCGGGCTATCCCGCGCCGTGGGGCTGGCGCTTATACTCTACGTTTCTTGGGCGGACGGCAACCGTTGTGTGGCAGCGGCGTGATATCCTTAATCATCACTACCTCCAAGCCGGTATTGGCGAGCGCACGAATCGCGCCTTCGCGTCCGGCACCAGGTCCCTTGACGTAGACGTCCACTTTCCGCATTCCGGCATCCAGGGCCACTTTCGCAGCCTCCGAAGCGGCCGTTTGGGCGGCATACGGCGTATTCTTCTTGGAACCCTTGAAGCCCATCTTGCCTGCGCTGCTCCAGGAAATCACCTGGCCGTGCTTGTTGGTAAGGCTTACAATGATGTTGTTGAAGCTGGCCGTAACGTGCGCGTCCCCATAGGAGTCCACCTTTACTACCCTTTTCTTTGACGCGGCCTTGGCGGCGTTCGTGTTCTGTACTTTTGCCATTTTTACTAGGTAATCTTTTAATATTCAACTGGTTGCCCAGCCTCCCTACCCTCCCCGGGGCCGTCCCGGATCCGGTATAGGTGAGGAGTTTATTTCTTCGGCGCTTTCTTTTTACCCGCGACAGTACGGCGTTTCCCCTTCCGGGTACGTGCATTCGTCCTCGTACGCTGGCCCCTGACGGGCAACCCTTTGCGATGACGCAAGCCACGGTAGCAAGCGATGTCCAGGAGACGCTTGATGTTCATCTGGACCTCGGAGCGCAGTTGGCCTTCCACCTTGAACTCATTGTTGATGATGTTCCGGATGGTCGATTGCTCTTCGTCATTCCATTGGTTCACCTTCTTATCATAAGGGATCTGCGCCTTGTCCAGGATGTACTGGGCAGTAGACCGACCGATCCCATATATATAGGTCAGGCCAATTTCGCCTCTTTTGTTCTTGGGTAAATCAATACCGGCTATACGAGCCATATCTGTAATTTAAAATTTAATGAGTGATCAATTACCCCTGCCTTTGTTTGAAGCGGGGGTTCTTTTTGTTGATTACATACAACCGGCCCTTGCGACGTACGATCTTGCATTCGGCGCTTCTCTTTTTGATGGCGGCTCTTACTTTCATAACATGTTAATTTTTATACCTGAAATTGATCCGTCCGCGACTTAAATCATAAGGACTCATCTCCACGCCCACACGGTCCCCGGGAAGAATCCTGATATAGTGCATCCTCATTTTTCCGGATATCGTCGCAAGGACTTCGTGCCCGTTTTCCAGCCTTACCCGGAACCTGGCGTTCGATAAAGCCTCGATAATCACACCGTCCTGCTTGATTAATCCTTGTTTTGACATACAGATTTTGGGAGTGCAAAGCTAACGATTTTTTACTAAAAAAATGCAATTTATTCCGCCAAACCCGTGGGCCCCCTACTCCGCCCAGGACATCACATACGCCGGATCTTCGATTTCCAGGGCCGTAATGGTTGGCTTCAGGGGGTGGAAAGTATCCACCATTACCGCCAGCTCCCGCGTCTCTTTGGCCCCTATGCTCTTTTCCACGGTGCCAGGATGGGGTCCGTGGGGGATCCCCCCCGGGTGCAGGGTCATCTGTCCCCGGGTAACGTTTTTCCGGCTCATGAAGTCTCCATCTACATAATATAGTAATTCATCGCTATCTATATTACTATGATTATAAGGAGCTGGTATCGATTGAGGGTGGTAGTCAAACATCCGCGGCACAAACGAACAGATGACAAAGTTCCGCGCCTCGAAGGTCAGGTGGACGGGTGGGGGCTGGTGGACCCTTCCCGTAATAGGCTCGAAATCGTGGATGGAAAAAGCAAAGGGGTAACAGCACCCGTCCCACCCCACCACGTCGAAGGGGTGGTGGCCATAGTGGAAAGTATAGAGCTCCCCCGCTTTTTTAATCAGCATCAGGAAATCGCCCTTTTCAGCGTGCGTCGCCAGATTCCGGGGGGTCCGGATGTCCCGCTCGCAATAGGGTGAATGCTCCAGGAGCTGGCCGTAGGGGCTCAGGTACTTTTTGGGAAACCGGACCGGGCTGAACGATTCCACGATAAACAAACGATTATCTTGGCCCTCAAACTTCAGTTGGTAGATCGTACCACGGGGGATGACGAGGTAGTCCCCGTAACCAAAGGTCAGTTCCCCATAGGGAGTGGCCAGGACCCCGCTGCCCTCGTGCACAAAGATCACCTCATCCGCATCGGCGTTCTTGAAGAAGTATTCGCCGGTCCCATGGAGGGGCGCAGCCAGGACGATATGCACGTCATTGTTTACGAGGATGGCTTTCCGGGAAGTCAGGTAATCCTTTTCCGTGGGCACCTTGAACCCGAGAAAGCTCCGGTGCTTCAGCATTTTTTCCTCGGCAATTTTAGGCAGGACACTATAAGGTTCGCCCACCTGGATGATATCGGTAGGCGGATAAACATGATACATTAAGGAATAATCGGAAGAAAAACCTTCCGTGGAAAAGAGCTGCTCCGCATACAGCCCTCCGTCAGGCTTGCGGAACTGGGTATGGCGTTTATGGGGTATCTCTCCCAAGGTATGATAGGATGGCATAGCAAGACGATTAGGCGGTATGGAAAAAAGGGCAAATATACTGAAATTGGCCGGGATGAAAGGGCTAGTTCTTTATCGGCGGAAAGGGAGCCTCGGAAAAAAATAAGACCCAAGTCAAAATCGCCTGGCTTCCGGTGGAATATTCGTAGGTGTAGGAATAATTCCCATTGGATGTTTGTTGGAAAAGTTCGTTGGAAATACCGATTTGATAATATTGACTCACTGGCTGTGTATACCTGTCCTTGAGTGTTTGAAAAAGGAGCAGCAGCCCGTAGTATGTTTTTTGGTTATCGAAATTTTTGATGACTACGTCATAGTAATGGAGAGGTACGGCAGGCCAGCAGTAGGTAGTTATCTTTTCTCCTCCCTTTATTTCCCTGGATCGTACGATCCGGGAACGGCAATCCCGGATATCGAGGGTACCCAGATCGACCTTTCGATCGTTTTCCAGGATTCCGGAAGTCGAAAGGTTGAATTTCTGATTGGGAGATATAGTCAGATTGCTGTCGACAAAGGTGAGGGAGAAGTTCCCTTTGATCAGCATTTGGTCTATTGGCACCCACTTTTGGCCAAATGCCGGAAGGACCGGGCAGATTAGGAGGAGGCCGACGAAGGCAAACAGGGATTTCATATTATTACAAAATGGGGGGTAATGGGGAATCGGAAACCAGCAGGAACCACGTTAGATCAGTTGCCAGACGGGAAGAGTATTCATAACTATAAGAATAGTTGCCCTCGGTTGCGCCGGCAAACAATGCATCGGAAAAATTGATCAGGTACGCTTGGCTGACTGCATCCGACAGACGGCCCCTGGGAGTCTTGAAAAATAGGATGAGCCCATAATAGGTTTTGTGGTCATCGAGGTTGGTCACCTGGATCTCATAATAATGCAATTTATCCCCTTTGTATACGATGTAGTGGCTGCCGTCCCTATCCTTCCGTCTCTTGGTTAAAATACCTTGGTTTGCATCTTTTTTGTGGAGTACCTGGTCGTTTTCTACCATACCCAACCGAGTCAGGTTGAACATTTCCTGGGGCTGTAGCGTCACTTGCAAATCGGGAAAAAACAGGCTAAAATTGCCCTTTATAACCCCATTTTCCACGGGAACCATTTGCTGGGCCTGTGTCGGGGAGTAAAATGTGGCTAGGAGGAAGGCAAACGTTATCTCTTTCATATTCGTTAATGAATATCAATTTTATAATTCACCGGATTGAGGTATGCATGGTTATAGTAGAGCGCCATTGTGTGATTTCCACTCAACCCCTCCAGATAAAGGACAAGTTTGCCCCGGGCACCCGCACGGCAATTGGCCGAAAACGCTTTTACAACCTTTGCCGGGGTGGTTCCATTCCCTCCGGTCCTGGATGATCCGCCCTCTCCCTCGTTTCTTTCGCTGGTGCCTTGTCCACCCGTCCTGCCCGTGGAACCACCGTCCTGGTCGCGCTGGCTGGTGCCACC
>CAZJDB010000180.1:0-19656 GCA_964544695.1 uncultured Chitinophagaceae bacterium
GTCAATAATCCCGGCTTCCGTTCGGTGTACTTCGACGAGGTGTCGGGTGCCTACTATGAACAAGTAAAAGCGCTGGTGGAAGGAGGCGTCGACCTCCTCCTCATCGAAACGATTTTCGACACCCTCAACGCCAAGGCGGCGATTTTCGCCATCAAACAATTTTTCCGGGATACAGGCAAGAAGGAACTCCCCATCATGATCAGCGGCACCATCACGGATGCCTCGGGCAGAACACTCAGCGGGCAAACCCTGGAGGCCTTTTATATTTCGGTGCAGCACGCCACACCCATCAGCGTTGGTCTGAACTGCGCCCTGGGCGCGGCTGAAATGAGGCCCCATATCGAAGAACTGAGCCAGATCGCGGCGTGTTATACTTCGGCATATCCCAATGCCGGCCTCCCCAATGCTATGGGAGAATACGACGAACAACCCGAAGAAACGGCGCATTTCCTGGAAGACTGGGCCAGGGAAGGATACGTGAACATTGTCGGGGGATGTTGCGGAACCACACCAGAGCACATCCGTCATATCGCGGAACGCGTGCGGCATCTGAAGCCCCGTACCCTGCCGGTTTTGGAGGAGACCCTATGAACAGCATTCCTCCATATCTCCGCCTCAGTGGACTCGAGCCCCTGGTCGTCCGGCCGGAAAGCAATTTCGTCAACGTCGGGGAGCGCACGAATGTGACCGGTTCTAAAAAATTCGCGAGGCTGATCCGGGAAAACCAATACGAAGAGGCTCTGAGCGTGGCCCGTCAGCAGGTGGAAAGCGGCGCCCAGATCCTCGACGTAAACATGGACGACGCTTTGCTGGATGGGGAAAAGGCCATGGCCACGTACCTCAATCTCCTGCAAAGCGAGCCCGATATTGCCAAGATCCCCATCATGATCGATTCCTCCAAGTTTTCGATCATCCATGCAGGACTCAAGTGCGTACAAGGCAAGTGCATCGTCAACTCCATCTCCCTGAAGGAAGGGGAAGAAAAATTCGTTGAACAGGCGAAAATCTGCAGGAGCTTCGGCGCGGCCGTGGTCGTTATGGCCTTCGATGAGCAGGGCCAGGCCGACAAGTTGGAGCGAAGGATCAATATTTGCGACCGCGCCTACCGGATCCTTACTGAAAAGGTCGGTTACCCTCCTCAGGATATTATCTTCGATCCCAACATATTTGCGATCGCCACGGGGATAGAGGAGCACAATAATTATGCGGTGGAGTTCATCGAGGCCTGCAAGGTGCTTAAACAACGCTTCCCACTGGTAAAAATCAGCGGGGGGGTGAGTAATATGTCCTTTTCATTCAGGGGAAATGAAGGCGTCCGGGAAGCGATGCACACCGTATTCCTGTACCACGCCATACGCGCGGGAATGGACATGGGGATCGTGAACGCCGGGCAGCTCCAGGTCTACGAGCAAATTGAACCGGGGCTGAAACAATTGTGCGAAGACGTCATCCTGAACAGGGACCCCTCCGGAGGCGCCACCGACCGCCTGATCACCTACGCGGAAAATATCAAAACCAAAGGGATCGTACAGGTGAAGGACGATGCGTGGAGGAAAGGAAGCGTTCAGGAACGCCTGAGGCATGCCCTGGTCAATGGGATCACCGACTATATCGAGTCCGATACCGAAGAAGCCCGCCAGGCGTATCCCAAACCTCTGGACGTTATCGAGGGTCCCCTGATGGACGGAATGAATGTCGTGGGAGACCTGTTCGGCAGCGGGAAGATGTTCCTGCCCCAGGTGGTGAAAAGCGCCCGCGTCATGAAAAAATCGGTGGCCGTCCTGACCCCTTATATCGAACTGGAAAAGGGTAGCAAAAAACGTTCCTCCGCCGGAAAGGTACTCCTGGCAACGGTCAAGGGGGACGTCCACGACATAGGCAAGAACATCGTGGGAGTGGTGCTGGGGTGCAATGGATACGAGATCCTCGACCTGGGTGTCATGGTGTCCGCCGACAGGATCCTGGACACCGCCCAAAAAGAAGCGGCGGACATCGTCGGTCTCAGCGGGTTGATCACCCCATCCCTGGACGAAATGGTTCACGTCGCCAAGGAAATGAAACGAAGAGGAATGACCGTTCCGCTCCTGATCGGAGGTGCCACCACCTCCAGGACCCACACCGCAGTCAAGATCGACCAGGAATATGCCCACGGAGTGGTGCACGTCCTGGATGCCAGCCGCAGTGTAAGCGTGACGGGTCACCTGCTGAACCGCGAACAAAAACCCGTCTTTCTCCAGCAAGTCCAAAAAGAATATCGTCAGCTTCGGGAGGACTTTGCCAAGAAGAAGACCATCAAACAATATCTGGGGTTAGACAAGGCCCGCGAACTTCGCGTTCCGATAGATTGGTCCACTTATACACCACCCACGCCGAGTTTTACAGGCGCCCGGACCTTTTTAAATTATGACCTGGGGGAGATCGCCCGCTTTATCGACTGGGGCCCCTTTTTCCTGGCTTGGGAAATGCCCGGCCGCTTTCCACAGGTGCTGAGCGATGAACGCGTGGGGGCCGAGGCCACTAAGCTTTATGACGACGCGCAACGGCTTTTGAAACAGGTCATCGATGAAAAATGGCTGACCGCTAACGCCGCGGTAGGTTTCTGGCCGGCGGCCGCCGAGGGTGACGATATCATGATAGAAGTGGACGGCGAAACCCAACGCCTTTGCCACCTGCGGCAGCAGATCAAGAAGGCACCCGGTCAACCCGAGTTCTGCCTCTCCGACTTTATCAAACCAGGCGGCGCCGACTACGTGGGCGGGTTCGTCGTGACGGCGGGCATTGGTATCGAAAAGTGGATCGCATACTTTGAATCCCAACACGACGACTACAATTCCATTCTATTGAAGGCACTGGCGGATCGCTTCGCAGAGGCCTTCGCCGAATTGATGCATTACCGTGTCCGCACTGAACTGTGGGGATATGCCACCTCCGAAAAATTGTCCAGGGAGGACCTGGTTGCAGAACGCTACCAGGGGATACGCCCGGCACCCGGGTACCCGGCTTGTCCGGACCATACCGAAAAGCTGAAACTTTTTCGGCTTCTGAATGCCTCCGAGGACATTGGGGTCATTCTGACCGAATCCCTGGCCATGTATCCGGCCTCTTCGGTTTCCGGCTGGTATTTCAGCCATCCCCAAAGCACGTATTTCGGAGTAGGCAAAATCGAAAAGGACCAGGTTGAAGACTACGCAAACCGCAAGGGAATGCCCGTCGAAGAAATCGAGCGCTGGCTTCGGCCCAACCTGGAATACGATATTTAACGGCGTCCCACTAAAATGATATAGGCGGACCAACGAAAGCCCTTGCTGCCCGCGACGCGGATCGCACGGTTTACCCAATGCAACAGGTAGGCGCGAAGGGTGCCCTCCTTGTCGTTGTAGTAGCCATTATGAACCTCCATTCCGAAACCCGCCTCCGCGAACAACTGCCTGTATCGATCCACCGAGAGCAGTCTTTCCGTCCAACTACCCGTATCGGGATCGCAGGTATCGGGGCCCGGCTCCGCCGGAAAATTACCGGTGGCTGCAAATCGGGCTGCCGCCGCCAGGATATCCTCCTTACGTAAACCACGCGTAAGCCGCGCCAGTGAGGCCGCTTCCCGCAATTCCGGGTAGGCTTCGGTAATGATCTGCAGGCGCCTGGCTTCATATCCGTTCCGTTCATCCCAGGCCTGAACACGCCGGATATCCCTCACCTTTCTTTTATTTCCGGGATGCGCTCCAGTCATCAGGACAAGGTTATGGATATCCAAATCGCGGGCAGCCCCCAGAAAGGCATCTATATTATAGATATGTTCCACGACGTTAGTCCCCACGAGTGTTCGTACGTACCCTGCGTCTAAACCCAAATCCTGGAGATTCCCACAAATGAATCCATCCACGGAGACATCCAAGGCGCGGGCCAGTGCCCTGGCGCCTGCAAGGAAGGAATCGTTGACGTCACAGAGAATAACCTTTTCCCATCCGCAATATTTAGCGAAAATCCCCAGGAGGCCGTTTCCGGTCCCATAGTCCAGGAGAACGCCCTCCGGCGCCAACTCCAACACCCCGGTATATATGGACAAATAGTATTTTTTATGGTCGAGGATGTGTGAAAGATAGGATACGACGTCGGGATCCGATGACATCGATCCGGGATCGATGCCTTCCAACAACTTGGTAAAGGGCGATATGGCGGTGCGCAATTCCAGGTCAATAAAAATACCCGATTTTTGCATAGACATCTCATGTTGATCTATAACATCACAACCATGGTCGAGCCTGCGATTGAAGAAGCATGGTTGACCTGGATGCGGCAGGTCCAAATCCCCGCTTTCATGGCTTCAGGAGACTTCCTGAGTTACCAGTTCGTTCGCCTTCTGGACACGGGAGAGGGCCAGGGGTCTACGTTTGCACTCCAACTGTATGCCGACGACAGGGCCGCCTGCGACCACTTCGCTGAAGCCTTCGCCCCTACCCTGGAGCTTGAAAGCCGCCGCCTTTGGGGCGATCAAAGCCTCGCCTTCGGAACATTGATGGAAGTTATGCACTAGCTGTGGATAAAAAATTGGGGGCCTCGGGCTAGAACCCGCACCCACAGCGGTATTCCGGGCGGTATACTGAAACCCTTACCAATCAAGGGTTTTGAGCGACCCCCGCCCCAACCCCCTTACCAAACCCTTACACCATGCGGGTTATAGCAGCAGAGAAATATTTTGTTACAATTAAAAACCGGCTATATTTGTTTCTGCTAAAATTTACCCTACTATGAACAAAGCTGAATTAGTTGCTAAAATCGCCGAAGACGCCGGCATTACAAAGACCCAAGCCAATGCTTCTCTGGACTCTTTCGTAGAAGCCGTTACCAAAACCTTGAAAGGCGGGGGTAAGGTAACGCTCGTAGGTTTCGGAACTTTTTCCGTTACCAAACGCGCTGCCCGCAATGGTCGCAACCCCCAAACCGGAGCGGTCATCAAGATCAAAGCTAAGAAAGTGGCCAAATTCAAAGCCGGAAAGGAACTGGCTGCGAAGCTGTAAGGACGCTGAAGGCCCATGGTCCAAAGCAGGTACGCGCAAAAAAAGTGTACCTGCTTTTTTTGTGCCCCTTCGGCCGGAAAGGGGTATATTCACAGTCCAAAAAACTTTTTTATGGGTAGGGGAGATAAGAAATCTAAGAAAGGGAAAATTTTCCGCGGTTCTTTTGGGAAATCCCGTTTGGCAAAGCCGAATAAGCATTCCAAGAGGGTGGTGAAAGAGGGCACGGGCGCTTAATCACCGCCGGGTCAGGGCGCAAGGCGCGTGATCTGCCATCCGGAGGCAGCGAGTGTGTAGAGGAGGCGGTCGTGCAAACGGCTGGGGCGGCCCTGCCAAAATTCCACGGATTGGGGAAGGACGCGGTAGCCTCCCCAGTGTGGTGGTCGGGGAATTTCGCCGGCTCCGAAGCGTTTCTCATAGACGCGCATATTTTCATCCAACAGTGACCTGTCTTCGATGACCTGGCTTTGGGGCGAGGCCCAGGCGCCTAGTTGGCTGCCGGTCGGACGGGAATGGAAATAGGCGTCGCTGTCCGCGGCAGGAATCTTTTCCACGGAGCCCTGGATGCGGACCTGCCGCTCAAGTTCTTTCCAGAAAAAAACCAAACAAGCCCCTGGATGCGCCTCGAGTTCCATGCCCTTACGGCTGTTGTAGTTGGTATAGAAAACGAATCCCTGCCGGTCGAAGCCCTTAAGGAGGACGATGCGTGCGTCGGGTAATCCCTCCGGGGTTATGGTCGCCAGGGTCATGGCATTGACCTCGTCGATTCCGGAATCGAGGGCTTCCTGCCACCAACGATGGAATTGCCCCAGGGGATCGGCATCGGCCGAGGCTTCGGTGAGCTCTTTTAGTTTATATTCCTTGCGGATGTCCTGCATAAATCATTTACATCTATGAAGCGAATGTCGTGCCTGCTGCTGTGTGCCCTGCTGATAGGGGGCGGCAGATCCATGGCGCAAAAGGCCGCCGTCACGTGGTACAAAGTTATGAAGGGGTATATCGACAAATACCCGGTGACGATGTATTTATTTTGCGCGGGCGGTGAGGTGCGGGGACAATACTACTACGACAAGACGGGAAAGCCTATTGGATTGACGGGCACCCTGGCTGCCGGCAAAATGACCCTAAGCCCCTCGGATTCGGAGACCTTCAAGGGACATATGACTGATTCCACCTTCTATGGGATATGGTCGGTCAAGAAGACGGTTTTGCCTTTCCGTCTCCATGAACATACACGGGAATACCTGCCCTTCCTTACCATCTGGGTAAAGGGCGTGCAGAAGCGACGGGTACCTTCAAAAACCGATCCGGAGGGGGCCTCTTACGAAGCTGCGATCCTTTGGCCCACGGATGCGAATCCTCTGGCGGCCTTCCTGAAAAAGGAAATTTTTGCCATGCTGGAGGTAAAAGATACGGGGGGTATTTCGCTGAGCAAGTCTTTGCAAAAGCAAAAGACGGACTTTCTCAAAACCAGTTACGAAGATGAAAAAGGGGGTACAAGTCCATATCAAAGATCCTCGTATCTGGATATCCTGTACCAGGACCCTAAGATCCTGAGCCTGGAATTTTCGGTATTCGAATATTTGGGTGGGGCGCACGGACATTCCCATTTGACGTACTACGCCTATGACGTGGAACACTCGCGGCGCTTGGGCTTGACCGAGGTACTGGATACCCTCCATTACGGAGAGGCGGTCAGCCGCCTGCTCGAGGCGCGATATCGCAAAGACAATGGATTGAACCTGGGAGTGAAGTTGAGTGAAGCGGGCGAGGATCCCCTCCTCACGGATTCCATACCCCTGACGACGAATTTTTACTTGACGGCAAAGGGGATCGGATTCCTGTACAATGAATATGAAATTGGGGACTATGCGCTGGGGCCTGTTGCCATATTTTTACCCTACCCGGATTTGATGCCCTACCTCCAGCCTACCTTCAAAGCCTTACTTAACCAGGGTTCCGACGTTGTCACCCGTGACCACCCGAAGTAGGTTTCCGGGTTTATTCATATCGAATACGATAATAGGCAGGTTGTTTTCCTGGCACAGGGTAAAGGCGGTCATGTCCATGACCTTCAGGTTGCGTGAAATGACCTCTGCAAAACTGATGTTGTCGAATTTCCGGGCGCCGGGGTCCTTTTCGGGATCGGCAGTATAGATTCCGTCGACACGGGTGCCCTTCAGGATGACGTCCGCTTTGATTTCGATCGCCCTCAGGGAGCCCGCTGTATCGGTGGTGAAATAAGGGTTTCCGGTTCCGGCGCCGAAAATCACGACCCTCCCTTTTTCCAGGTGGCGTATGGCCCGGCGGCGGATGTAAGGTTCCGCGATTTGTTCCATCTTGATGGCACTCTGGAGTCGGGTGTAGACGCCAATCTTCTCCAGGCCGCTCTGTAAAGCCATTCCGTTGATTACCGTGGCCAGCATACCCATGTAGTCCCCCTGGGCGCGTTCGATCCCCGTTTCCTGCTCATTCATGCCCCGGTAAATGTTCCCGCCGCCAATGACGATGGCTACCTGGACTCCCAGTTCGATAATGATTTTTATATCCTGTGCGTAATTTGCGATGACTTCCGAATCGAGCCCGAAGCTATGATCCCCCATCAGGGATTCTCCGGACAGCTTGAGCAGAATGCGTTTGTACTTTGGGAGCATATGGTGGCGAATATAGGAAAAAAAAAGCGGGCCGTCGGCCCGCTTCGTTTATCCTAGCGCTACGCGTTTGAAATCTGTAATTTTGAGTGCCGGGTCTACGCTCTTCAGGTAGTCGGCTACGGTATGGTTGCTGTCCTTGACGAAGGGTTGGGCCAGCAGGGTGCTTTCTTTAAAGAAGGAGTTGAGCTTGCCGGCGATGATCTTTTCCAGCATGTCATCACTCTTTCCGGCCATCTTGGGATCCTGTTTGATCAGGTCCAGGACGATGGCTTTTTCCCTTTCTACTACCGAAGCGGGAACGGAAGCCTGGTCGATGGCAACGGGATTCATAGCCGCGATCTGCATGGCCATGTCCTTGCCGGCGCTGATGTCGGCTTCGGAGTGCTTATTCAAACCCACGATGACACCCATGCGATAGGTCCCATGTATGTACGTGGCAACCCCCGTGGCGTCGATCCTTTCAAAGCGGGTGATGCCGATCTTCTCTCCGACTTTCCCGACCTGCTCGTTGATCTTTTCGGAAACGGTGATGTTCCCGTAAGGAGCGGCGTTTAATTCATCCAGGTTCTTCAGGTCCTTATCGACGGCAATGTCGATGAGGCTTTGGGCAAAGGCCACGAATTCGGAGTTCTTTGCTACGAAGTCGGTTTCACAGGCCAGGCACAATACGAAGGCGGAGGTTTGGGTGGGGTTGGTCCGGGCAATGACCACGCCTTCTTTGGCTTCCCGGTCCTGGCGCTTGGCGGCCACTTTCTGGCCCTGCTTGCGCAGCCAGTCGATGGCGGCGTCAAAGTCTCCACCTGTCTCGGTGAGGGCTTTACGACAATCCATCATCCCTGCACCCGTTATCTGGCGCAGTTTATTAATTTCTGCGGCTGTTATCGTTGCGTTCATAAAAAATTAAATTGATCGTACTGAAATTGTGGGCCTAGCGAGGACCACCTCCGCCGCCACCGGGACGACGTCCACCTCCGCCTCCACCGGCAGGGCCGCTGGTACGGCGGCGCTGGCCTCCGTGATGGCCTCCGGCTCCACCACCGGGTCCGGCGGTGTTGCTGCGGCCACGGGGACCGCCGCCACTACTGCCGCTACGACGATTCCGCTCCCTTTCTTCCTCCGAACCAAGCTCGAATTTGGGTTGGTTGTCGGTCTCTTCGGTTTCCTCTACCTCATCCGCCTTTTCAGCCTGGCGTTCGGCAAGGCCTTCGGCAATGGCCGCGGTGATGTATTCGGTAATGATGGCGATAGACTTGGTAGCATCATCGTTGGAAGGAATGGGGAAATCCACCCTACCCGGATCGCAGTTGGTATCGACCATCCCGAAGGTGGTAATGCCAAGCTTCTTGGCTTCGGCCAGACCGATGTGCTCATGGCCAATATCCACCAGGAACAGGGCTGCGGGGACGCGGCTCAGTTGGGCAATACCCCCCAGGACCTTTTCCATTTTTTCCTTATCCCTGCTCAGGGTAAGGCGTTCCTTCTTGGTAATGCTGTCGAAGGTACCATCCCCCAGCATCTTTTCGATGCTTTGCATTTTCTTCACGCTCTTCCGGATGGTGGCGAAGTTCGTCAGCATGCCACCCAGCCAGCGCTCGGTGACGAAGGGCATATTGACGCGCTTTGCGGAGTCGGTAACGATCTCCTTGGCCTGCTTCTTGGTAGCGACGAACATGATCTTCTTCCCGCTTTTGGCGATCTGCTTCAGGGCAGAGGCCGCTTCCTGCAGACTATCCACGGTCTTGTTCAGGTCGATGATGTGGATGCCTTTCTTTTCGGCAAAAATATAAGGCAGCATCTTGGGATTCCATTTCTTCTTCAGGTGACCGAAGTGAACACCGGCATCCAGGAGCAGCTGTTGTAATGACGTATTATTTTCCATTATAGGTCGAAATAAAAGATTAACGTTTGGAGAACTGGAAGCTGCGGCGAGCTTTTTTCCGTCCCGGTTTCTTACGTTCCACACCGGCCGGATTACGGGTCATCATCCCTGCGGCTTTCAGCGCGGGACGATATTCGGGATTGACAATGACCAAGGCGCGGGCGATACCCAGGCGGGCCGCTTCGGCCTGACCTTTTATCCCACCACCTGTAGCATTGATCTTCACGTCAAATTTATCCAGGCTATCCACGACCTTGAGGGGCATTTCCACCTGGTTCTGGAGATAGACCAGGGAAAAATATACCTTGTAGTCTTTATCGTTGACCGTAATCTTGCCATCTCCCCGGGTAAGGAAAACGCGGGTGACTGCTTCCTTACGGCGACCCACTGCAGTTTTTTGTTTTTCCATGTTACTGAAAATTAGAATTGAAGTGCTTTAGGTTGTTGTGCACCGTGAGGATGCGTAGGGCCTGCGTACACGAAGAGCTTTTTGAACATCTGCCTTCCCAGGCGATTCTTGGGTAACATGCCTTTTATGGCGGATTCGATCACGGCTTCGGGACGATTCTTGAGAAGGTCCTTGGCCAGCGCGGTTTTCTGTCCGCCGGGATAGCCCGTGTAATGGATGTATTCCTTTTCTTCGAGCTTATTCCCCGTAAACCGCACCTTGTCCGCGTTGATGACGATGATGAAATCTCCGCAATCGACATGGGGGGTGAAATACGCTTTGTTTTTACCGCGGAGGATCGCCGCTATTTTTGCGCACATCCGCCCTACGGTTTGATTGGTACCGTCCACCACGTACCAGTGGTGCTGTACGGTAGCCGCGTTGGCGTGCTTTGTTGTAAAGTGTTGTTGACTCATTATTTCTTTGTTTTATGGTTTCCCTTGCCGCCATCCCGGGCAAGGGGCCCGCTTAATCGGAGCGCAAAAGTACGACACCCTTTTTGATTATTCACCAAAAATAGAGGGCTTTTTGTAGGGCACCTCCACAACTAGCTGATAATCAATAAAGATTTTGCACATCCGCGAAAGAGGTCATTTAGGAACCGCTGGACAGCGGTAAGCGCTGAGGTTGAAGGAAAGGGTAAGGGAAGCGGTTGCATAGGAATCCTTTTGCCCGCTATACCCCCGCTGGCGGCCCGCTTCGCCGATGGGTGGACCATACACATAGGAACGGTCCTGTAGAAGATAGGCGGGAGAGGGTTGTCCGTTGGCCAGGGGCGGGAAGTAGGACGCACCCGCATAGGTACCACTAACGTCATCGAGGTAATCCGTTGTAGTGAACCGGTAGACGACTTCGACGCCGATATTTACATAGGCGCTGAGGGCCCATTTGATCCCCATTCCGATGGGAAAGCAAGCTGCGACCAGGCTGTATTCTTTTTTGCCTGGCTCGATCCCCTCGCCCTCCGTATGCAAGGGCCGGAGGTAGTACTTCTGGCCATTGAGATAGGCATAAGGATCGAAATGGAAGGCCCCGACCCCAAAGGTGAGATAGGGGGTAAAGCGGTAATCCGGATCGATGGGATTGAAGCGAAAGAAGTTGAAGTCTCCCTGAAGGGTCCCCTCCCAAATGTCGCTGTTGAAGCTCAGGTTCCGGGTATGCTGGAATTCATTTTTGCTGTAAATGTCACTGTACCCCACTCTTGCGTATTGCCCCTCAAGGCGCACGGCCACGTAATCCCCGAACTGCCTCCTGTAGAAAGCGCCCAGGGCCAGCTTGGAATGGGTAACGTCCCCGGAGGTATTCAAGTCCCCAAAATAACTCGCTCCCCCGACGCTAATGCCGATCTCCCCGGTATGCACGAATCCTTCATATTGCGCGAAACTCCCATACCCGGTACAGAGGAGGATAGTCAAAAAACAAATAGGGACAATGGACTTCATTGGGCTAGAAACGTATCGGGAGGGCTTTTTCTTATATAAAACACTCAATTTCTTTTATCTAGCCCCCAGGAAAGCTTGTTCCGAAGGGTCTGCAGAAAGTTGTTTTCGTTGAGGCGAAGGAGGTTGATCGAGAAGGTTTCCTTTTTCACGGCCAACTGGACATTCCGGCTAACCACTTCCTTTCGGGAGTCGAGGACGCAAATAAACTGATCCGACCGTCCCTCGATTTCGAAGGATATGATGTTGTGGTCGGGCACCACGATAGGCCGAACGTTGAGGTTATGTGGCGCTACCGCGGTGATCACGAAGTTTTCGGCATCCGGAAAGATGACCGGGCCGTTGCAACTGAGGTTGTACCCGGTGGAACCCGTAGCCGTGGCCACAATCAACCCGTCGGCCCAATAGGTATTCAAAAAGGCCCCGTTCAGGTAAGTATGTATCTTGATCATCGGGGAAGTATCCTTCTTGTGGATGGCGAACTCGTTGAGGGCATAGGGTACCTCCCCGAAAAGGGGTTCGTCCGAATCCAGGTGGATAAGCGAACGGCGGTCGAGAACGTAAGTCCGGTTGATCAGGGAAGCCACGGCGGTGGTCAGGTCTTCCTTGCCGATTCCTGCCAGAAATCCCAGGCGCCCGAAATTGATCCCGAGGATGGGTATCTTCTTATCCCTGACGAGGGTAACGGTGTCCAGCAGCGTCCCGTCTCCTCCCAGGCTGATGAAGCACTCGATCTGTTCGTCAAGGTCGTAGAAAGTTTCGAAGTATTCTATGGTGTCGGGGAAGCGAATCGAACCGCGTATCTGCTCGAAGAACGGGCGATAAACCACGGGAGTGATGCCGTGGCTCGATAACTCGTCCATCAACATCTGTACTTCCTGGAGCTGATCGGGTTCAATGCCCCTCGTATAAATGCCAATACGCATAGCATGGATGAATTAAAAGCCCTTGTAATTATGCAAAAATAGTCCGTTTTGCCCCAACTGGTTGAAGCTAAATTCAATCTTCAACTGCAAATCGTAAATCGTCACGATGTCCAATCCGATCCCTTCCGTGTACAGGAGGCGATTGTTGAGCATGCTCCCATACTGGGGTCCGCCCAGGGCCACATAGCCGGCATTGAAGTATGCCTTGGCGAAAAAACCGATGGGGATAACATTATACAACCGGCTGTTTGTAAAAAAGGTTTTGAAGTCATGACGGAAAAGCTCCCTCCTGACGGTGATCTTCCCCAGGGCGCCGAAGGAGCCGTCTACGATGTAGTACTCCAGTCCCTGGAGGAACATATCCCCGAAACCCATCAGGTGCGCATTCACATAGGGTTGTCCTGTGCCCGGGGTTTTGGCGACGACCTGACCCTCCAAGGCAAGATAAGTTTTATGGAAAAGCGGACGGTAGTACCCTCCTTTCAGGGTGAGGGTCCACAGGTCCATATCCTTACTCAGGCCCATACCCTTCCCGTCCAACTGCGCGAAGACCGTTACTCCGTGAAGGGGATAGGGGATGTAGTCCACGTTTTGGTATTGATACAGGTAGGTCAACTCGGGGAAGCGGATATGGGTGACTCCGCCAGCGAAGTATGGTGCATAGTCCGATTTCCCGGTCAGGCTGTTGATGGTATCCCCCAATTGCTCATCGGTGTAACTCAGTCGTAAAGTATGCTTCTGGGTGACGCCGATCCGATAAACGTAGGCGACATTGCCCTGAATCGTCCGGTTGATGAACCGATCTCCCAGGTGGGTAGTATCGGGGAAGAATACCTGCATGTTGGAGTCCGTGGCGAAATTGACTTGTTTGGCGTTGTTGTACAAACCTCCGATTATGATGTACTGGCGAAGCTTCCGGTCCAGGTACGAGGTCTGGTAATTGGCGTTGAGCAGGCGGTTGTATCCGCCCTCGGCGTATATCTGCAGCTTATCGTTCCTACCCGTAATGTTGTACCAGGAAAAGTGAATACCATAATCGACCCTTTGAAGGCTGTGCCCTTCTTCAACCCACCATTGGTTGAAATTCCGGTCGATGATCTTCAGGTAAGGGATGGGAAATACATACCACCGCTCCTTACAATCCAGGATGATGTCCAAGGCCCCGTCTTTCCAATCCTTGATCCCCGGTACGACACCAATGAACAGGAAGGTATTCATCAGCTGATCATGGGCCTGTTGCAGCGCTTCGTTCAGGTGCGCTACCGGAATGCGGTCCCCCTCCTGGAAAGGCAATTCCCTGAAAATGATGTAAGGATGGGTCCGCTTATTCCCCACCAGGACAATGTGCCGGATGCGAACGGTGGTGGTGTCGGTTTGGGCCCCGGCGTGTAAGGTGCCCAAAAGGCAGGCACAAATCCAAAATCCCCGAAGGCCCATTAAATATTCAAATAATTCATTAAATGAGCGTAATTGGAGCGAAGGTCGTCCTCGGAAAGGTTATCCCCAAAATAGGCCTCTACGTTATATTCATAGCGCTGGAAAGTAGCCAGTATGTCTTGTATATCATTCCGGTTCACCTTTACGGACACGATCAATTGCCCCGAGGCAAGGTCCTTTTGGGTCACCAGGTGAACCACCGAAGCGTCATTGGACTCCACCAACCTGCCGATTTCGCTCAGGGAAAAGTTGCGGGGCTCCATGTTCAGGACAATCAGCCCTCCCGGCTCTTCTGCCCCGGTATAATCGTCCAGCGCCTGCAGCAATTCTTCCTCCGTGATCACCCCCAGGAGCTCCCCATCGGCTTTCACGACTGGTATAACGCTGAGGTGCAGCTTTTTCCACAATCTGAGGACCGAAAGAAAGTGCTCGTCCTGCCCGATTCCCACCCTGTTCCAATGGATACCCAGCCCGGCCAGGGTTTCATTTTCATCTTCGGTATCGAGTAATTCGTTTTCTTCAACCAGGCCAAGGTATTGGTCATCACTGACGACAGGAAGGTGGGTGATGTGAAAATCGCTCATCAACTGCAAAGCTCTCTTTGCGGTATCTTGCACCCGCAAAAAAGGGATGGAATGTGATATCAGGTTCACGGCCCGCATGGGTGTATCTATTACGTCAGGCACTGACCGGCTGATTCAGCATGGTCAAGAACTTTTCCAGGATCTCGTTGAACTCCCCCGGTACTTCCATCATCGGTGCGTGCCCGCACTTGTCTATAAAATGCAGCTCAGAATTCGGGATCAGGCGGTGAAATTCCTTTCCAACGAAAGGAGGTGTCACCGTATCGTTATTTCCCCAGATCAGGAGCGTGGGCTGCTGTATTTGGCTAACTTCTTCTCCCAGGTTGTTCCGGATGGCGCTTTTGGCAAGGGCAATGATTTTCACCACGTTCAGGCGGTTTGAGGTAATGGCGTACACCTCATCCACCAACTCCTTGGTTGCCATGGCCGGGTCATAAAATGTCAGGGCGGTCTTCCGCTTGATGTATTCATAATCCCCCCGCTTGGGGTAACTGTCGCCCATCCCGTTTTCGAACAGGCCCGAACTTCCGGTGAGGATCAGGGACTTGATTTTTTCGGGGTGGCGGAGGGTATGAAGAAGGGCTACGTGACCTCCCAGGGAGTTCCCCAGGAGATGGATATCCTTGTAGTCCCTGGCTTCTATGAACTTGTGAATATATTTCTCCAGGCCTCCAACGGAGGTGTGCAGCAGGTCCATTTCCAATAGGGGTAGCAAAGGCAGAACCACCCTATAGTGGCGGCTGAAATAACTGATTTGGTCCTTGAAGTTGCTCAGCTCTCCGAAAAGGCCATGCAGAAGGATGAGTGGCTCTCCGTGGCCTTCTTCAATGAACCTGAACTTGTCCTGCTGTTTTATTTCGTAATTCATTCTTCCAATAGTCTAATCTTCCGTTGTAAGGCCGGGCGTCGGCCGGGTCCAGCATTCCGATGACAATTTACTCATTTTACCGCTAAAGGACTGCTCCCTTCGGGTGCTAAAATAAAGGATTTTCAAATATACCCCTGAACCAAGGCACGATTCTACCCAGGCCCCCCATGATTTCAGGCGCGATTTGCGCAATATACGGATAGGCGACCGAATGCTTCAGCGTTTCCCCTCCGATCAGGTGCATCTTTACCAGGTAGTATAGCAGAATGCTATATATCGTGCCATACAGGACACAATAGAAAACCGCTCCGCCCAGTCTGTTTAACCAACCTAAGGTAAGCCCCTCCAGGGCCCTTTGCAAAAGTAAAGCTACCCACCTCACCAGCAGGATGACGCCCGCAAATACGAGGAGGAAAGCCACCAGGGGCGTCCACCTCGATGCCATGTGGAACAGGGTTCGCAGGCCTTCCGAGGCCAGGTAAGAAAATTTCATGGCGACTGCCAGACCAAGAATATAGGCCAAGGTCGTGAACACAGCCAGGATCAACCCCTTGAATAATCCCCGGAGAATGCCTGCGGCCATCAGTAAGACAAAGAGTAGATCGATCGCCATGTCGGGCGCGCTATTGCAACAGTTCCTTCACCGCCGCCGCAATTGTTTTTCCGTCTGCCTGGCCTCCCAGCTCCTTTCCCGCCAGGCCCATAACCTTACCCATATCGGCAGGCCCCTTGGCCCCAACCTTTTCGATGATATCTTTGAGGGCCGCTTTGAGCGCTTCGGGGGTCATTTGAGCGGGGAGATACTTTTCAATCACCGCCACTTCCTCCAATTCTTTGTCCGCCAAATCGGTCCGGTTCTGCTTTTGAAATATTTCAATGGAGTCCCGGCGTTGTTTGACCAGCTTTTGAAGCATTTTAATCTCTTCGGTACCCGATACTTCGCCATGAGTCCCTTCGGCTGTTTTGGCCAGGATAATGGCGGCCTTGATGGCCCGGAGGCCACGGACCGTCTTTTCGTCCTTTGCCAGCATCGCCGTCTTCAGGTCGGCATTTATGGTTTGCTCTAGTGACATGATTCAGGTTATTTCCTTGAACTTGCTATAAAAGCGACCCGCAAATTCCTTGAGGTCCGTGACTAATTCCTGGTGGTGAGTAGCCCTTTCATACGTATCAGCCATGGTCAACAATACCTGGTAATAGAAATCCGCCATTTCATCCACCATCATGTCCTTTGTCCACAGGTCGATCCGCAGGGCTGTTTTGTCTTCTCCGTCCCACAGGGCCATCATCAGGGCTTTGGCCTTTTCCTTTTCGGTCACGGCGCTGTCTGTTGCACTCCATTGAATGGCCTCGGGGACTTTGTTATCATCCATGAACACCTCTACCGTAATAGTGCTTTTCCTCATATATCCGCCAAAGGTAACGAAAAGACCTGTTCATATTGGTGCAGGGCACCTGCTCTGTCCCCCGCGAGCGTGATGCCCTCGGCTTGTATGCGGGCCCGGTAGTCCTCATCTTTATACAAGCGGATCATCGCGCCGGCAATGGCTTCGGGGGACCCCGGATCGACCCAGGCCACGGTATCTCCGGTCCATTCCCTCGCTACACTCATTTCGGCCCCGATCAGGGGTATGCCCAGGCTTAAGGCCAATCCCGGGACCCAGCCCAACGCATCCACCCTGGGTGTATACAGGAGCGCATAGGCGCCCCGGATGACCCTTTTCCAAACATCGTGTCCCGGCTCAAGAACCTTTACATCGGCCCTGAACTTGTAAGTGGATAGTCTTTCCTGGAAATCGGCGTCCGTGATTTTCCAGGGAGCCAGCAACAGCCGCATCTGACTCTTTTGCCTCGTTTTGAAAAGGGAGAAAGCCTTGAGGATTTCCATCCAATGCGCTTCCGGGTCGAGTGTGCCCATCCAAAGGAAATACTCCTTCCCATCGTTGTATCCCCATTTGGCGTTTTCCCGGTCTTCCCAGGCGGGAGGGGCCAGGCCCAGGTCGTAGAAAGCCGGGAGAACACGCAGGCGCTCTTCGGCTACACCGAACGAATTCTTCAGGATGGCTTTTACACTTTCGGAAAAAACGATGATGCCCGCTCCGCGATTTTCCAGGAGGGTTTCCCAACGGCTTTTAAAGGTCTTGAGCTGGGCCCTGGACAGGCCCTCGTGGCCCGGCCACAGGAGTTTTCCCGCGTCCTTTAGGAAGACCCATTGGAATTCGTGCTTCCGCGCCGGCAAATCCGTGCCCGTCCAACTGATCCACCGGTCCATATGACCCTCCGCCATGGTCCGCGGCACGGATCGGGTTCTCCATCCATCCGGGAAAATCCATTCCCCCGATTTTGCTTCGGCCCTGATCCAATGGGCGCCCCAGGGGAGGCTGGCAGGAGCGACGATGCGCGCCTTTCCCAGGTAAGTACAACGGTGGCCCAGGCTCTCCAGACCGGAAAGGATGGCTCCTGCCATAAGGTCGTAGCCGTCAGGACTATAATCCTCCCATAAAGTTGCATCCACAGCGAAATACATGGGGTACCTTTTGTTCAGGGGCACAAAAGTACATACTTTTGCCTGAGGCGTTCCGACGCCCAGATAAAACAAATATGGAATATAATACAGTACGCACCAAGATGCTCATGCGCGAATATGGTCGCCATATTCAGCAGATGGTGGATTACCTGATGACCATCGAGGATAAAGAAAAACGCCAGCGAAACGCCTACGCCCTGATAGAACTGATGGGATTCCTGAATCCCCACTTACGGAATGTAGAAGACTTCAGGCATAAATTGTGGGACCACCTTTTCCTGATCAGTGATTTCAAACTGGATGTGGAAAGCCCTTATCCCATTCCTACCCGGGAAACATTGAAAGCCAAGCCTGAGCGCCTTCCCTATCCCAAGCGTTATCCCAAGTTCAATCACCTGGGAAAGAATATCGAAATCGTCATCGACAAAGCCCTCGCCGAGGAAGACGCCGACAAGCGCCAGGGTTTCGCCAATGCAATCGCCTACTACATGAAGCTGGCCTACAGCAACTGGCATAAAGAATTGGTCCATGATGACTCCATCCAGGCGGAGCTGACCAATCTGACGCATGGGCAACTTGAATTCAACAACAAGCCCTTCGTCAAGCACCGTGTTAGCCCCGAAAGGGAGGAGTTCATCAGCAACGTGGGCAAACCCCGCCACAAGCAGCATTTTGCCCGAAATAACCAGGGTGGGAACCGTGACAGGGGCGGCAACCGTGACATGAATGGCAACCGTGACATGGGAGGCAACCGGGATATGGGTGGCAACCGTCAGGGTGGCAACAACAACCGTCCGGGCAATAACCGCGACAACCGTGGAGGAGGAAACGGGGGCGGGAACAACAACCGGTTCAATAAAAAACGCTTTAAGTAGTGAGTTCATTTGAAGTAACGGGCGGAAAAAAGCTGTCCGGCACCATCACCCCCCAGGGAGCCAAGAACGAAGCCCTTCAAGTCATCTCCGCAGTACTCCTCACTTCCGAGCCCGTCACCATCACCAACATTCCGGATATCCTGGACGTAAACCTGCTCATCGAACTTCTCGGTGAAATGGGGGTATCCATCGAACGTCCGGCCAGGGACACCTGCACCTTCAGGGCCGACACCGTTGACATCGACTATCTCCAAAGCGAAGCTTTCCGTTTAAAAGGGGGCCGTCTGCGTGGTTCCATAATGATCGCCGGACCGATGCTGGCGCGTTTTGGCAAGGCCTTCATACCCAAACCGGGAGGCGATAAGATCGGTCGTCGTCCCCTGGACGCACACATTATCGGCTTTGAAAAGCTGGGCGTTCGTTTCGACTTTCACGAAGGAGATAACTTTTTCACCCTGGATGCGCGGGATATGCGAGGGACCTATCTGCTGTTGAGCGAACCCTCCGTGACCGGTACCGCCAATATCGTCATGGCCGCCTGCATGGCGAAGGGCCGTACCATGATCTACAACGCCGCTTGCGAACCCTATATCCAACAGCTCTGCCACATGATCAACCGCATGGGCGGAAAAATCCATGGGATCGGCAGCAACCTCCTGACCATCGACGGGGTAGAAAGCATGGGCGGAACCGAGCACCGGATGCTGCCCGATATGATCGAGGTCGGATCCTTCATCGGCCTGGCCGCGATGACGCAAAGCCCCATTACGATCCGGAATGCGGGGATCGAGCACCTCGGCCAGATACCTGATAAATTCAGGCAAATAGGTGTGGAGCTGGCTTTGAGCGGCGATGATATCTTCGTCCCCGAGCAGGATATTTATACGATTCAGAACTTACTGGACGGCGGCATTCCCACCATATACGACCATCCATGGCCGGGCTTTACTCCCGACCTGATCAGCATCATCCTCGTCGTGGCCACCCAGGCGCGGGGGAGCGTCCTG